>JANLXZ010000007.1:0-3151 GCA_031365375.1 Hyphomicrobiaceae bacterium | reverse complement strand
GTGACCGATGACGGCGCGGAAACTGACTTAGACCTCGGCCACAACGAGCGCTTCACCGGCGTTCCGGCCAAGAAGTCGGACAACATCACAACCGGCCGCATCTACCAGGAAATCATCGCCAAGGAACGGCGTGGCGATTTTCTCGGAGGCACAGTCCAAGTGATCCCGCACGTCACCGATGCGATCAAGACTTTCGTCACCGCCGGTAACGAGGCCGTCGATTTCGTTCTGGTCGAGATCGGCGGCACGGTTGGCGATATCGAGGGCCTGCCGTTCTTCGAAGCGATCCGCCAACTCGGCAACGATCTGCCGCGCGGATCGAGCGTATACATCCACCTCACCTTGATGCCCTACATCCCCAGTGCCGGCGAACTGAAGACCAAGCCGACACAGCACTCGGTGAAAGAGCTACGCTCGATCGGTATTCAGCCGGATATCCTTTTATGCCGGTCAGACCGCGAAGTGCCGAAATCGGAGCGCCGGAAGATCGCGCTGTTCTGCAATGTGCGCGAGGAAGCCGTGATCCAGGCGCTCGATGTCGCCTCGATCTACGACGTGCCATTGGCCTACCACCGCGAGGGGCTCGACGATCAAGTTCTGACAGCGTTTGGAATTGCCGATGCGCCGCGCCCCAATCTCGCCCGTTGGGAGGGCATCGGTCACGCCGTTGCCAATCCTGAAGGCGAGGTTTCGATTGCCATCGTCGGCAAATACACTGGACTAAAGGATGCGTACAAATCGCTGATCGAAGCGCTCGTACATGGCGGTATCGCCAACAACGTCAAGGTCAAGCTGGACTGGATCGACGCCGAGGTATTCGAGCGCGAAGATCCCGCACCCTATCTTGAGGGTGTGCACGGCATTCTCGTACCCGGCGGCTTTGGCGAACGCGGCACCGAGGGCAAGATCCTCGCCGCGAAGTTCGCGCGCACCCGAAAAGTGCCGTACTTCGGAATCTGCTTCGGCATGCAAATGGCAGTCATCGAGGCCGCCCGCAATCTCGCCGGTGTGACCGATGCCAGTTCCACGGAATTCGGACCGGCCAGTGAACCGGTGGTCGCATTAATGACCGACTGGATGAACAACGGCCAGCTCGAAATCCGCGCCAACGGCGGCGATCTGGGCGGCACCATGCGCCTTGGCGCCTTCGAGGCCAAACTATCCGGCAATTCGAAAATAGCTTCGATCTACGGCTCGACGACCATCTCGGAACGTCATCGCCATCGCTGGGAAGTCAACACCGTTTATCGTGAGCGGCTGGAGCGCGCAGGACTAGCGTTTACCGGCACCTCGCCCGACGGATTGTTGCCGGAGACGATCGAATACCCCGATCATCCCTGGTTCATCGGTGTCCAATACCACCCCGAGTTGAAATCACGGCCCTTCGAGCCCCACCCGTTGTTCAGGGGCTTCATCGGTGCGGCCGTGGATCAGAGCCGATTGGTTTGAGTTTACTTTTTTCCTCTGGTAGCGACGATCGCGCGCTTCCTCGCGGCTATCGTCCGCGCCGGCGACGTGAATTTTATTCCAAGCTCACTGCCTCGACGCCAAGCAATCGAACAATCAAGCGCGACGCGATCAATCTGGAACACGATCGTAAACGTCTTCGGCAAATCGTTGATGTTGTGGAATCGGCTGCCCCGTAAAGCGCGTACTTCTATGCGTGCTCCCGTCGAGGACGTATCTAGGATCACGCAGTTGACCGGATCGACAATCTCGCCGCCGTAAATATAGCCTGCAGTCGCGCTTGTTCGGCGATGTGCCCAGCGACGATTGTCGCCGGCTGGATCAGCTACGATGCCAATCAACGACGGCACTTTGCGCGGAGCGAGAGCTTCGGCCCAATTCGCCCTGGTCGTTCTGACGGCAATTGTCATCTGATCCCACCTTGCGCCTGCACACGCCAGCGCCAATCTTCAATGCACGATGATATAGAAGATTGCTGAATACCGGCTTGCGGACTTGTGTAAAATTGTAGGTAATTCTGCCGAAATCCGTTTGAGCAATGGTAATGTCGGTCATCGCACAGGTCATAGTTGTGTGTGCGCCAGGAGGCTGAATGACGGACGCCCTGCCAACTTCACCGACCACTATCGGCCACTGCCAGTGCGGCGCGATCCGCTACGAATTCGATGGTCGGCCGAAGTGGGTCATGCACTGCCACTGCGCGAGTTGTAGACGAGCGGTCTCGTCGGTCGTCGCGACCTATGTCGGCGTCCGCGTGGAGCAGTTTCGCTATCTCCAGGGTGAGCCTGCGGTATACCAGTCGTCGCCGGGTGTTGAGCGCTACTTTTGCAGCCGGTGTGGATCGCCAATGGCCTACGCCGGCTCGCGATGGCCGGGAGAGGTGCATCTGTTTCACGGTACGTTGTCCGATCCCCCGCAATGGCCGCCGACCGGCCACGCCTACATCGGCGAACAGTTAGCGTGGTTCGACGCGCACGATAATCTCCCGCGGTATGAGAAGGTTGCCGGCAAGGGCGTCGAACCAATTCGCCGGGGGCCAAGAGCTTGAGCATAATCGTCACGCGATTGACCGGCGGCCTTGGCAATCAAATGTTTCAATATGCGGCTGGCTACGCTTTGAGCCTGCGCCGCGATGTACCGCTCGAACTCGATATTACCAGCTACCTGGAAGATTCGTTGCGGCACTTCGAACTCGACGTGTTTCCCGAGCTAGCCGGAACCACCGCCGGACCGCATACGCACGCTCGCATTCAACGCAAGGCCAAAGGTCTTTCAAAACTTTTTACCCGGTCGATGGTGACACCTGACATCCCGATCTATCGACAACCACATTTCGAATTTGACCCTGCGGTCTTGGACTTACAGCCGCCACACACGCTTTACGGATATTGGCAGTCAGAGAAGTATTTCGCGGACCACGAATCTGAAGTGCGCCAGGCATTTGCATTCTCAGCCCCCTCGGAAACCGAGAACCTGGCAATAGCGCGCGATATCCTTGCGCAGCCGATGCCGATCTCCATTCACGTGCGTCGCGGCGATTATGTCACCGACCCATCGGCCAGCGCCGTCCATGGTACGTGTTCGATCGAGTATTATCGGTTAGCCATGCGATCGATGCTGACGCGCGAGCCGAACGCTCATTTTTTTGCGTTCTCCGATGACACGGTGTGGACCCGCGAACATC
>JANLXZ010000002.1:0-10134 GCA_031365375.1 Hyphomicrobiaceae bacterium | reverse complement strand
CAGATGGCGCGAGTCCGAGTGTCAGTTCTGGCGGTGGTGGCGGTGGTGGCGGCTACGCTCCGGGCGGTTATCGCGCATTGGCAACCGGCCGCGGCCCGAACTATTGACGGTGCGGCTTGCCCGCTTACCGCCGATGCGACTATAGAGACCTCCTGACAGATCCAACACCGAGGCTGCCATGCGCGCCGAGCATCAAAAACTTGTCGATAATATCCGCGAGTCGCTCTCTTTACTGCGGAGGCATCTTTGACTGGGATACCGCCGAGAGCCGTCTTTCGGAGCTGAATAACCGCGCCGAAGATCCGACCGTCTGGAATGATCCTGCCAAGGCGCAAAAGCTCATGCGCGAGCGTACGGCGCTGGAGAAATCAGTCGCCTCGTATCGCGGCCTCGAACGTGATCTGGAAGACGCAACAACCCTTATCGAACTTGGTGAAATGGAAACCGACGAGGCGACAATCCTCGAAGGCGAGGCGTCGTTGCGTAATCTTCAAGCGGTCGGCCAGAAGCGCGAAATCGAGGCATTGCTGTCGGGCGAAGCAGATAGCTTCGACACCTATCTCGAGGTTCATGCCGGGGCCGGCGGCACCGAGAGCCAGGATTGGGCTCAAATGTTGCTGCGCATGTACATGCGCTGGGCGGAAAAGCGTGGGTTCAAAGTTTCGCTGCTCGAGGAGAGCTCTGGCGAAGAAGCCGGCATCAAATCGGCGACGATCGAGATCAAGGGCGAGAACGCCTATGGCTGGCTCAAGACCGAGTCGGGCGTGCATCGACTGGTGCGGATTTCGCCCTACGATTCCAACGCCCGTCGCCACACGAGTTTTGCCAGCGCGTGGGTTTATCCAGTGATCGACGATACGATCGACATCCAAGTCAACGAGAGCGACTGCCGTATCGACACCTATCGGGCGTCGGGCGCTGGCGGACAGCACGTTAACACGACCGATTCAGCCGTGCGCATTACCCACATCCCCAGCGGCATTGCGGTGTCGTGCCAGCAGGAACGCTCGCAGCATAAGAACAAAGCGACCGCCTGGAGCATGTTGCGCGCGAGGCTGTACGAGGCGGAATTGAAGCGCCGCGAGCAGAAGGCCAACGCCGAAGCCGCCTCCAAGACCGATATCGGTTGGGGGCATCAGTTGCGCTCGTACGTGCTGCAACCCTATCAGATGGTCAAGGACGTGCGCACGGGCGTTGCCAGCACCGACCCCGACGCCGTTCTGGATGGCGCGCTCGATCCCTTTATCGAAGCGGCCTTGGCCCAACGCATCAAGGGCGGTGGCCCCGCGCAAGTCGAAGATCTGGATTAATCGATCTAAGCCACGCCCAACATCAGCTTGATCGACTGCACGGCGGCGCCCGATGCCCCTTTGCCGAGGTTGTCGAGACGGGCGACGAGCACGGCTTGGCGTAGGGTATCGCTGCCGAACACCCGCAGTTCCAGCACGTTGCTATCGTTGAGTGACTGAGGTTCGATCTTGCCGCCATTCACGCTGGCATCGCCAAGGCCGATCACTTTTACGTAGTCAGATCCGGTATAATGCTGGGACAGCACCGCCAGCAGATCGGCGATCAGGATGTTCGTTTTCATTAAATCGAGATGGAGCGGTACCGACACCAGCATGCCTTGGCGATAATTGCCAACCGATGGGACGAAAATCGGTCTGCGGGTGAGCCCAGCGTGAAGTTGCGTCTCTGGCAGGTGCTTGTGCGACAGCCCTAGCCCGTACAACTCGAATGCCGGTGCTTTGCGGGCTTCATACGCCTCAATCATCGACTTGCCGCCACCGGAGTATCCCGACACGGCGTTGATGGTGACGGGGAAGTCGGTCGGCATTAGACCAGCGTCGACGAGTGGCCGGATCAGTGCGATCGCGCCCGTCGGATAGCAGCCTGGGTTTGACACACGTTTCGCGTTCACAACGCGCGAGGTTTGGCCCGGTGTCAGTTCGGGAAAGCCATAGACCCAACCAGGCGCAACGCGGTGCGCGGTCGAGGCATCGACAATTTTCGGTCCGCCGTTCGGCATCGCGTCGGCAACGGCAACGGTCTCCTTCGCTGCATCGTCAGGCAGGCAAAGGACGACGAGATCGACTTCCTGCATGAGCGCGCGTTTGGCACCGGCGTCCTTGCGTTTTTCCGGTGCGATCGAACGGACGGTAAGGCCGTCTACGGCCGCCAACCGTTGGGCGATGCCAAGGCCGGTGGTGCCGGCCTCTCCGTCGATGAATACCGTTGGCTTCTTGAGGTTGCCGTCGACGGTTGTTTTGGGGGAGGACATGGTGAACACCTATGATCGGTGAATGGTGATGGACGGTGCGGCCAACAAAAAAGCCGCTGCAAACTGCGCGGCTCGGGGGCATCTCACAACGCAAACACCCTCATCGCCGCAAGCTCGAGCTTTCGCGGCGTCGGCGGATCAAGTTGATCAGCGTGTTGTTCATAAGCGTTATATGCCGATGGCGCTCTAACTTGTCAACGATCGGGCGCCGTTCTAATCAGCGCTTGCTTGATTGATTTGGGTACCTGGCGGTTCAATTTTGACCGCACCCCAACCGCGTGCAGTCGTCTCGATCATGCGCTGCGACGCTGTTACACGAAGATCCTCGCGTCGTGCCGGTTTGATCCCCCGTAGCGGCAATGGATCACCTGCGCATGGCACCGCTGCTGTCTCACCCGTGCCCCTGTCGAGCCGCAGCATTGTGCAGGCTTCAGTGCTCGCGACGATCGCGATGGCAGAAACGCCGGACACGCGTTCTCTGAGTTTGATCGGCGGCGGACCTTGGACAATTTCGGTGCCGGCAGCGCCGCCCTTGAACATCAACTGACCGACGAAATCCCAAAAACCGACGAAATGCCAAAACACGGCACCGAGTACGAACCCGAGCAGTCCGTAGCCGATAGCTGATCGGGCGCCGCGCTTTACTTTTCCGGCCTTGGCGATAGGCGGTTCTGACGCTGCGGCATCGCCGGATTGCGCGGTCAAGCGCGAACGCGCTTGCGCCCACTCTCGTTCATCCCACTGCGGTTCCGTCAGAACTCGTTGCATCATCGCCGCTGTGTTCGGCATGGAGCCGAATCGCTACGCGCACGAATGAAGCCTGGACCGATCTGCTACGATTGATCAACGATCGAAAAGGTGACAGCCGTTCAACAGCCGAGCTATCCACAAAAAAGGCCGCAATGTGACGATTGCATCACGGCCGCAGATTTATCCACGTACCGGTGGAATATACATTTTCGGAGCGGAACATGCCTTGCGTTGATCCTCGTTGCGCCCGCATGCGCGATACTTGCCGTCTTTATCGAAACAGACGCGTACCTCTTCCATGCGATTGCCAGGTCCGCCGCATTTCACGGTGATCATCGTGCGGCTGAGGCCGGGATTGGCGGCGATGAAGTCGTTGACGACCTCGTCGGGCGAAAGCGTGAGCCGCGGATCGTTCACCTGCTGATAACGTTCAGGTATTTTCACCTTGTCATGCATGGAACGCGCGAGGTTGAAATAGCCGTCGATGCTGAGGCCGGAACAGGTGCCGTGCTTGCGCCATTCGTGGAATACGAGTTTGTCGCTCGGCATGATGTCGAGCATCCGATTGGCGACCGGACGCGGCACGCGATCGCCTGCTGCCGAACGGCAATCCTGCGGCCAGCCCTTTTCGAATTGCGGCCACAGGCCATGCAGGACGAACGAGAAGCGCTTGCCGTTGCGCGGCGCGCACTGTTGATCGTCGAGGCCACCGGACCGGGCGCCGGCGCAGAAACTCGGGCTCCAGGAGAGTGACATGACGTAGTAATCGAATTTACCCGCTTCGTAGCTCTGCTGTTGGCGGCCACCTTGTCCTGCGCCGCCCCATGGCGCACGCTGAGCTTCGGCAGCAATGCCGGAGAACAACGCCGCGACTGCTGCTATGATGATCGCCAATCGGCTCTTCGAAGCGAAATGCGGAAACATGAGGCGTTTCATTTATAACCTGTGGAGGAGGGAAGTGACTAGTTCGACTACACCGCAATTATGGCGATCAACCGGTCTTGGCAAGCCGATCTATGATGCGCGCCCAGCTACGCGCACCTTTTTTGAAACTCGACAGGTTGTATTTTTCGTTCGGTGAGTGGATGCGATCGTCGTCGAGGCCGAACCCGACCAGCAGACTGTCCATGCCGAGCTTGTCCTTGAATGACTGCACGATCGGGATCGAGCCGCCCATACCCATCATGACGGCGGGCCGTTTCCATTCCTCCTCGAGAGCTGCAGCAGCGGCGCCGATGTAGGGAGCGCTCGTGTCGAAGGCGACGGCTGGCGACCCGTGAACGCCGATGAACTCGGCCGTGCAGTCGGCGGGCAGGCGTTCGTTCACGAAAGCTTGGAAGGCTTTGATGATCTTGGCCGGATCCTGGCCAGCAACGAGACGGAACGTGAGTTTTGCAGACGCGTGGGCGGGGATCACGGTTTTGGCGCCTGCACCTTGATAGCCGCCGGTGATGCCGTTCACTTCGGCTGTTGGACGAGCCCACATCTGTTCGATGATGTTGAAGCCTTGTTCGCCTGCTGGCACCGAAAGCCCGACGGTCTTGAGGAAGTCTTTTCGCTCGTCGGCGAGTTTTGCCCACTGGGTGCGAAACGCTTTCGACGGTGGTTTCACGCCGTCGTAAAATCCTGCGATGCGTACACGGCCTTTGTCGTCGTGCATTTCTCCCAAGATGCGATTGAGCACTCGGATCGGATTGATCGCAGGGCCGCCGTAGAGACCCGAATGCAAATCGCGTGATGGTCCGCGGATGATGACCTCGGTTGAAGCGAGCCCGCGCAGCTGCGTTGAAATCGCTGGCGTATCCTTGTCCCATTGGCCGGTATCGCAGACGAGGGCAAAGTCACACATCAGCTCCTTTCCAGAAGTCTTGAGAAACCCCGGCAAGCTCGGCGAGCCACACTCTTCTTCGCCTTCGAGCAGAACCGTGACCGCGATCGGCAGCTCACCGGCCACTAACTTCCAGGCGCGCGCCGCCTCGAAGAAGGTCATCAACTGGCCTTTGTTGTCTTCCGCACCCCGCGCGATGATGACTTTGCCATTGCCTTTCTCAGTGGCGATGCGCGGCTCGAATGGCGGCGATGTCCAAAGTTGGAGCGGATCCACGGGCTGAACGTCGTAATGGCCGTAAAACAGTACGTGAGGCATGCCTTTCGGCACCGTCTGATGACTGTGACCGACGACCATCGGGTGCCCAGTCGTCGGGCGCACCGTCGCCGCGATGCCGATCTCGTTCAACTGGCTCGCGCACCAATCCGCGGCGACCTTGCATCGATCTTTGAACGCCGGATCGGTCGAGATGCTGTCGATGCGCAGCAACTCGAACAAGCGGCCGAGCGCCGCTTCCTCGTTGGCCTGAAGGGATTTTAGAACTGCGGGCAAGTGATCGGACATCGGGGCAACTCTCGTTAAAGTGTTGTGTTCGTGAAAAGTGTGGAAGGGTCGCTTGGCCCTGTCAAAGCAAATGGCAAGGGAGCATGCAACGCTTCGCACATGTTGGCGTTTGCGACTCTATCGCCGGGAGCGTATTGACGCTCAAGAAATCAAACGCCATCCGATTTCCAAAAAAGGGAGATGCAACTCATGGCCCAGAGTTTTGCCGTTTCGAGCCCAGCATCCAAGTGGGTCTATTTATTTGGGGCGGGACGCAGCGACGGCGGCGCGGCGATGAAGGATCTGCTCGGCGGCAAGGGCGCCAATCTTGCTGAAATGGCGAGTTTAGGACTGCCCGTACCCCCAGGCTTCACCATCACGACCGAGGTATGCACGGCATACTACGCGAATGATCGCCAGTGGCCGGCCGGTTTGGAAGCGCAGGTTCGCTCCGCGATCGACCATGTCGGACACGCCGTTGGCGCCAAGTTCGGCGATGCCGACAATCCGCTGCTAGTGTCAGTTCGTTCGGGCGCCCGCGCATCGATGCCGGGCATGATGGACACGATCCTCAATCTCGGCCTCAATGACGATACCGTGAAGGGTTTGGCCGTTCGATCCAAAAACGAGCGGTTTGCCTATGACAGCTATCGTCGCTTCATCCAAATGTATGCGGATGTCGTGCTCGAGGTCGATCACGGGATGTTCGACGAAATCCTGGACAATCATAAAAGCCTCAGGGGCAAATCGGGCGATACCGAACTCAGTGCGAGCGACTGGCTGGAAGTGATCGGCGAGTACAAAGCAGCAGTATTGCGGGAAACCGGAAAACCGTTTCCGCAGTCGACATCGGAACAGTTGTGGGGGGCCATTTCAGCCGTGTTCGGCTCGTGGAAGAACGCCCGCGCCAACACCTATCGGCGGCTGCACAATATTCCCGATAGTTGGGGCACAGCTGTCAACGTGCAGGCTATGGTGTTTGGCAACATGGGTGACACGTCGGCAACCGGCGTTGCCTTCACGCGCAACCCCTCGACTGGCGAAAAGGCTCTGTACGGCGAATTTCTGGTCAACGCGCAGGGCGAAGATGTCGTTGCTGGCATTCGTACGCCGCAAAGCCTGACCGAAGTCTCACGAAAGGAAGCTGGCGACAAGAGCCCGTCGCTCGAAGCGCTGATGCCCGAAACTTACAAAGAGCTCATCGACGTGTTCGCGAAGCTCGAGGGCCGCTATCGCGACATGCAGGATATCGAGTTTACCATTCAGAACGGCAAGCTTTGGATGTTGCAGACGCGGTCTGGAAAACGCACGACAGCGGCCGCCCTGAAGATCGCGGTCGAACTGGCGAACGAGGGCGTTCTCACGCGCGACGAAGCAGTGATGCGGATCGATGCCGGTGGGCTCGATCAATTGCTGCATCCGACAATCGATCCTTCGGCCAAGAAAGAAGTCGTGGCGACCGGATTGCCGGCCTCGCCAGGTGCTGCATCGGGCGAGATCGTGTTCGATGCGGACGATGCCGAAATGCTGAAAGGTCAGGGTAAGGATGTGATCCTGGTGCGGATCGAGACCAGTCCGGAAGACATCCATGGCATGCATGCGGCGACCGGAATTTTGACTGCTCGTGGCGGCATGACCAGCCACGCCGCGGTCGTCGCTCGCGGCATGGGACGCCCCTGCGTGTCAGGGGCCGGTTCACTTCGCATCGACCTCAAGGCTCAGACCATGACGGTGATGGGACAAGTTTTCAAACGCGGCGATCAGATCACCATCGATGGCAGCACGGGGCAAGTCTTGAAAGGCCGCGTCAAGATGCAACGGCCGCAACTCTCAGGCGATTTCGGCGTGCTGATGGGGTGGGCTGACGCCGCCCGCAAGATGAAGGTGCGCGCCAATGCGGACACGCCGCGTGACGCCGCCCAGGCGCGCGAATTCGGAGCCGAGGGCATTGGGCTTTGCCGCACCGAGCACATGTTCTTCGATGAGGACCGCATTCTCGCCATGCGCGAGATGATCGTGTCGATCGACGAGGCCGGCCGGCGTAAGGCACTGGCAAAAATCCTGCCGATGCAGCGCCGCGACTTCGAGGAGCTGTTCGAGATCATGGCCGGGTTGCCGGTGACGATCCGTCTCCTCGATCCGCCATTGCACGAGTTTCTGCCGCACGGCGAAACGGAGGCGGCAGCCGTCGCAAACGAACTTGGCGTGCCGGTGAAGCGGGTGCAAGAGCGCGTCGCCGAGCTGCACGAGATCAACCCGATGCTGGGTTTCCGTGGATGCCGTCTGGGCGTGCGCTATCCCGAGATAACCGAGATGCAGGCGCGCGCGATCTTCGAGGCGCAAGCAACGGTGCAGAAAAAGACTGGCAAGCCGGTGCTACCGGAGGTGATGGTGCCACTGGTCGCGTACCGCAAGGAATACGACATGATCCGTGACTTGATCGTGGCGGCAGCGAAAGCCGTCGAGGCGGAGACCGGCACCAAGCTCACCTATCAAATTGGCACCATGATCGAATTACCGCGCGCTTGTCTCAAGGCGGACGAAATCGCAGGAGGTGTGGATGGCGCCGAGTTTTTCTCGTTTGGTACCAACGATTTGACGCAAACCTGTCTTGGCCTGTCGCGCGACGATGCAGCGCCGATCCTGAGTAATTACTCGAGTGCGGGCGTGTTCGAAATCGACCCGTTCGTGTCGATCGATGTGGACGGTGTTGGTGAACTCGTTCGCATGGGCTGCGAGCGTGGCCGAAAGGCTCGGCCAAACATCAAGCTTGGTATCTGCGGTGAGCACGGCGGTGATCCAGCTTCCGTCGCCTTCTGCCACGAAGTTGGGCTCGATTATGTTTCGTGCTCGCCGTTTCGCGTGCCCGTCGCGCGGTTGGCCGCCGCGCAAGCCGCGATCTCTGGCAAGGCGACGATGAAGGAGGGCTAAGCGCTCGATTAGGTCTAATCGGCCGTTGCCGCATCCTCTTCGTCGAGGGTGCGGCGACGCTTTCTGGGGCCCTCGTTCCTGGACATGACGAGAAGTAGGAGGAGCATCGGCGGGAACAAGAAAGACCAAGCGGCCCAGAACGAGTGGTCGCGGCGTTTGATGCCGGCGAGAACGCCAGCAGCGATCGCGGAGGCAATCGCAATAGTGCCCCAAATGACGACCCACTTCATCATGACGACCCTCTTAGCCTTTAAACATTCCACTCGTCACTGTCATAGCCAGAGTTGAGATGCAACTGTGGCGGAAACGAGCATGTAGACGAAACACAAATGTAGTGAAACGCAGCGTTTTGAGCCGCTGTTTCAAAGCGGATCGGTCGTCGGGCAGGTCGCCGCAGCAGTGCTCACAACTGGTGGCACGAGAAAAAGCACCACTTCAAACCACGGACCGTGCGCACCCAGATGCTCAACCCGTCGCCTCAACGTGCATCGAAGAGCCCCGCCGCCAGCCGCATTAGTTGCCAACGTAATGCATTGGCTATCGGCTAGGCGACATAGTCCGATGAAGCCCACTTTAGCTGCGATCGCAGGATCGATCCAGGGCGCCTGACTTGCACTGAAGCTCGGCCATGCCTGCGGATGATCGGACGAATAGATGACGGCAGCGGACGCCAGTCGCTGATCACCCGCGATGATCGGCAGTGGGCCGGTCTGCGTGGAATGCCAGAGGCTGGTTGCGGCCGCGGCGATCTCGCGGCGCGGTTCTGAGATACCGTCGGCGCCTCGTGTCACGGCCAACCGGGTGCCGATCTGTCCGGCAATGACCGTGGCAATCACCAAGATTAATGCCAAACGGGGCGCGCGCTGCGACAGCCATTCGCGAACATTGCCGATGCGCGGTGCGATCACCGCTGGTAAACAGACGAAGACCGGCATCGCCCAGGCAACCGCACCGCGCAAGTGGAAAGCAAAGACGAGAATAATGGTCAGCACGTAAGGGACAACGGCAAGTAGAATCAGCGCTTTCTCGTGCGGATGGCTCGTCCGCCGCGAATATCCACGATTGCCGGCAGCCGGAGCGGACTTCGCCACCAGCCAAGCCAAAATCGCCAGTGGCAGCAGGAGGAGTGGTGCCTGTACGGCAAACGAAAGAGCCATCGCCGGGCCCCTGGTCGCGGACACAGGGTTCGAGGCGCCAGCTTTGAAGGCGTAGCCCAGCGGTGTCGAGGCACGCTCCAGCATCCAAAATATGTGAGGCGTCATCGCCAGCATGAATGCGGCGACTGCCGCATAAGGTGCGGGTTGGCGATAAAATCTCCATGCGTGCACCGGCACCGCGAACGAGGCGACGATACACCCGGCCAGCAGAAGCAAGGAATAGTACTTGGCGAGCACAGCCGCAGCGGCAAGCAGGCCGAACAAGGCTCCGCGCCAAAGGGTTGGCCGGTCGAGCGCCCGTAAGAAAGCCCAGATCGTCAGCGGCCATAGCGAAATCAAAATCGTATTGTGATTTAGTTTGACCGCCATTACCGAGGCAAACGGTATGGCCACGAGCAGGCCAATGGCAATCAGTCCGGCTTTTTCGTTTGCGTTATGGTCTGCAAAGCCGGCGGTATTGGGCGTCATTCTAGCGATCGACCATACCGCCCAGGCACAAACGGTCACGTTCAAAGCAGTCAGCAAAGCTAGACTGAACGCATTCATCGGCAGCAAATAGAACCAGGCGCGCGTGAGCCAGGGCAGGAAGGGCGGGTGCTTCCAGAAGCCGGCTGACCAGCCGCTGTGTCCCCACATCACAACTT
>JANLXZ010000487.1:0-19342 GCA_031365375.1 Hyphomicrobiaceae bacterium | reverse complement strand
TTTGAAACGCCAGCCTAGCGGAACCTGGGATGCTGGCTGGATTTATGACCCGAAGGAAGGCAAGTCCTACGATGTCGAACTGAAGTTGCGCTCATCTGATCAGCTGCAAGTGACCGGCTATCTGGGGACGAAGTTCTTCAGTGAGACATTCGTTTGGACGCGCGCTCCGGCGACTCTACAGAAATGCATCTCGACGAGTGCATCGAGCACTTATTGAAGTTCTCGAGCTGAAGTAACGCTATAAGCACTCGATCGCTCATGATAAGCGATCGAGTGCTTTCTTTTTTGTGATTGGAAATTAAGCCGCCGCGGTTCTGCGGGATTGCCCGATCGCTGGTTTGACCGGCGCGGCGACACCGGCTGCCTTCGCGAGAGTAGCTTCGATGCGGGCGACGAACCCTACGGTGCGCTCGGCCACCACATCGCGCTGTTTGTCGATCGTCACGATGTGATAGCAATCGTCCAATATTGTCACGTCGACAGGACCCGCCAGATTACGCTGCAAATAGAATGCGTTGCTTAGATCTGCGCGGTCATCTTCACGCGGATGCAAAATCAAGGTCGGTTGCTTGATCGACGACAGTTGTTTCCGCACGATATCAACCAACCACCGGAATTCCAGCATCGGGCCACCAGGCGTACTGTATACGCCCGCCTGCGAGGCATCGCCCGAGTGCAGAGCCTCTACCACCATTTCACGCATCCGCTTGTCTTTGATGCCGAACGGTTCGCGCTCGGTAAACTGGATCAAGTTTGCAAACCATTTGTGTTGAACGAGGCGGAACAGCTTGGCATACCACGGCACTCCCCAGCCGTTGAGCCATACGGTCGGCGCCATGCATGCGATACCTTGAATATCGTCGGGGCGGTTGGCCGCAAGATGCAACGAGAGCACCGCACCGGCCGACAGGCCACCCACGATAACTGTGTCGCAAGTCTTGCGCATCTCGTCGAGCTCGCGATCGATCGTCGCGTACCAATCCTGCCAGTGCGAGAATTTTAATTCTGCTTCGGTTGCACAGTGCCCCGCGAGCTGCGGCACACTTACTGTATGGCCGGCACGTGACAACGCCAGCGCAACGTAACGCATCTCAATCGGGGTCCCGCCCAGCCCGTGAACCAGCAGCACGCCCGTGCGCCCGCCATCAAACTTGTAGCTACGATTAGGTGTCGACATCGTCTGTGGATTCTTTCCTAAACTTCGGCACCCCTTTTGATCGGGTGTCCGGCTCACAATCAAAGCAACTTCTCGCTATCTGGCATTGTTCCGCCGGAGCGATGGTTCCGGATTTGCCCGCGCGCCGCAGCACGCACGCTCACCCGGGCGTTGTGACCAATGCTATTTCGATGCCCCGCTCGCTCCATGAAATTAAGACGCTCCGTGTCACGCCTCGGTTCAAGCCGCAGCCGTTCCAAATTCTATTGATCTGCCGTCGGCAGTAGCAACACCACCGTCGAGCCAACCCTTCATGAGGCGGGTTGCATCGCGGAAATCCTTGATCGCGTGATGGGCTAAACCGTTCACCTTGCAATGTTTGGCAAGAGCACCTTTTGCGAAAACAAGATCGACGCGGTTCGATATGCAGAAATCCGATCGGCCATCACCGATCATGATCTGCGTCACGGCGGGGAAACGCTCCGTAAACTGGCATTTACAGTTGCCAGCGAGCATAGAGCAGTCGGTGCGCGCATGCGGAAAGCTCAAATTCCACTTATCGCCGCCTAGCCATTCGAGCTTGTTCGCGAAATATGGAAGATCGAGACCCGCCTTACGCAAAAGTATTTCGATGCTTCGATCGGGCCCATCTGACACGATTGTCATCGGGATCGAATTGCGCTCACATACCGCGGCGAAGGCCGCGAAGTGCGGATCAATCGACATGCTGCCGACGAGTGCGTCGTATTCGGCTGGCGTCGCACGAATGAGCCCGATTTGACGGGCCATGCACTCGCGGGACGTCATGCGGCCGGCCTTGAAGTCCGCTTCGAGTGCGAGCCAGGAGCGATCGGCGAAGCGGGCCAACAATGTGTCCGTAGGGTCTCCGGGCGCCAGTGTCCCATCGAAGTCAATGAAAACCTGGGCATTCACACGCACACTCGACACTTCTATGGAACCCTTTGATGCGACGTTTCTATTTTGATCGACGAATTGATCAAATCTCACAATACTTCCCCTTATCCGCGCGCCAATGCCAAGCCAACAACTTCGTTAACGACTCGGCACAAAATGCGTCGAAACGTCACAAGAGAGTTACGTTATTGACGGTAATCATTCCAAACCGGAGCGCGATGGCGCCGCTCGGTAACGCAGAGGTGGTCACCCCATCCCTGCACGACAAGGGGCGCAACGATGCCAGAATTGAGGCAGCACCGAGGCATGCATTCAGCACAGAGGGAGGTTGCCAAAAAGCTAAAGGATCCCGGCACTTCTGCCGAGATCCTTCACAATCATATGAACATTAACAATAAATTGCTGCACTGCACCATCGCAGTGGTCAGTTAAACAACCGGCTTGGTCTCGGCGAATGCGGGAACGGCTGCGGCGAACTGTTCCAGCCATTTCACCAATTTGGGATGTTTTGCGCGCCACTTTCCCTCGTGACGAAGATCGAGATAGCCCAGCGCTGCGGCAATCGTGATGTGCCCATAATCGGGCATTGCTCCCCAAAGTGGCGGATTGGCCTCAAGATGTTCGAGCGCCTCATCGATTTTAATCTGCTGGCGATCCATCCAAGTACTCACCCACTTGTCTTCCGGACGATAACGCTTCTCATAAACGAGCAGCAGCGATGCATCCATCATTCCATCACCCAGCGCACCGAGGGTAAGTGTGTTGAAACGCTCGGCACCGGATGCCGGAAACAATTTCGGTGAAGGTGCGAGGCTATCGAGGTATTCGCAAATGACGTGACTGTCGTAGATTTGCGTGCCGTTCTCCAGTATCAGAACCGGAATTTTTGCCAGCGGATTTTCATTACTGATCTGTTTGTTGTTCAATATCCCGGTATCAGCTTGTTCGGTCGTGATCTGGTCGATCACGCCTTTCAACCGCGCAGTCATCATCACTTTACGGACGTACGGCGAGAGCGGCGAATACAGCAATTTCATCATCGGTTGTTTCCTATGGCTACGACTAGACGGCCTTGCCGTGGCGACTTTCGACGACAAGAGCACAGATATCGGCGGCTTTGCGTGCGAATAACCGACACCTATCTTGATGTTAGATCGAGCGTGACGATAGCCATGAGGAACGCATGACCGATAACGAAACTCATTACACCTCAACGAAAATCACCGACCTTCGGCAGCAGATACTCTGAGTGCTGAAGAAACGGCTTTCAATCCAGCTTCAACAACGAGCCGTGACTAGCGGCTAAAAGCAATCACCCTCACAACATTCCCAACGCCGTTTTCGTCTTCGGCGGCGGAAACGCCTTGTCGAGTGCCGCAATTTCAGTGGCATCCAGGACCAGATCCTGCGCCTGAGCGTTGGCCTCCACGTGGGCAAGCGTCGCCGCTTTTGGGATGGCAATCATCCCTGGCTGGCGCAAAACCCAGGCAAGCGCGATGGTTGCTGAGGAAACGCCGCGCGCTTTAGCAATCTTCAACAGTGCCGCATCGTCGAGCACATCGCCCTGGCCCAACGGCGAGTACGCCATCATCGCGACATGGTCGCGCTGGCAGGCCGGCAGTAGATCAAACTCGATCCCGCGGCTGCCCAAATGATAGAGCACCTGATTGACAGCACAACCGCCCGCTTTTGCTAACTCCGTCAACTCCACCATGTCGTCGGTATCGAAGTTGCTGACACCCCAGTTCTTAATCTTGCCTTGCGCCACGAGCCGCTCGAATGCATCGACGGTTTCGCTTAGCGGGTATGATCCGCGCCAATGCAGAAGATAGAGATCGAGGCGATCTGTTTTTAAACGTTTCAGGCTGCGCTCGCATGCGGTCGCCACACCGGCTCGCGAAGCGTTATGCGGGTAGACTTTGCTGACCAGATAAACTGTATCGCGACAGCCAGCGATCGCCTCCCCGACAACTTCCTCGGCGCCGCCCTCGGCGTACATCTCGGCTGTATCGATCAGCGATAATCCAAGATCCAAGCCGCGCTTCAGTGCCTTGACTTCCGAATTGCGCTGACCGCTTTCCTCGCCCATTTTCCACGTGCCCTGTCCTAAGGCAGGCACGCTGATATCGTTACTCAATCGTACGCGCCGCATGGAATCCCCTTCCGACGTAATTCTATGAATAAGGTGCCAGGATGCTGCTTGCCTGGCACCCGATGCTCAATAGCGCGAAGTGTACAAAGTTACTTTGTGGCAGCTTCTGCACCTACCTTGGCGACTTGACCGTCTTGCGGAGCGGTTCCTCCGGAAGCTCCAATCGACCCGACAATTTTTCCATCGACGACAATTGGAACGCCACCTTCGACTGGCGTTGCTCCACGCAGTCCGAGCGTGCGCAAGCCAATACCGCCGGCTGCAACGAGGTCTTCAAACACCTTGGTCGGACGCCGAAAGTTGATCGCAGAGTTGGCTTTATCCTCGGCGACGGCAAGCGAGCCGTACTGGGTATTATCAAGTTTGTGCAGCATGACTATGTGGCCTGTGCTGTCGAGAATGACGATCGCCATCGGCCAATTGTTCTTAACGGCCTCGGCTTCGGCGGCAGCCATTACCTTTTTGGCGCCATCGAGGGTGATTGGTGTGCCGTAAGGCACGAGCGGCGGCGGCGCTGGCGGGGTCGCTGTCTGAGACAAGACCGGTGCGCTGAATGCAGCGATGCACGCGGCCGCAACGATAAGACGCTTCAACATGGGCGTAGTTCCTCCGGGATCGATTTTTTGATTTCTGTTTGTCTGCCCGCAAAGTGTAAGCTGAAATTCAGGCAACGGCTACAGCTAGAGATGCATCTGCTGGCAGCCTTCCTGATGACCTAGTTCACGTCGGTTGCGTAACGAACTGCACCATTATGATCGCGGCCAAGATCAATGCGGCGCCGGTTATGCCAATGGATCCCAAGTGCTCGCCTAGCAGCAGCGCACCCGCGATGGCAGCAAATACCGACTCCAAGCTGACGATGATTGCAGCTTCGGTCGCTGGCGCATACTTCATCGCAACCGCGAGCAAGGTGAATGTAAATGCGCTCGACAGTAACCCGACGTAGGCTATTGCAGGCGCCGCCGCTATCAACCCGGCGAACGAGGTGGTCTCGGTCGCGAGCGATGCGACCAGTCCCAAGCAACCGACCACGGCAAACTGTATGGCGGTGAATGCCACCGGCCGATTGAACTGTGTCGACGCGCTCACGACCGTAAGATGGACTGCCCAAAAAAGTGCACAGCTAGCGACGTATCCGTCACCTCTACTGAAACCCGATAGAGTGCCACCGCCCAGCATCCACGTGCCGACGAACGTGATTGCCGCCGCTACCCAGATGAGCGGCGCCGGCCGGCGTCGCTTCCACACCCAAACGACGAATGGTGTCAGGATCACGTACAGTCCGGTCAGAAAACCAGTGTTGCTCACCGTCGTCGACAGCAGTCCCATTTGCTGGAAAATTGCGCCCAAAAAGAACAGCAGGCCGCCGACCCCCGCGATGCGGAACAGAGTTGACTCGAGCGGCCCTCCGCCCGTCCGGTGGGTCTCAATCAGCGCGAGCGGCCACAACGCCAGCGCCGCAAGTATACCCCGTGCAGCAATGAAAGTGCTCGGCCCGACGTTCTCCATCGCAGACTTTTGGAACACGAACGCTAAGCCCCAGATAGCCGCCGCAAGCAGCAGCAGCAGATCGGCGTGTATTCGGCGCATGGAGGGAGGTTCGCAAACAGATTGGCGGGGACGTCACTCAAAGGGGCTATCGCGTTCCAACTCCTGTCGCAATGGCGGCGTAATTCCCCTTACGCCGCCTGCGGTGCTCGCTCCACTAGCCGAACGATGTCGGCCATGATGTCGTTAATTTGGAAATCCTTCGGTGTGTAGACGCCAGCCACGCCCATCGCTTTCAGCGCGCGTGCGTCCTCGGGTGGGATGATGCCGCCGACGACGACCGGAATATCACACAGCCCCTCCGCTCGCATGCGATCCATGACGTCGCGCACCAGCGCCAAGTGCGAGCCCGACAAAATTGACAAGCCGACAACGTGAACGCTCTCGTCCAATGCCGCCCGCACAATCTGCGAAGGGGTTAAGCGAATGCCCTCGTAGACCACGTCCATGCCGCAGTCGCGAGCGCGCACGGCGATCTGTTCGGCGCCATTCGAGTGACCATCAAGCCCCGGCTTTCCGACGAGGATTTTGATGCGCCGTCCAAGCGTTACGGATGCCACTTCGACACTTTTGCGGACCGCACTTAATCCTTCATCGGAAACGGTTGCTGCTCGCCCGATCCCGGTTGGCGCGCGGAATTCGCCGAACACGCGGCGCAGCGTCGTGCCCCACTCTCCAGTCGTGACGCCAACCTTTGCGGCTGCAATCGAGGGCTCCATGATGTTGGAGCCGCCACGAGCGGCGCGCTCCAACGCGGCGAGCGCGTGCGCGACCGCGGCTGCATCGCGCCCCGACCGCCACCCTTTTAAGCGTTCGACTTGTTCGGCTTCCAACGCGCGATCGACAATCTCGATTGAGCTCTCCCCTGCCGAAAGCGGCGACACTTCGGTCTCGATGTACCGATTGACGCCGACGACGACCTGGACGCCGGTCTCGATGCCGCGCAAGCGCGAGGCGTTACTCTCGACAAGACGGCGCTTCATATATTCGATCGAGGCGACCGCTCCGCCCATGCTCTCGATCACGGCGAGTTCGGTACGCGCTTCAGCCTTCAAACTCTCGACTTTGCGCTCGATTTCGACCGAACCGTCGAAGATATCTCCGTATTCGAGCAGATCGGTCTCTAAAGCGAGGATTTGTTGCATCCGCAACGACCATTGCTGGTCCCAAGGTCGCGGCAAACCCAGCGCCTCGTTCCAGGCCGGCAACTGTACCGCGCGGGCGCGAGCACGCTTAGACAGTGTCACCGCCAACATCTCGATCAAAATACGATAGACATTGTTTTCCGGCTGTTGCTCCGTGAGCCCTAACGAATTCACCTGCACGCCGTAGCGGAACATGCGGTGCTTAGCGTCGGTAATGCCGTAGCGGGTAGCGCAGATCTCGTCCCACAAATCGACAAACGCGCGCATCTTGCAGATTTCGGTCACGAACTTCAAACCGGCGTTGACGAAAAACGATACGCGCCCGACCACCGCGCCAAACGCTTCCGGTTTGACTTCGCCCGATGCTTTCACGGCATCGAGCACTGCAATAGCGGTCGCCAATGCGAATGCGAGTTCCTGGACGGGCGTCGCACCGGCTTCTTGCAAATGGTATGAGCACACGTTTGTCGGATTCCAACGCGGAACCTTGGCGCAAGAGAACACGACTGTATCTTTGATCAGTCGCAACGATGGCTCTGGCGGAAAAACGTACGTGCCACGTGATAGATATTCCTTGATGATGTCGTTTTGAATGGTGCCGGTCAGTTTGCCTCGTGGCACTCCTTGTTCGTCGGCGACCGCGACGTAAAGGGCAAACAGCCAGGCGGCCGTGGCGTTGATCGTCATCGACGTGTTCATCTGGTCGAGGGGGATATTGGCCAGCAACTCCCGCATATCGCCGATGTGCCCGACGGGAACCCCAACCTTGCCGACTTCGCCACGTGCCAGTTCATGATCGCTATCGTAGCCCGTCTGCGTCGGCAGATCGAAGGCAATGGACAGACCCGTCTGCCCCTTGGCCAGGTTGCGCCGGTAGAGCTCGTTCGATTTCGCGGCCGTCGAATGGCCAGCATATGTGCGAAACAGCCAGGACTGATCACGCACTGGCCCGGCACTTGTCGGTGTCACTGCGGAAGTTAGTTGGGAGGACATCTCGTCACCTTTGTTCGCAATTGCGATATCGGGTGACAATAAAGGATTTAAGCCCGTTGGATATACGCTGTTTGGGTGAACGGCGCGAATGTTGCCAGCGGAGCTGATAAATCAATGACGGCGCGATAACGATTGCGGGCGCGCTCTCGTCGCATCGTGAACGGCGAGCAACACCCGGACAAGCGCAATGATAACGACGAGTGCGACAATCATGCCGATGCCGGTCGACATGGCTAGTCCGGCACCGCGTTCCAGATGCACGATGTAGTTCGTGTCACGCAATAACGCGTGCGAAGCAAGTGCGCTGACGACCAGCAGCGGGAACGCTGCCACCGCTACTCCAGAGATCGGCATCATGGAGCGCATGATCAGGAATCCCCAACCACAGATCATGAGCACGAGCGTCAAGCTGTTGGCGTCAAGCGCAACCATCCGATGAAAAAAATCCGTCATTTTCGTAGCCCATGAATTGCCTGCCAATAACATTTGCGGTCGTCGGCCGACATTTTTAATCTGCCGTACTCTGCAAGTTAACCCCGGGTCCCTTACGCTTGTGTTTACAGCGCCCCTGACAGTCGAATTACCGCACGTATCTTCGTGGCTACCGTTAAGAAATCGCTTGAAACTGTCCCCGATCTGTGCGCGATCATGTTGCAACGCAACAATTGCTCTGCGAGCATTGCCGCACGCGCAAAACTAGGGAGAACCGCGATGTCGAAAACACTCAACGCAGACCCAATGTCCGTTTCGACACCTGCATACGCTCCAGTAACTGGAAAAGACCTCTATGAAGTGGGCGAAATCCCGCCTCTGGGTCATGTCCCGAAGAACATGTATGCCTGGACGATCCGCCGCGAGCGCCACGGCAACCCCGATTCCGCCATGCAGGTCGAGGTGGTGCCGACATGGTCGCTGGACAGCCACGACGTGCTGGTCCTGGTGATGGCTGCGGGCGTCAACTACAACGGCGTTTGGGCGGCACTTGGCGTACCGATATCGCCATTCGATGGCCACAAGGCGCCGTATCACATTGCGGGCTCAGATGCGGCTGGCATCGTCTGGGCGGTCGGTTCCAAGGTGAAGCGCTGGAAGGTCGGCGATGAGGTGGTCATTCATTGCAATCAAGACGATGGTGACGACGAGGAGTGCAACGGCGGTGATCCGATGTTTTCATCGTCCCAGCGCATTTGGGGCTATGAGACGCCGGATGGTTCGTTCTCGCAGTTCACCCGCGTTCAAGACCGCCAGTTGATGGAGCGACCCAAGCACCTGACGTGGGAGGAGAGCGCCTGCTACACGCTCGTCCTGGCAACCGCCTATCGCATGCTGTTCGGCCATCGCCCGCACGTGCTTCGTCCCGGTCACAACGTGCTCGTCTGGGGGGCGTCGGGGGGCCTCGGATCGATGGCGGTTCAGCTGATCGCAACCTCGGGCGCCAATGCCATCGGTGTCGTATCGGAAGATGACAAACGCGAGTTCGTCATGCAATTGGGCGCGCGTGGCGTGGTCAATCGCAAAAATTTCAATTGCTGGGGCGAGATGCCCGACGTTGGCACGCCTGAGTACAATGCCTGGGTAAAAGAAACGCGCAAGTTCGGCGCCGCAATTTGGGAAACCACCGGAAAGGGCACCAACGTCGACTTCGTATTCGAACATCCCGGCGCGTCGACGTTCCCGGTGTCGGTTTTCATCGTGAAACGCGGCGGCATGGTAGTCATCTGCGCCGGCACGACTGGCTACAAGCTGACCATGGATGCGCGTTATCTCTGGATGCACCAGAAGCGTGTGCAAGGCTCGCATTTTGCCAACCTGCTGCAGGCGGCGCAGGCAAACAAACTCGTCGTCGAGCGTCGCATCGATCCGTGCATGTCGGAAGTTTTTCCATGGGAACAAATTCCAAAGGCCCACATGCGGATGCTCAAGAACGAGCATAGGCCAGGCAACATGGCGGTTTTGGTATCGAGCCCACGGACCGGCCTGCGCACTTTCGGTGACGTTATGGAAGCGAGCCGCAAACGCTTCGGAACCGACAGTAAAACAGCTTCTTGAATTTGCCGACGAACGCAATTAAGTGTGCCGCGCTCTGGATGATCGGCAACGACGGGACGGCGCAACCATGGCTGCAAGTGTAACCTTCGAACTCGACGACGCGGTCGAGTGGCTAGAGGCATTCGAGTCGGATGGTGCAGCCTCTGTGCAATCCGCACTCGACACGCTCCTCGAGATGGACGCGGCCGATTACATCGAGGGCACCGATGCAGCTCACGGACTCGCGGCTGCAGAGATGGTCGCCGCAGCGCGGGACGATGACACATCGCGTCTGCCCGCGAGCATCCACGCCGCCTTCAAGGAGCACAAGGGCGAAATCGAGGATGCAGACCTTGCCGCTTCCGCGCGCAAGATCGTTGCTCGAATACTCAAGAATTCGGAACTAAAAGACGAGGCCGAGGCCGGCGACGACGCGGAAGAATGGGCCGATGATATCCGCGAACTCGTCGAGCGTTTAAAGGGCTAGTTTGCTATCTTACTGACCGATACGGCGCGACCGTCGATTGTTACTTTTTGTTAGATCCCGAGCGATTCCGAACTTAGTTGAACCTCGGTCGTTAGATAACAATGAACGACACGCTCAAACGCATCGGATCGGAACTGAAGCGGAAATTTGCTTCGTCATTGAAGCGTCCGCTGAATTGGAACATGATTGATGCTCTTGTCAAAATCGAGGAAGTGGACGAAGCAAAGTCTGTGAACAAACTCGAGATCGATGACCCATCGTCGAGAGTGCAATCTTCGAGAGCGCAAATGCGCGATCCTGTGAGGAAACCGCACGATGGTTCGAGTTCCTAATCTGTCAAGATTAGACTTCCGTTACGCATCTTCTTAATCTCCATGATGCCACGATTGATCTCGGCACCCAGCATCACGACCATCGCTGTAAGTTGAAAATAAATCAGCGAGCTCATCAGCTGAGTCAACGCGCCATAAAAACGCGCATAGTTGTTGATTTCCAGCCAGCGCGAGAACAGTCCAGCCAGAAGCATCCATAGCACAGTTGAGATGAGTATGCCTGGCATCACTTCTGATAGAGTTCGTCGACCGCCGACCAGCCATAAGTGATAGGCGATCAGTTGCAAGACGATGACGGCGGCAGCGATACTGTAGCGGACGATGAACGTGAACCAGCTCTGGCCGAGCAGAACGTTGACACCGATCGCATCGAATTTATGTGCAATAGCGGGTCCGACGAGCACCGCCCACGTCATCGTCAACATTGCGATGGCCCCGATAAAGACGAATAACATGCTCCGGCCGAGACAGTAGAAGTAGGTTCGCGTTTCCGTGGCCCGGTAGGCGGTATTGAGAGCGACCCGCAAGGATTCGATGCTGCTGGTAGCAAAAAAAAGTGCCAGCACGGCGCTGGCTGTCATTAGGTCCAACCGGCTTTGCCCCATGACCCTCAAAACTTCGGGAGCGAGGGCCTCGGCGACGCCCTTCGGGAACACGTCGAACAATTGCGCGACGGCACTCCGCGCGAGTCCATCGCCGCCAAAAACACCGGCAAGTGCACCCAGAAAAATGCAGAACGGAAACAGCGACAAGACGAACGAGAAGGCCACGGAGCCGGCCATGGCGAACCCGCTATGTTCAAATAGTTGATAGAGCGCGCGCCAAATCGTAGCCAATCGCTGCATATTTCCATCCAATGACGCGTTGTTTGTTGCGCGTTGTAGAGAGCCGATGTGGATACGTCGAGCTTCGCCGTTTGATTAGTCGTTTCGGACATGGACGTTGGAGGCGGACACGACTAACGTCCATCCTCTATATGTTTGAACAATTGGGCTGGGGGGCTCCTGCATCATGCGGTCGGACATCGCGACCTCGATATTGGTTCTCGTGGCTGAGGGCCAGCGTCTAGATGCACTGCTGGTCGACGACGCCAACAGCGCGGCTACAGGCTCGTCCGCTTGCTCGATAGTTCGGCTGGCGCGCGATCAGCTTTCGGCCGCGATCAAAGTTTTGGGTGACGCAGTCGATCACATCGACGCAGCGACGGCATCTGCTTCGTTGGCCGCCCGTCCGACACTTGTCGATCGGATCATTTTGATCGAGCCCGGCGACACCTTCCGCACCAAATTAAAACTAAAAAGCATCGAGCGGTCATCGGCACGCTCGCACAGTGCAAATACGACCGATCAAGACATTTCAACCGCTGATGATTTGATTTGCATTCGAGGCATCGATCGAGCTTTGGCGGGTCAGCTCGCAAGCCACGGCGTCAAATCGTTCGACCAAATCGCAAGTTGGGAACGCGATGACGTGCGCCGGATCAGCAGTGCGCTCAACTTGGGCCGTCAGATCAGTCGGCAGAATTGGATAGAGCAGGCAGCGCTGTTACGATTGTCATCGCCGACGCGGCTGCAAAAGCCCGCCCCGCTCGTCGTCGACCGCGTGCCGGCAATTTCTGTGCAAGCGACTGCGATCGCAACGCCTCAAGAAGCGATCGTTGCTGTCGCGCCGACAGCGGCAGCACCACCTTCGGACATGCAACGACCATCACACGATCGGCTCACGCTGATCAAGGGCTTGAGTTCGCCGGTTGTCGGATTACTTGCCGATGGCGGCGTCAATCTATTTGCCGAAATCGCGGCATGGCGAGCTGAGGACATTGCCAATTGGCAGGCGAAACTTGGAAACGCCGCTCGCATCGCTAAAGACGGCTGGTTCGAGCAGGCAGCATTACTGGCGAGCGGCCACATCACATCGTACGCGAAGGACGTAGACGGCGGCTTCCTCGGCGCACTTGTCAGCGTGCCAGACGACGAGCCGTTGCCGCCGCCGCTCTTTTCCGATTGGTCCGCGCCCGCGCCAATCGCCGGGCTTGTCGAACCAGAGCATGATCATCCGATCGCTCAGCCTGCCGTTAGTGCACCCGTCGTTGAGGCCGAGATCGCGGACGAAATCAATCCAGGGGACGCGACAGGCGTTGCCACGGAAATCGCGGCGGTTCGCAACAACGATACGGCACTTTCGACGACGCTGGATCGTGTCACGGCTCTTGAGCGGGAACTCGTGTCTCTTGTCGCCAACGATACCGCGGCTGCATCGGCGCACGCGTTCGAATTGGCAGCACCTCACCACTGTGATCGACAAACACCAGCACTGGTCGCGACAGATCCGGACGGCGCTTCATTTCCGGATCACACTGGATTGCATGAGCCTTTTACAAGCGAAGCCGATGTCGTAATTGTCAGACGCACAGACCCATCGGACGCTGGCCGTGCAGCTCGAAACATCGATGCGGCGCCGTCCACCCGATCACACGCGATGCATGGCCCCGGGATCGAAGATACCGCGCCGGAAACCTACGCGGCTTATCGCGACCGGGCCGAAGAAGCGAACGTCGAGATCATTTGCTCCGTCCGTGCGCCTGCGATTAAACGCCCAGTGAACGAAGACAAACTTTGGGTGCGCCCCGGGACAGAGCAAATCGGCCGTCCGATATCCCGTCTAATTCGCAGTTTAATTCGCCGGAACTGACATACAGCCGCAGCACACAGGCATTGTGCCGCTTCGCGAACCGGTTATCGTGCGCCGCAACAAAGCGGCGCATCGAGGTGACGGCATGGTTCTGACAGATCGCAAGAATGAAGAAGATCGGCTGGATTATCGCAGCCTGATCGATGCGGCTGACAGACTGCTGCTGATCGCCAAATCGGCGGTGGCACAGAAAGTCGAGGCTGCCGGTGGTTTGGATCAGGCGCAGCACGTCGCGCACGGGTTTGCTTGGCTGGCAACGACGATCGAAGCGATGCGGCAACTCGGGGCTTGGAGCCAACGTCTTTCGACCGAGGCCCGTTTCGGCGAGATCGAACAATTGATCCTCAGCATCGGCGTCGGTGAATATGCCGCCCAGATCGCCGGTGGCATCGCCATGAGCCAAATGGAAACGATCCGCTTGAGTTCGCTCGGCGTTTCGACGGCCGACGCACGCCGCTTCGAGGACGCGGCGGCCGATGCAATTGCCCATGGCACCAGTGATGCGAATAAAGGTCTGCTCGCCCAGTTGATTGCGGCCAACCCGGAAGCGCTGACTTTCGGCGATAGCGGGCTTGATGAAACACATGCATCGATCCAGCAAGAAATGAGCCGGTTTTCCCGCGCCGAAGTGCTCCCCCACGCCCACCAATGGCACTTGCAGAACGCCTACATCCCGCTCGAGACGATCGCCAAGCTCGCCGAACTCGGCGTCTTCGGCGTATCGATGCCGGAAGAGTTCGGCGGCATGGGGCTCGGCAAAGAGGCGATGTGCGTCGTCTCGGAGGAATTATCGCGCGGCTACATCGGCGTCGGCTCCCTCGGCACTCGATCCGAGATCGCAGGCGAACTGATTATCGCGCACGGCACACCCGAGCAGAAGGCGAAATATCTGCCCGGCATCGCATCGGGCGAGATCCTCCCAACCGCTGTGTTCACCGAACCCAACACCGGTTCCGATTTGGCGTCGCTGAAAACCCGCGCAGTCCGCCAGCGTGACACCTACGTTATCACCGGCCAGAAAACCTGGATCACGCATCCGGTCCGCGCCGACCTAATGACACTGCTGGCCCGCACCAACCCAGACGAGAAAGGCTATCGCGGTCTATCCATGTTCCTCGCTGAAAAGCCGCGTGGCACCGATGCCGACCCCTTCCCGGCCAAGGGCATGAGTGGCGGTGAGATCGAGGTTCTGGGCTATCGCGGCATGAAGGAATACGAGATTTCGTTCGATGGTTTCGAAGTGCCGGCATCGCAGTTGCTCGGCGGCGTCGAAGGGCAGGGCTTCAAACAGCTAATGGCGACATTCGAGGCCGCTCGCATCCAGACTGCCGCGCGCGCCGTCGGTGTCGCCCAGTCGGCGATGGATCTGGCCCTCAAGTACGCGCTCGACCGGGTCCAGTTCGGCCAGCCGATCTATGCATTCCCGCGCGTTGCCAACAAGATCGCGATGATGGCGGTCGAGGTGCAGATTGCGCGGCAGCTCACCTACTTCGCTGCCCGCGAAAAGGATGCCGGACGCCGCTGCGATCTCGAAGCCGGCATGGCCAAATTGCTCGGCGCGCGCATTGCCTGGGCGTGTGCCGACAATGCGTTGCAGATCCATGGCGGCAATGGCTTCGCGCTCGAATACCCAATCAGCCGCGTCCTGTGCGATGCACGTATCCTCAACATCTTCGAAGGCGCCGCCGAAATCCAGGCGCAAGTGATCGCGCGGCGGTTGCTGGAGGGCGGGAATTGATGGTGGAGAGAACAAGTCACTCGAGCAGCTGCCGCCGGGACTAAGGTAGCTTGTACCCACGAACCAACGGCGGTCGATCTGAGCCGATTTGTGCCAGCTGAAGCCTGTAGACTGCGGGCAACCAACCTATCACTGCAAATTTGCCCGCTCAATGCGCTTCGTCCCAATTAAGCGCGGCTTTGGCGTCGACTTGCAGCGGCACGGACAGGTTGGCGGCGGGTGATGCGCTACCTTCCATCACGGCGCGCACAAGTTTGATGGTGGCATCAACTTCGACATCCTTCACTTCGAAGATCAGTTCGTCGTGCACCTGCAGCAGCATGCGCGTCGACTTGAGACCTGCTTTTTCAATCGCCGGTGGCATACGGATCATCGCGCGCCGAATGACGTCGGCGGCCGAGCCTTGGATTGGCGCATTGATCGCGGCACGCTCAAGAAACCCGCGCATCGAAGGGTTTTTTGTGTTGATCTCGGGATAGTGGATGCGCCGCCCGAACACGGTCTCGACGTAGCCGTGCTCGTGGGCGAATTTCTTGGTCGCATCCATATAGTCGCGGATGCCGGGGAAACGCAGGAAGTAGGTTTTAATGTAGGTGCCAGCTTCCTCGCGTGAAATGCTGAGCTGGTTGGCTAGGCCGAACGCCGAGATGCCGTAAATGATGCCGAAGTTGATTGCCTTTGCCCGGCGGCGTACTTCGGACGGCATATCTTTCACCGGCACGCCGAACATTTCCGATGCCGTCATCGCATGGATGTCGAGACCCTCGGCAAACGCCTTCTTCAGCTGCGGAATGTCGGCGATGTGAGCGAGCACGCGCAACTCGATCTGACTATAATCGGCCGACACGAGCTTGTATCCCTCATCGGCGATGAAGGCTGTTCGAATTTCGCGGCCTTCCTTGGTGCGCACCGGAATATTCTGCAAGTTCGGATCGCTCGACGCGAGACGCCCCGTCGTCGTTGCCGCCAGCGCATAAGAGGTGTGGATGCGGCCGGTGTCGGGGTGGATGAAGTTCGGCAGCGCATTCGTATAGGTCGAGCGCAACTTCGACAGCTGCCGCCATTCGAGCATCGTGTTGACGAGGCGACGAGCATCATCGGGCAATTCCTCGTTGCCCACGAGGTCATCTAGCAACCCGGCGCGCGTTTCCCACTGCCCAGATTTTGTGCGTTTGCCGCCAGGCAACTTCAGCCGATCGAACAGGAGTTCACCCAACTGCTTGGGCGAGCCCAGGTTGAACTTTTCGCCCGCAAGCGTCCCGACCTCTTCTTCCAACCGCACGATCGACTGAGCGAATTGGCTCGACAGCCTGGAGAGGATCGCGCGGTCGACTTTGATACCGGCCAGCTCCATGTCGACGATCACTGGCAGCAGCGGACGTTCCAAGGTTTCGTAAACGGTTGCTATTCGTTCGGCGGCAAGGCGCGGCTTCAATACGAGCCAAAGCCGGAGCGTCACGTCGGCATCTTCAGCGGCGTACTCGGCGGCCTTGTCGATCGGCACACCGGCGAACGTGCGGCCCGCTTTCTTCGATCCAGGCGAAAGCTCGATCACCTTGGAGTACGGAATGCACGTGTGCCCAAGATGCCGGATCGAAAGATCATCTATGCCGTGATTGCCGCGCCCGCCATCCAGAGCGTACGAAAGTAACAATGTGTCATCGAGCGACGCGATGCGGATGTTGTGCCGCGCGAGCACCAGCGCGTCGTACTTCAGATTTTGCCCGATCTTGAGAACCGACGGATCTTCGAGGATCGTGCGCAGCAGTCCGAGTGCAACGCGCGTATCCATCTGGCCCGGCGCCAAGCCACCGCCGCCGAACAAATCGTCCACACCTGCACGGTGGCCGAGCGGCACGTAGCAAGCTTCGCCAGGCTTCACTGCGAGTGAGAAGCCAACGAGGTCCGCTTGCATGGGATCCAGCGTCGTCGTCTCGATAGCGAAGGCGAATCGGCCACCATCGCGCGCGCGGGCGAGCCACATTTCCAAAGCCGCTTGATTGCGCACGATCTCGTATTTTCCGACTTCGAACGGCTTCGATTTGGCCAGCGCTAAACCCGCGGCAACCCCCGCTGCCGGTGTGCCGGCTCCGCCGCCTGCTTGAACCTCGGTCGAGCCCATTTTGGCCACCGAAGAACCAACGGATTTTGCTGATACGGGCGGCGCTTCTGCACCAAGCTTTTCGGCGATCCGCCGTGTAAGTGTACTGAATTCCATCATCTGCAGAAATGCCAGTAGCTGGGTCGCATCGGGCTCAGTGACGCCGAACGCTTCGAGTGGCATCGTCACCGCCACATCATCCTTCAGACGGACCAATTGGCGGGAAATGCGTGCCTGTTCGGCAAATTCGATCAGCTTCTCCCGGCGTTTCGGTTGCTTGATTTCGCCCGCCCGTGCCAACAGACTATCGAGATCGCCGTACTCGTTGATGAGTTCGGCGGCCGTCTTCACACCGATACCCGGCACACCCGGCACGTTGTCGACGCTGTCACCGGCAAGCGACTGCACATCGATAACCTTGTCAGGGGCCACTCCAAATTTCTCAAAAACTTGGTCGCGTCCGACGCGCTTGTTCTTCATCGTATCGAGCATCGTGATGCCCGGCACGATGAGTTGCATCAGATCCTTGTCCGATGAAATGATCGTCACATCACCACCCTTGGCGCAGGCATCCTTCGCGTAGGTCGCAATCAGATCGTCGGCCTCGAAACCGTCCATCTCGACGCACGCGACATTGAATGCACGGACCGCATCCCGGATCAGCGTAAACTGCGGGATCAGTTCCTCCGGCAGCGGCGGCCGATTGGCCTTGTACTTGTCGTAAATGTCGTTGCGGAAGGTCTTTGCACCGGCATCGAAGATCACGGCGATATGTGTGGGTGCATCCGACGTTTTACTCTCACCCATCAACTTCCATAACATCGCGCAGAAGCCGTGCACCGCGCCGACCGGCAACCCATCCGATGGCCGTGTCAACGGCGGGAGTGCGTGGAAGGCCCGAAAAATATAACCCGATCCGTCGATCAGATAGACATGACTTCCCTTGACGATCGGCAGAGGCTCGAGCGCCGGCGCGGTGCAGTATTTGTCGCTCGGATCGATGTCGTCGGTCATTGTCAAATCTTCCCGGTGTTGGCGAGTGCGCAACCTCGGACACTACCGGTAATAGATCAAGGGTTGTAGCGCTCCAGCCTGCGCCCTTTCACGGGAAGAACAGCCACGTCACCAATAAGAAGTTAGGGATCAGAAACACCGCTGCCCAAACGATGTAGCCGAAGAAACTCGGCATCTTGATGCCGGCCGATTCGGCGATCGACTTCACCATAAAATTCGGTGCGTTACCGATGTACGAGTTAGCCCCCATGAACACTGCGCCGAGCGAGATCGCCATCAGGGTCCGCGCTAACGGCCCCATCAGCGTCTCCGGATCACCGCCGGCAGCGTTAAAAAACACGAGATACGTTGGCGCATTGTCCAGGAAGCTCGACAGGCCTCCTGTCAGCCAAAAGTACATCGCCTCGCTGGGCTTACCGTTAGGCAGCGTCACGAGTTCGATGATGCCAGACATGGCGCCGCTCTTGCCAGCGCGCAGGATCGCTATCGCTGGTATGATCGTGATGAAGATTGCGGCAAAGAGCTTGGCGACTTCGATAACCGGAGCCCAATTGAAGTCATTGGATGCGCGTACCGGCTTAGCTGTGAGCAGCATCGATAGGCCGGCGATTACCAGCAGGGCTAAATCGCGCACCAGACCTTTGTACTCGACCTCAACACCGCCTATGTTCACGCCGCCAAACGGCTGTGCGATGCCACTCCACAACACTACGGCCACCAGTATGGCGAGCAATAGAAAGTTGACCGTGCCCTCGACCGACACCTTGTCATCGGACGTCGGATCTGGCCGCACGCGGCCTTCCTTCTTGTAATGATAGCTGTCCAGCACAAAGAAGATGACGAGCAGGATGAATGCGACCAGCAGAGTTGGCCGCCAAAGCGCTGCAAGCGTCCAAAAGAAGTCGACGCCTTTCAGGAAACCGAGAAATAGCGGCGGATCGCCGAGCGGCGTCAACGCCCCACCGACATTGGACACGAGGAAAATGAAAAATATGAAGACATGAGCATTGTAGGGGCGGTCGTCGTTGGCGCGGATCATCGG
>JANLXZ010000431.1:0-3690 GCA_031365375.1 Hyphomicrobiaceae bacterium | reverse complement strand
CGAGCCCATGCCGACCGCTGAGCGTGCGTGACGGCCACGCTCGCCGAGGATTTCGACGAACAAATCCGAGCAGCCGTTGATCACTTTTGGTTGGTCGGCAAAGTCGGGAACGCCGTTGACCATGCCGAGAACCTTCAAAATTTCGACCTTGCCGAGGTCGCCGGCCGCAAGTTTTGCGGCACCCAACAGCCCCAGGCCAACTAACTTGGCGTGCTCATAGGCTTCCTCGACCGTAACATCACGCCCGACCTTGCCGGTGCACATGCTGCCATCGGGTCTGCGCGGGCCCTGTCCCGATAAATAGACGGTGTTTCCATCACGCTTGAACGGCACGTAGTTGGCGACGGGTGTCGGCACTGCAGGCAGAGACAGACCGAGGGTTCCGAGTTTTTCTTCTGGTGTCATGGCCGAGTTCCCTGCATCGCTGTGGATATACCGTGTGTGATTGGTTAGTACGAAAAGGCTGCCGCCGCAATTTGCACGGCGAAGCCCACCCGCGAGAAACAAAGATAGAGATGCAATTGGACCGTGCCGAGACCACAGCCCCGGGCACTGAGCCGCTTTTTGCGCTATTGGTGCTGACTACCGCCGTCCAAGCGATGGCGACGTATGCCGTTTTCGCTTTGCCGACCCTCGCACCGAAAGCGGCGGAAGCGTTCGGCGTCTCCCCGCAATGGATTGGCTATCAAGTGAGCGTAATCTATATCGCGGCAGCCACTATGTCCGGTTATGCCGGCATCGTGGTTCGCCGCTACGGGCCATGCTCCGCGACCCTCGCCGCGTTGGCGGCCTGCACCTTGGGATTGCTATCTTTGAGTACCGGCAGTCTGCCGATCACCATCGCCGGTTCCGCGTTCATCGGGATTGGCTATGGCCTGACCAATCCAGCCGCAGCCCATCTGTTATTTAAATACTCCCCACCAGGTCGCCGGAATCTAATCTTTGCCATCAAGCAGGCTGGCGTTCCGATCGGTGGAATGCTGGCGGCGACTTTGCTGCCCCGGCTCAGCGAGAGCATCGGCTGGCAGGGTGCAATCGGCACCAGTTCGTTGATGCTAGCAGCACTCAGCGTGCCACTGTTTGCCAGGCGCGCTCGCTGGGACGGCGATGCCGACCCAACGGCCGAATTAAAGCATGGCGCCCTCGCCGGCTTGCAACTCGTTTGGCACAATCGGGTGCTGCGATCGCTGGCATTCACCGGCATGTGTTTCGCCGGCTTTCAAGTCTGCCTGATCGCCTTTGCGGTAACGTTGCTCGCAACGGAATTCGGCTGGACTTTGATTGAAGCGGGAATGATCGCCGCCCTCATGCAAGTGGCCGGCATCGCGGGAAGGCTCAGCTGGAGCCTGTTGGCGGATCGGTTTGGCCACGGCCTCGCAATTTTGGCGATAGTTGGCGCAATGGCGACTTTGTTCGCGCTGATGACGTCGGTAATGACGCCATTGTGGCCGACCTTCAGCCTGATCGTCGTTCTAGCGGGCTTCGGCTTCAGTATCATCGGATGGAACGGCGTATACATGGCACAGACCGCGCGCATCAGCGGTGCACGCGATGTTGGCATCGCGACCGGGGGAGTTTTGATGTTCAATTTTGCTGGTGTCATCGTCGCTCCGGCAACCTTCGGCGTGGTGTCTAAGTTTACGGGCAGCATCGCGTCGACCTTTGGATTATTCGCTCTCCTGCCGTTGATCGGCACATTGTTGTTGCTACCGGCAATGCGCCAACATCCAGACGACGGATCGTCCTGATGTTATACTCACCCCCTGCCGCGTGCGATCAAACATTTGCTAACGGTCTCGTTGCAATTCATTGGGTCCAATTGTGACGCAACTCTACGACATCGCGATTATCGGCGGCGGCATCAACGGTTGCGGTATCGCGCGTGACGCAGCCGGCCGTGGCATGTCTGTTATTCTGGCCGAGATGAACGATCTCGGCAGTGGCACTTCTTCCTGGTCGACGAAGCTCGTCCATGGCGGCTTACGCTACTTGGAATACTACGAGTTCCGCCTAGTTCGAGAAGCACTGAGCGAGCGTGAAGTGCTTTGGAAACTTGCGCCACATATCATCCGGCCACAGCGTTTTGTCTTGCCCCATCATACGGGCCTGAGGCCGGCGTGGCTCTTACGCTTGGGCCTATTTTTGTATGACCACATTGGTGGCCGAAAATTGCTGCCGCCGACGCGCACGCTCGACCTTGCAACCGATCCGACCGGAATACCGCTCAAGCCCGGCATGTTTCACAAGGGTTTCGAATACTCCGACTGCCGTGTCGACGATGTTCGCCTAGTTATCGCCAACGCGCAGGACGCCGATGCCAGAGGAGCCGTCATCAGGCCCCGCACCAAAGTCGTTAACGCCGCACGCGAGGGCGACATTTGGCGGGTTACGTTCGAACACACGAAGACGGGCGCGACCGAAACGATCTCGGCGCGAACTCTCGTGAATGCTGCCGGCCCGTGGGTCGAGGATGTGTTGTCGACAAAGATCGGCATGAATGCTGGCGCACACGTACGCCTGGTGCAGGGCGCGCATATCGTCGTCCGCAAACTCTACGACCACGACCGAGCCTATATCTTCCAGAATGGCGACGGCCGCATCATCTTCGCGATCCCCTACGAGGACGACTTCACGCTGATTGGCACGACCGACAATGATGTCCACGGCGACCCAGCAAAAGTAACGGCCACGCCCGGGGAAATCGACTATCTGTGCACAGCCGCAAGCGAATATTTCGTCAAGCCGGTCACCCGCGCCCAGATCGTTTGGACGTTCGCGGGCGTTCGACCGCTTTATGACGACGGCGCAAGTGAGGCCAAATCGGCAACGCGCGACTATGTCTTCGAGTTGGATGAGAAGTTGGGCGCGGCTCCGTTGCTCTCTATTTTCGGCGGCAAGATAACGACGTATCGGCGTCTGTCCGAAGCAGCGTTGGCCAAATTGGACGGATATCTGTCGCCAGCTGGATTTAAGCCTTGGACGTCAACTGCGCCACTGCCTGGCGGCGATTTCGATGTCGAGGGGCTCGACACGATCAACGCCCGAATTTTGGCAAGCGCGCCTTTTCTATCAGCGTCGCACGCGCGCCGGCTTGCACGAACGTATGGCACGCGCGCACTTTTTTTGCTTGAAGGGGTACATTCAACTGCCGACCTCGGTCGTGACTTCGGGGCCACGCTCAGCGAGGTCGAAGTCCGCTACCTCGTTCGACATGAGTGGGCACAGACAGCCGAAGATATCGTGTGGCGGCGCACCAAACTCGGCTTGCGGCTTGATCGAGCTCAGGTCGACGCGCTCACTAATTGGCTCGAGACGGCCGGTCTTAGCGTGTCGATGGTTTAAATCCACTGCCGGTCGGCGCGGTCGCCACGGCCGCCGTCACGCTCACAGCCCAGGCACCGCCCGCAGCTGGATTTTCCTCTGTACCACCGCGCAATGGTGACTGCGGCTCGCTTCCGCCGCGTCTGCTGACGGCTTGCTGAACCGCGACGGATTTCGAGCCACCTTGAGCTGGCGCACGCACCATCTGGCGCACGTACTCGACGTTGGCAGCTGCGTTCTCAGCCGGAATATCCTTGGCGGACACGACGCGCGCCTCGTCGTACTTACCTTGCAGGCCGAGCACGAGCGCGAGGTTCTGCCTCACCTTCGGGTCGCTATCGGGCGCTTCGGACACGGTGCGAAGCATTG
>JANLXZ010000407.1:0-5874 GCA_031365375.1 Hyphomicrobiaceae bacterium | reverse complement strand
CAAACTTTGAAAAAGCACTTTCGAGCAGGGCCAACTTTACTGGAGCCAAGCTTACGAAAGTTAGGTTGGTCAAGGCAGAGTTTCATCGAGTGAACTTCGAGGGCGCCGATCTGACAGGTGCAGATTTGTCCGATGGTGATTTCCATCGCACCAACTTCAGCAAGGCCAAACTCACGAACGCCCTGCTAGTCGACGCTCTCCTGCCACGATGTATTTTCCTAGAAGCAGATTTGAGTGGTGCTTCCATGAATGGTGCCTTTCTCTATCGGGCAAATTTCGAAGGCACTAACCTAACCGCAGTCAAGGATCTCACTCAGGCGCAGCTAGACATAGCCTGCGGAGACGAGAATACGAAGCTTCCCGCCGGTCTGAGTGCTCCCGGTTGGTGGCCCTGCAAAGCGGACTGAATTTGAGGAATGACCACCCCGATTGTCGATCCGAAGTTCACGGTGGGTACGTTGCGCCGGAAGCCCCATTGATCGGCATTCCGACGTTCGAGTAAACCAGATGGGGCACTAAACTCGTGCTGCGGCGGCGGCCAATGGACGGTCATCACGCCCCCGATATGGAAAAGATCATCGACGACACGAAAAGCTGAACGGCAGCAGCGGCAGCATTCCGATCGACGCTTCGCAGGTCGCCAAACTTGATACTTTCGGCGTGTGATTGGTCGAATGGCTGCGCCGCAAACCAATGGCCGGCCACCCTTGATAAAATCATCCCAGTGCACCAGAAGTTGGATTCAATGCACTAGCTCAAGCCCCAAGATTTTGAATTTTAAACTTCACTAGCCCTCATAGGAGATGACAACAAATGTCTGCTCAGGGCCCAAGTTCCCAGCTTTGGCGGCCCGAACATCTCCAACTCGCAATAGATGCTGCCCGCGTCGCCTTGTGGTCTTGGCACGTCGACAGCAACCGGTTCACGATGGACCAACGAGCCTTCGAATTGTGGGGCCTGGCTTGGGCTGACGAAGTCTCTTTCGAAGAGCTATCGGCGCACATCCACCCCGCCGACCGCGACCGAGTTCGAACAGCGTTCTTAGCGACCCGTTCGGTCGCGGGTTCCTACGAGATCGACTTCCGGATCATAGTCGGTGACGATTTCCGCTGGGTTTCGGCACGTGGTCAAGGAGCTGACTCGGGCATCGTCGACCGGGTGATGTTCGGCATTTTCCTTGATGTCACCGGGCGTAAGCAGGCTGAAGAGGGCCATGAGTTGCTCGCAGGGGAGATGAGCCATCGCGTCAAGAACCTGCTGGCGATCGCGACGGGCCTGACGCGCATCACATCGCGATCGGCGACTACCATCGAGGACATGGCCAAGGGGCTTACAGAACGTCTTACCGCGCTCGGTCGCGCGCATGACCTAGTTCGCCCTCTCCCTGGAAATGAGGGGAAGGCAGCCCTGTTGGGTGACCTGTTGACGGTGCTGCTCGCACCCTACGACGATCAGGGGGCGTTCGCCGGTCGCATCCGGGTCGCTGTTCCCAGGATGGGCGTCGGCGAAGGAACGGCGACGACACTCGCCATGATCATTCACGAGCTGGCGACAAACGCGGTCAAGCATGGTGCTCTGTCCGTAGATGCGGGGACACTGGATGTCTCCGGCACCAATGACGAGCGTGATGTGATTCTCATTTGGGCGGAAGACGGGGGGCCGCCAGTTCGGACGGTGTCCGAGATGCGTGGGTTTGGGAGCAAGATGATCTTGCGAAGCATGTCGCAGCAGTTTGATGGCGCACTTTCCTACGACTGGCAACCGACCGGCCTCGTGGTGACGCTGCGGATGCGCAAGGACCGGCTCTCCGCCTGACCTACCCGGAAGTGAGAAAAAGTTCGGATCATTCCCTGACTTGCGTGGCCTCTGACATCGTTGCTTCGCATGCGAGCAGGGGAACCAACTGCGCGAGATGCCGTTGTCTTCTGGGGTGACGCCACAACGAGTTTTAGCAGCCTGGCGACGTACGGACGCAGGGCTCTCGGCGGCGTTCCAATTACTCGTTCCTAGAGGTCTGTTACTTAGACATAAAAGTGAGCCAATGAAAAAAGCATCAGCGTCTGCCGGGCGCAAACCATCGACATCGAAACAGAAGGGCAAGGCAAAGGCTATTAAGCCGGACTCGAAGCGAAAATCACAGGCCTTAAAGGCATCGCAGGATGCTCGCATTCGTGAGAAGGAGCAAAACAAGAGCAAGACAATCAAGCGCGCACTGACAAAAGCGAGGTCCGGGCCCTCGGGGTCGGATGGCCGCAACAAGGTGCCTCTGAGTACAGAGAAGTTATCGACCAACGGCAGCGGCAAATCGACAATTCGAACAATCGATGACAAAGCTTGGGCAGCAGAACTCGAACAAAGCGTGGAACCGGAATATGTCAATCGAGCGGGGCAAATCCCCTCGGATGGCTCGCCGGTGTTCAAACACGACCCGATTGAAAATAGCGCAAAGAAGAACCCGGCCAAGGAGACGAGTTTTATTTGGCCGCTACCAATGGAAATCGCCCTAGTTCAGTGGCGGTTTTGCGCTAATTCAATGGTTCATTTCCAGCAAGCATGCGTGCGTCTAGCGTCGAACGCCGCGGCATGGCCCAAGGCCCGACAATAAAGCTGCCAGCCAGCTTTGCCGGCACTGTGGTCAGCGCGATCTGCCGAAGCGAAAGCTGAATTTTTCCGCGTGCCCACGCTCGGCAAAGCAGAACACAATAGGGCGGTAGAACGAGTGGCCGCGTGGACAGAGTGAAAGCCCTTCGCAAAAAAGATGGAAGGTGACGTACTCATGGCCCCGGCACTGGTACGCCGGCAGCGCCACTGATGCGGCCACTGGCGATCAATGGTCGCCTTGTTCAGCTCGGCTCCGAGCAGAACTCATTGGCGCAGGTCTTCTACTGTCCTGATCGTCCGGTGGAATTCACGCATTTTGAATTCGATCAAGCGCCGTGGATCACGCGGGAGCGCATCAAACGGGAAGGCTTACTGACCATTTGTGATTACGATGAAATCGTCTGCATCGATCGTGCGCAACAGTATTCCAACTCTGACACACGTGTATCGAAACCAGTGTGGGCAAAACCGTCTTCGGCATCGTCGGACCGAAGCAGGGATTGGTCTACATCATGACACCGCCGCAGATGCCGGCGCGAGAATGATCGCAGTCTTCGAGGTAGTGTTAGCGGGGGGCTGTCGCCGGCCCGAACACACACAATTTGCGATAGCAGCGCTCAAGCGCGATCGGACAATTGCGCAAATAGCGGATCGATTCGACGTTCAGCGAACCAGGTCACGACCTGGAAGGCGCGGCTCGAAGGCTGCCGATGTTTTCGATGGCGTGCGCCAAGTCCCTTTATGTCGGACAGCACGCTGTCAAAACTCATGCGCGAAACGGATCGACGGCCTCCGTGCGTCTGGATGCGCGACTGTTCGACAAGCGTTCCTCGAACCCCAGTAGGCTAGGCCACTATCGTCGCTACACTGGTCCTTTTTCGCCGACGCTCGACCGGGGTTCAGCTGTGCCGTCAACTTACGTTGTGGCAGAGATGGGGTGGGCTGGCGATTGCGATTGCGCAGAGCCATTTCACAGCAAACTCAGCGCTCCGCGATTAGCGGAGTGATTCGCTGCACCTCTACACGACGATTTCTCGCCTCCGGCCCGGGCGTGTCGATTTTGAGATTCTGCTCGCCGTAGCCCTGCGTAACGAGGTTCTCGGCAGGTAAGCCGAACTCCTCAGTCAGGCTCTGCGCCACGGCCTCCGCGCGCCTATCCGACAGGCTTAGGTTGTCTTCGTCAGTCCCGACGGCATCGGTGTACGCTGCGATCAAGAACACCTCGTCCGGGTTGCGCTCTAGCAGCCGACGCATAGCCTTCGCGACGCGCTCCAGCTTCGGGAACTGATCTTCCCGAACCTCCCAGGAGCCAAACTCGAATGTGATTGTGTCGAGATCAACGCGGCGCATGCGCTGGCGGAGCTCGCGATTAAAGCGAACCTCCTCCAGCGAGTAGGACCGCTCCAGCTCTTCGACTGGTGGCGCACTGAGGGCTTCGTACACGTCATCGTCTGATGCGCGATCGTACTCAACAACGTACTGCTCGCGGGGGATCCTAACGCGCGGTGGCGGCAGGTTTAATGCAATAGCGAGCCCCATGGCACCAACGCCGACAGCGATGCCGGTGTTGCGCAGAAAGCGCCTGTTGTCGATGATGTTAAACTCGCGACCATCGCGATCTCTGCGGTAGCGGCGTATGAGGCGCCCGTTAGTATCCACCACACTGACGACGCGCACGCCATCGGAGCGGAGGTAAAACGTTTCGTTGTTGCCGTCGGGGCGCCGCTCAGTCCGCGCGTCGCGGTGCACGCGCCGGAAGCGCTCCGATTCGTCATGATAGATAATGATGCGATTGTCTTGCTTGACGATCACGCGGTTGCCAGGTCCTGGCTCTTGAATCACCGTACGCCTACCGTCGTCCTCGGTGCGCTGCGTGCGGCCCGTTTTCAACTCCTCGATTTTCGGCGCCGACGTCGCTGCGCGCGGAATCCGATCTGGCCGCGGCGGCGTGGCGATGATCGCGGGTGGCGGCGAACCAGGAGCCTGCGGCGTGGCCGGATCAGCCTTAGGTGAGGCGATTGGACCCTTCTCTGGCGGCAGCGTGGGCGGGACCGCTTGCTTAGGTAGATCCTTTTGACCCTCGGGCGCTTTGGCGGCCGGCGGCGTACCCGGCGCGACCTGCGGAGGCAGTGCTTGAGGCGACGCAGCATCCTTCTCCTGAGGCGATCCAGGTGGCTGTTGCCCTGGCGCTGGCGGCGTCGCTGGCTCACCCTTCGGCGAAACTATTGGGCCCTTGTCTGACGGCAGTGAAGGCGGGACCGCTTGCTTAGGGACTTCTTTCTGGCCCTCCGGCCCTGGACCGGCTCCTATCGGTGCGGCCGGAGTCGGCGCTTTAGCAGCAGGGGGTGCACTCGGCGAGACCTGCGGGGTCAGCACTTTCGGCGACGCACCACCCTTCTCTTGCGGCGATCCGGGAGGCTGCTGCCGCTGCACTTGCGGCGTCGCCGGCTCCCTCTTCGGTAAGGCGGTTGGGCCCTTTTCTGGCAAAGGCTGTCCGGGACCGACCTGTTTGGGGAGATCCTTCTTGCCTTCAGGTGTAGGGCCAGCTCCTTTCGGCGCGTCAGGGGGCTGCGTCGTGGCGGCGGGAGGAAGCACCGGCGACACCGGCGGGCTCAACGATTTTTTATCAAGCTGCGGAGTGACTTTCTCAGGCGGCAGAACCTCTTTTTTGGCTGGCGGAGTTGGTGTCTTTTCCGGCGGCGGTAAAATCTGTTTGGCCGGAGGCGGAGATTGCTCCTTTGCCGGAGGCGTTGGTACGGCGTTGGGAACGGAAGGCCGCTCGTTGACCGGGGGAGCCGGTGGTGCCACTTTGGGAACAGCCGACGGCGGTTCCTTGGCCGGTGGGGGCGGTGCCTTCAAATCAATCGGTGCCTTCTCCTGACTTTTCGGACGAGTCCGGTCGCGCTTTTCCTTTTCTTCCTCGGTGAGAGGGGGCTCGACCTTAGGCGCCTGCGCAAGTTCCACCCGCTGCGTGCGCGCGGCCGGCTGAGCCAATACAGTCGCCACTACTGGAAACAAAAGTGCAGTCGCGAGAGCGCTCAATCGGCCAACGGTCATATTGTGGTTCCCACGTTATAGATCCGCATTCGATGATCGGTCACCAAGGATGCCTAGGCAAACAAGCGTGACACTGGACATTTAGTTCCTCCCGAAGGTCCGCCTCGTTGCATTCGTATCCCAACCGCATCGCTCGCGGTACTGCTCCCGGGCGTTCCGACCTTTGGACGAGAGAAGATAACGATAGGTGCTCTCTTTTGAACCGCGCCTGAATGG
>JANLXZ010000404.1:0-2705 GCA_031365375.1 Hyphomicrobiaceae bacterium | reverse complement strand
TCCGATCGTTCAAGCCGAAGCTCTCCCCGATCAGCGCCCGCAGGCCGGCCGGCAAATTCTCAAAATTTTGAATGTGAGAAGGGCGACCGAACGGGCGCAGCTTGATGCGATCCCGCTTCTTGGCGGCTTCCGCTGGTGTCAAATCGCCTTCTTTAAGGCCGCGTCGCACAAGCAGCCAGGATGCCAGTTCCAGCAAACGCGTGGTAAGCCGCATGCTCTCGGTTGCATACGTGACCGAAAGCGGTGGCTTCAATTGTTTCGCGTCCCGGCGCCCCTCGCCATCCAAATAGGCGGCGGTGCGTTCAACGAGGGCCATGCCTTCCTTGAACACCAAATCGAACTGTTCGGAATTCGCGAACCGCTCGCCGAACGAAACGGTGACAGCACCGCTGTTACGAACGCCTAACACACCAGACCCACTGCTCATGACACTTACCAACTCGCCAACTCGACGCTACCGGGAACCGACCCGTCGACCTCCACACTGGCAGCCGACGGTTAACAAGTCGTCCCAGAATAGGAACATTTGAGGGCACGTGCAAACGTTGTACCGAAAAAAAAGCCGCTCGATGAGAGCGGCTCGAAAGTCAACAGGGAGGCGTAATGGCGAGCGGCTGTGCGCCGCTCCGTATCCAGAGGTCTGGATCACTCGCAAACTAAACGTAGATTACTAATAAAGCGTGAATGGACAACAAATCGTTATGCGTGCCCCTCCTCGCCGAAACCTCAGGATTTACTTTTGAAGATCTGGCTTGCCGCCTGTTCATGCGAGTAGCGTTTTGCGATTTCGGCGCGCAGCCGATCGATCTCTGCCTCACAGCCAGAGATTCGCTGCTTGAGATCGGCGATCGACAGCGCCGTCAGATTATCGCCAAGTGTAATTCGGCTTTCCGGCTTTGGCCTCACATCTTCCCAGTCCATCGGATCAACTCCTCTACTTGTATGTCGTCATCGCCTCGGGCATGTGTCGTTCAGCACAATTCAGACCGGAGTATGCCCGATGTCCAGTTCCAACCAAGCCATGATAGCCATCGAAATCGTGGGTAAAGGTGGACCCGAAGTCCTCGTCGCCCGCGAAATACCAAAGCCGGTCGCAGGTTCTGGTCAGTTACTCGTCGCCAACGTGGCGTGCGGCGTCAATCGCCCCGACGTGCAACAACGCAAGGGCCTCTATCCCGCGCCCAAAGGCCATTCGCCAATTCCAGGCCTGGAGATCGCCGGCCACGTCGAGGCAGTCGGGCCAGGAACAAGCCGCTTCAAGGTTGGCGATGCGGTAATGGCGTTGGTCAACGGCGGCGGTTACGCGACCCACACCATAGCCGAAGAGGGCGCATGCCTGCCGGTCCCAAAATCCCTCGACATGACCCAGGCAGGGGGCATGCCGGAAACGTTCTTTACCGTCTGGCACAACGTGTTCGAGCGCGGCCGGCTGAAGCGTGGCGATTGGATCCTGATCCATGGCGGATCGAGCGGCATCGGGGTCGCTGCGATCCAACTCGCCAAAATCTTCGGTGCCAAGGTCATCGTCACCGCTGGCTCGGCCGACAAATGTGCGGCCTGCTTGAACCTCGGCGCCGATCATGCAGTTGATTACAACACCACCGACTTCGTTGAGGCCGTGAAGGAGATCACGCAAGGTCACGGCGCCGACGTGATCCTCGATATGGTCGGAGCCGACTACATCGATCGCGATATCAAGTGTGCCGCCGAGGATGGCCGCATCGTCACCATCGCGTTCCAGAAAGGCGGCACAGTAACGGCTGATCTGCAGCGTATGATGATGAAACGATTGACCATCACCGGCTCGACATTGCGTGTCCGCACCAACGAGATCAAAGCGCAGATCGCGCGCGGGCTGGAAACCTACGTTCTGCCGATGCTGGCTGACGGCCGCGTGAAAATCGTTATGGACTCGACCTATCCCCTTTCCGACGCTTCAAAGGCCCACACCAGAATGGACGGTGGCGCGCATATCGGAAAAATAGTGCTGGTGGTGTGATCGGTGGGGAGCGGCACGATCTCTCTTACTCACGCAGCTTTGGGCATGGAAAAGATCTGACACAACGACTTGCTTTGAGCTGCTTGCAAACGGTCTTACTGAAAAGGTTCGCAGCAATTTGGGCGACGCCGTTCGCGGCAGAACTCTGCGCAAAAAAACCCGGTCGCGAACCGGGTTTTAAAAACATCGAACAATTCTAAAATTGCGGACGATGAGTTCTCTTGGATAATTTAAAAAGCGCGCCGTCTAGAGGCAGCGCGCATCCGGCGTTCATCAACCAATAGCCCGAACATTGATCTTTCGCACGGCCAGGGAGCTCAGTTTCTGGTCCGCAGCTTTTTCCTCCTCGAGCGTTTTCTGCAAAACAGTAGCACAATCATTGTGTCCAAGTTGTTGCGCCCAGGCGATCAGCGAGCCATAGCGGGTCATTTCGTAGTGCTCGACGGCTTGCCCAGCGGCAATGATGGCTGCATCGCGCACTTCGTCTCCGGCCACATCACTGGTGAGCTCGTCGGCCTCCTTGATGATGCCGTCGATCGCCGGGCAATTCACCGATCGGGGAGACTTGCCGAGCATTTGAAACACATCTTCAAGACGTCTTACGTGCTCGTGGGTTTCACTCAGATGAGATTCGAGACCTTGCTTGAGCTGAGGGTCGGAGGCACTCTCAATCATATCGGGAAGTGATTTCACTATTTTCTTTTTG
>JANLXZ010000401.1:0-3544 GCA_031365375.1 Hyphomicrobiaceae bacterium | reverse complement strand
CTTGAAGCCCGACCGCGCGATGCCGTCCAGAACTTCGGTGATCACCGCGCAGTAGGTCGCCATCTTCAGTGTTACCGTGCCGGGATACTCGACGAAGTTGGGCGTCAAGCCATAGCTCAGTACAGGGAACACCGGAACTGCCAATGGCTCCGCCGCCTCGAGCGCCACCCGCTCGGCGAGTATCGCGTCGACTGCAAGCGACAGGTAAGCGTGCTGCTCGGTCGAGCCAATCGGCAAAATGGCGCGGTCATCACGCGCGGTGTGGTCGCGCACCTGCATCCAATTCATATCGGCAATGCGCATGCGTCCTCCAAATCGAGCGAAACGACAGGTTCGATCATGAACCGGCTGCGGGCATCCGGCAACGGTCCGTGTCGGAAAGGCTTGCCAATATCGGCTTGGCATCGTCACACTGTGGCTTCAACCTCGATGGGAGTGCACGACGATGACCCGGGTAATGGCGAAATTTATTTTCACGGCACTGGCAACTGGGATGCTTAGTTTAGCAGCGACCGCCCAGACGTTGACGATCGGCGTGCGTGGCGGGCCGGACTCGATCGATCCACACTTTACCGCCACCGGAACCCACGCCGAGTCACTCAAGCATATTTTCGATACGCTGACCTGGTCCGGCGACGGACTCGAGGTCGAGCCGCGTCTGGCCGAGAGTTGGAAAGCCCTCGATGCAACGACCTGGGAATTCAAGCTGCGCAAGGGTGTGAAGTTCCACGACGGCTCTGACTTCACGGCCGAAGATGTCAAGTTCTCGATCGAGCGTATCCCGATGGTCGCCGGCCCGAACCCGACCACCATCTACGTCCGTCGCGTCAAGGAGACTAAGATCGTCGATCCCCTGACGATCCACATCATCACCGACGGCCCGGCGCCGGTGCTTCCAAACGACTTTATCCGCTTGTTCATCGTGTCATCGAAGGCAGCCGCCGGCCTCACCAAGGAGAGCGCCAACGAAGCCTTCAACAGCGGCAAGGCGGCGATCGGCACCGGCCCTTATAAGTATGTGTCGTGGGCGCCGAAGGGCGACCTCGTGATGGATCGCTTCGATGGCTATTGGGGACCGAAGGAGCCGTGGTCGCGCCACGTGCGCAAGGAAATCCCGAACGACGCCGCGCGCGTCGCGCAGCTGAAGGCGGGCCAGCTCGACCTGATCACCCGCGTGCCAGCGACCGATGTCGCCTCGCTGAAGACCGATCCGAAGCTCACCGTTCAAACCATCGATACGGTCTACGTTTTCAACATGGAGCTGGACCTGCGCGACGCGCCGCCCGCCGGACAGATCACCGCGAAGGATGGCTCGGCCCTCGCCAAGAACCCGTTGCAGGACGCGCGCGTGCGTGAGGCAATCGATCTCGCTATCGACCGCAAGACATTGGCGGAAATTGCGATGGAGGGACTAGGCAAGCCTGTGAACCAACTCGTCACGCCGTCGATCTTCGGCTTCAATAAAGCGCTTCCCGAGCGAAAGTACGATGTGACGGCGGCCAAGAAGCTGCTCGCCGATGCAGGCTTCCCGAACGGCTTCAAAGTGCAGTTCGCGTTCACCAAGGACCGCCTGCCAGGCGACACCCAGGTGGGCACCTCGATTGCGCAAATGCTCGCCGCCATCGGCATCGATGCAGCTGCCAATGCTCAACCAGCAAACGTGTTCTTCCCGGCGCGGACGCGTGGCGATTATTCGATGTCGATGTCGGGGTGGGGCACGCTGACTGGCGAAGCCCACTACACATTATCCTCGATCGCGCATTCGAACGACAAAGACAAGAAAATGGGTGCGTTCAACGTGCACGGCTACAAGAACCCTGAAATGGACAAGTTGCTGCAGGACGCGGCGATCGAAATGGACGAGGGCAAGCGGCGCGGCTTCCTCGAGAAGGCCAACGAACTCGTGCTGAAGGATCGTCCGCGCTTGCCGATCGTCTCAGTCGGTTCGGCCTGGGCGATGCAGAAGGACAAGGTCAAGATCGCCGCGCGCGTAGACGAAGATACGCTCGCCATGAATATCAAGCCGGCGAAGTAGTCAGACATGGGACCTATCGCGATCGGCATTCACGGTGGCTGTGGCACCCTCGACCAGTCGTTGATGAGCGAGCCGGAGTGGGCCGAGGCACGCCAGCATCTCGCCGACGCATTGAAGACTGGCTGGACGCTCCTCCAGAAGGGTGCATCCAGCATTGATGCGGTCGAGGCAGCGGTGGTGGTGTTGGAGAACAGTTGGCATTTCAACGCCGGCTACGGCGCCGCCCTCAATACTGCCGGCGAACACGAGCTCGACGCCTCGATCATGAACGGCGCAACCCTGGGCGGCGGCGCCGTATGCGCCGTTCGCCGCATCCGCAATCCAGTGCGCGCGGCGCGTGCCGTGATGGATAAGAGCTCATGCGTGCTGATCGCAGGTTCAGCCGCCGACGAATTCGCCGCCAGCTGCGGGCTCGACATGGTGGCGAACAGCTATTTCACGACTGAGCGTCGCGTCGCGGCTCTGGCCTCGCTCAAAGCCCGCGCGGCAAGCGGCACCATTCAAATGGCGAGCGAAGCGGAGAAACACGGCACCGTCGGCGCCGTCGCGCTCGACCGTGCTGGCAACCTAGCCGCTGCCACCTCGACCGGGGGTTTCAACAACAAGCCCGTCGGCCGCGTCGGCGATACCCCAATCCTCGGCGCCGGCACCTATGCTCGCAATGGCGTCTGCGCTGTATCGGGAACTGGACAGGGCGAAGTCTTTATCAAACGGGCGGCTGCCTACGACGTCGCCGCGCGCATGATGTACGGGGGGCAATCGCTTGAAGCAGCAACCAACGCGCTTGTGTTCGACACGCTGGCCTCGCACAAGATCGGTGCTGGCATGGTCGTCTGCGACGCGCAGGGCAATGTGTTCGCACCATTCAACACCCTCGGTATGTATCGCGGCTGGGTGACGGCCGATGGCGAATGCACGGTTGCCACCCATAGACAGGAATTCCTGCTGGGATACCTGACATGACAGCCGAGCCGATCGTGATCTGGGGTGGTGGCGCAATCGGCGGCACCATTGCCGCGTACTGGGCCCGTGCCGGAATACCTGTGCTGCTCGTCGACATTGTAGCCGAGCATGTGGAGGCTTGCCGCACCAAAGGCCTGCGCATTTTCGGACCAATCGAGGAGTTTACCGTCAAGGTGCCGGCCGCAACGCCTGCCGAGTTGCAGGGACAGTACAAACGCATCGTGCTGGCGGTGAAGGCACAGGCGACCGAAGGCGCGCTGCAGCAGCTCAAGCCGCACTTGGCGCCCGACGGTTTCGTGCTGTCGGCGCAGAACGGCCTGAACGAAATCGCGATAGCGAAAGCGGTGGGGGACGCCCGAACCATGGGCTGCTTCGTCAATTTTGGCGCCGACTGGCATGGGCCGGGTGAGATCCTGTTTGGCAACCGCAGCGCCGTCGTGGTCGGCGAAATCGACGGCGCGACACGGCAGCGCACCAAAGATATGCACGCACTCCTGCAGCGCTTCGAGCCCGATGCGATCCTAACCGACAACATCTGGGGCTACT
>JANLXZ010000383.1:0-1697 GCA_031365375.1 Hyphomicrobiaceae bacterium | reverse complement strand
GCGCTGACCGCCGCAATGCTCGTCATCGGGTTCGGTCTGGCGCCGGTCGTCGGCATGCGCAACGGGCCGCCGGTCGGTGCCTTCGTCGAATGGGCCAATCTGCTCGTGCTGATCAGCCTGACCTTGTTGTTCGGCTATCTGTTGATGCTGCTGTTCCGCCGCGAAGCCTCGCCCTACCAGCACCTGCGCGAACAATTTCCCCGCCAGCGGCTCATTCCGATCGGTCTCGGCATCATCCTCGTGTCCGGCAACCTCGCCGGGATCGGCGTGATCAAGCCTGAACTAGATTATTTGAGAGCATTTACGGCCGATCCGTGGCTCGCCGCGGTCGATCGCTCGATCCTGGGTGACGATGCGTGGCGACTGTTGACCTGGACCAGGCACGCCGGGATGGGCGCGCTATACCATGCGTTGTGGCTGGCATGGCTGGTCGTGGTCGTGGTGTTGGTTCTGCTCCGCGCGCCGTCGCGCGACAAGGACGCGCTGCTAATCGGCTACTTTTTGATGTGGTCGGTAATCGGGCCGGTGGTCCACCTCCTGCTGCCGGCGGCGGGTCCGGTGTTCTACGAGGTGATGGGCCACGGCGATCGCTTCGCCTCGCTCCGGCTGGCGCCCGACGACGCGCAGAAGATGAACTATCTGCTGACCGGTTATATCACGCGGACGTTCAACCCCGGGGGCGGCATTTCGGCGATGCCCTCGCTCCACATCGCGACGATGGCGTGGACAGTGCTGGCGATGCGCCGCTCGTGGCTGATCTGGCCAGCGCTGGCGATCACCGCCTACTTGTGGGTGTCGTCCGTGGCACTGGGATGGCATTACGCGGTCGATGGGGCTGCGGGGATTCTCATCGTCTTAGTTGGGGCGGCATTCGGCTGGTGTTCTCGCATAGCCCTACCATCTCACCGCCAACGTTTCATTGTACGTCGTGGGCGCTGAGGGCAGAACGTTTCGAGCTAAGGTTCCGATTGAAATCGGCACTAACAGAATGCCACCCCAAATTATGGCCCTTCCAATATTTCGGCCATCATAAAGTAAGATAGCAGCGAGCATTGTCGCGAGCATCGGCCAAAGATGGTAACGAAACTCCGCTGCGATGCTGACGAACACGAAGCTCGCTTCGAGAACGAGAGCGGACGCCAAAACCGCACGGCTAATCAAGCCCGCAGCGTCTTGTCTTCTGACGGCGACAGGAAACAATAATATCGCCGAGATAGTCCAGAAAATGGGCCAGCCAATAAAAGTTCTTGAATAGGCTTCCGCGAGTCCGAAATACTCTCTCGCGACAATATTGCGAGAACTGGAAAGACCAAATCCGTTGGGCTGCTCATCCGGCGGAGGACTCGCGCCAATTAGGTTGCGCGGGGTCCAGAGCCGTTCCGTCATATTGATATGCGCTGCACGATGCGCAGCATAGGCTAACGGATGCCTGAAGGCCGAAATCGCCAGGAGCGAATAGAGGCGAGCCGAGGACAACGCTTTAATGCGCGAGACTGCGGACACGCAAAGTGGCGAATGCAGGATTGGATCCCAAAAATACGGGTTCGAGCACCGACCGGCGATAAGGGCTTCGCGTTCGATCACCGTGAAAGGTTGAGGATCAGAGCTGCGCACGGCGATTCCAGCTAGATCGAACAATGGCTGCGTCTTCAACCTGTCCGTTTTTTGAGCGTTCAGGACGACGTGGTTCACCGGGC
>JANLXZ010000355.1:0-2456 GCA_031365375.1 Hyphomicrobiaceae bacterium | reverse complement strand
CTCACGGCCGCGATGTCGATCATGTCGATCTACATCGTGTTCACGCATCAGGAGCGGCAAGAGGAAATCGACAGTTGGGTCGATTACTCGTTCTCGCGCGAGACACTGCGGCGCGCATTCTTTTACTACCGGTGGATCGGCGTATCGATGATCGTGTTTTACGTGCTCTTCACGATCAGCTGCCTGCTGTTGCAGGCCGAGGGTTATTCGATCTTCTCGGATGGGAAAACACCGGTGATCGCCGGGCCGATTGCGACATCATTTTTTACGATTGATCTGATGCTGCGCGGGGGACTGTTCGACTTCATGCAGCACTTTGACATGCGGGTGACGCATCTCTATCTGAACCGGCAAAACCCTTGGTTCGTCTGGTACAGTTTCATGTTCCGCATGTTCTACGGCTTGACGCTGATCCGCCTGCTGTTTTCTCTCGCCTGGGTATTGGCGAAAATCCGGGTCATGCGCAAACGTCAACGCGCTGCCGACGCGCAACTCAAACTTTTCGAATAAACATTCGACGCTGGTGCGCTATGTACCGTAAAAAAAATCCGCATCCGCACCGACCAGCTTCGGATCCGGTTTGCCGATGAGTTTCTTATTGCGACCTTCGTAGTCGACCGAAGATAAAATACACCGGATCGCCTCCAGCCGCGCGCGACGCTGGTCATTGGCGCGGATCACGGTCCACGGGCACGTCGGCGTGTGGGTAAAGCGGAACATTTCATGTTGCGCGGTCGTGTACTCGTCCCATTTGGAAAGCGCTGCGATGTCGATATCCGACAGTTTCCATTGCTTCAGTGGGTTTTGCTTGCGCTCATGGAAGCGCTGGAGCTGCATCTCGCGGCCGATGGTCAGATAAAACTTGAAGAGACGGATGCCATCGCGAACAAGCATCTCTTCAAGCTCGGGCGCCTCGCGCAGGAAATTGGCGACCTGATCGGCATTGGCAAATCCCATCACGCGCTCGACGCCGGCACGATTATACCAGGAGCGATCGAACAACACGATATTGCCCTTCGAGGGCAAATGAGCGAGGTAGCGCTGAAAGTACCACTGGCCAGCTTCATTCTCGGTCGGCTTACTCAACGCAACCGAACGGGCGTGACGCGGATTAAGAAATTCGAGGATGCTCGAAATGCAACCACCCTTGCCGGCACTGTCGCGCCCCTCGAAGACGATCAACAATCGGCCGCCCGATTTTTGCAGATGCGCTTGCATTTTGACGAGCTCGATCTGGAGCGCGACGAGATCTTCCTCGTAGGGCTCGCGCTTGAGCTTTTTGTCGTAAGGATAGCCGCCCGATCCCAAAGCTGCTTCCTCAATTTCGCGAGGCAGCGTTTCCGCATTGATGTCGAATTTTGGCATTTGCTCGTCTGATCCGTCGCGCGCCATCGTTCGTCGTCCTTACCCGTCCACATTCTGGGGTTGAAACATGCGCGGGCAATTCCCGCAGGGCAATGAAAACCGGAAAATAAGGTTTCGGTCCAGCCGGATCATGACCACGCTGTCCGACGGCACATAAAAAAATGGCCGGAAGCGATCCCCCGATCGCGTCCGGCCTCCCCCACCAGCAGACCGGCTTTCGCCAGGTCTGCTCGTAACTGATCTACTTGCTCAAGCGCCCGCCGGTTCGACCTTGGTGGCCGGACGTGGCAAATACGCTGGCGAAACTTCGCCCGGCTCGCGCTGGTCGCGGCGGCGGACTTGCGGCGGCTGGAACGCACGGCGCGCGTGGAATTCGCAGTAGGGTAGCGCCGGCACCTTGTCACGATTGCAGAAGTGGAAGTCGGCCATCTGCGGATCTCCGATCGGCCAACGGCAGCTGCAATCGGTGAGCGTTGCGATGGTGCGACGCTCGTTCAGCGGAATATCCAACTCTTCGACGGTCGGCACGAAGGGTTCGGCATCCATCGGATAGAGACTGCGGACCGCCGGGTTTCCTTGCGACTGGAAACGCGGCTTTGCGAGGCGCTTCGGCTGCAGTTGCGTTTGCGCAACTCTGGCGCGTGGTCGATGGCTTTTCATGCGTGACGTCGTTGCACGTCCGGACAACCCGAGACGATGAACTTTGCCGATTACGGCGTTGCGAGTGACGCCGCCAAGGCGTCCTGCGATCTGGCTGGCGCTAAGTCCTTCGGACCAAAGCTTCTTGAGAAGCTCTACGCGCTCGTCGTTCCAAGCCATGGTGTTCGCTCCAAACAAAAGTACTGGCGATCGCTTGCACCTGTTGGCGCAAACGTCTGCGAGATCGATTGCGGAAGCGGGCACGAACACGAGCTCACGCTGGTTCGGCTGCATAAACGCAGATCGACGGATTACGGACGCTGGACTGGCGAACGCTTCAACTGGGGACTGGCGCGGGGCCCGGCAGGATATACAAACCACTGCTGGACAGTGCTTACTCGTGCACTAAACGCGCCTTACTGGAACTACTGGCAGTAGAGCTGCCATGACTC
>JANLXZ010000325.1:0-22910 GCA_031365375.1 Hyphomicrobiaceae bacterium | reverse complement strand
GGAACGTCGGTCGCCAACGTGGAGCGCATCAAAAATGTCGCTTGTCACGTAAAGCGCGAAGTGGACGCCGGTAATCAAGTTGCGGTCGTCGTTTCGGCGATGACTGGCGTAACGAACCAGCTTGTTTCGTGGGTACGGGAGGCATCGGTCCTGCACGACGCGCGGGAATACGACGCTGTGGTCGCTTCGGGGGAAACGGTGACCGCGGGGTTACTGGCCATCGTTCTCCAGTCGATCGGTATTCAGGCGCGCTCGTGGCAAGGCTGGCAAGTGCCGGTGTTGACCGACAAGGCGCACGGATCGGCCCGCATATTGGGAATTGAAGGTGCTGAATTGCGCCGGCGATTGGCTGGCGGCGAGGTTGCCGTCATCACCGGGTTTCAAGGCATCGAACCGGAGCGCAAGCGCATAGCGACGCTGGGCCGTGGTGGATCCGACACCAGTGCGGTGGCCCTGGCAATCGCCCTTAAGGCTGACATTTGCGACATCTACACGGATGTCGATGGGGTTTATACGACCGACCCTCGGGTCGTGCCCAAAGCGCGCCGCCTGCCGAAGGTTTCGTACGAGGAGATGCTAGAAATGGCATCGCTCGGATCGAAGGTGTTGCAGACCCGATCGGTCGAATTAGCTATGGTTCACCGGATGCGAACGCGGGTGCTATCCAGTTTCGTTTCCCCGGATGCCATCCCCGCCGTCGGAGGTTCGAGTAATTGGGAAGATATCGGTACCATTGTTTGTGACGAGGATGAGATAGTGGAACAACAAGTTGTCAGCGGCATTGCCTTCGCCAAGGATGAGGCCAAGGTCACGATCGTGAAGGTCGCCGACAAGCCGGGCATCGCCGCTACGATTTTCGGAGCGCTTGCCGATGCCAACGTCAATGTCGACATGATTGTGCAAAATCTGTCGGCAGACGGCAAACACACGGATATGACTTTCACCGTTCAGGCGGCCGAATTACCGCGCGCGCTCGAGGTTTTGAAGGGCGCAAAAGGCGCGATCGGCTATTTCGAAGTGAAAAGCTCTGCCGATGTCGTTAAAGTATCGGTAATTGGCGTTGGCATGCGCAGCCACGCCGGGGTGGCCGCGCAAATGTTCAAAGCCCTGGCCGATAAGGGTATAAACATTCTAGCGATTACGACATCCGAAATTAAAATCAGTGTGTTGATCGATGCGGTGTATGCTGAGCTCGCAGTCCGTACACTGCATACACTCTACGGGCTCGATAAAGACTAGCGATCGATACGACGACGAGCACCAGTGATCATCATCGGCGCTTGATGAACCGGCCATGCAGCAGAACTAGCTTTCGACGCTGTTGCAGGCTTTTCGCGTTTTAACACCGCTTTTCGAAGGCGGAGGGGCAAACGGCAGAAGATCATGCAGACCCGACGCGGGGACGAGCTGCGCACTTCTTCGACCGAGCCGGCGCTACGTGTGATCACGCGGCGGCTGCGCGAAATCATGGCCGCAACCGGTGATGGTCAATCACGTCTCGACCAGATCGTGCGTCAAATATCCGGGCTGATGGTCGCCGAAGTGTGCTCGATCTATCTCAAACGTCAGGATGGCTCGCTCGAGTTGTTCGCGACCGAAGGGCTCAATCCGCACGCCGTCCACACGACGCGCATGAAGCGCGGCGAGGGTCTCGTTGGCCGCTGCGCCGAGCTTGCAACCCCTGTCAACGAACCCGATGCGCAGAACCACCCTGCGTTCTCCTATCGTCCGGAGACGGGAGAAGAGATTTATCACTCCCTGCTTGCCGTTCCGATCGTGCGCGGTGGAACAGTTTACGGTGTGCTCGTCGTGCAAAATCGCACGCTGCGCGAGTACTCCGAGGAGGATGTGGAAGTTCTGCAGACCACGGCCATGGTGGTTGCAGAGCAGATCGTCTCCGGCGCGGTTGCGGGCGCCGGCGCAGCACTCGACGGCGGCCGTATTCAACCGACCGCCATCAAGGGCGAGCCGATGTCCGAGGGGCTGGCGCTGGGGCACGTCGTTTTGCACGAGCCGCGTGTCGTCGTAACTAAGCTTTTATCGGATGATCCTGTCGCAGAAGTGCTCAAGCTCGATTCTGCCGTGGTGCGCCTGCGCAGTAATCTCGATGAGCTGCTCTCGCACGAGACGCTGGCGATGGCCGGTGCGCATCGCGACGTGCTTGAAGCCTACCGCATGTTCGCCAACGATAAAGGTTGGTTGCGGCGCATGCGGGAGGCGGTCAAGGAAGGCTTGACGGCCGAAGCCGCGGTCGAGCGCGTGCAGAACTCGACACGGTCGCGCATGTTGCGACAAAACGATCCCTACTGGCGCGAGCGCCTGCGTGATCTCGACGACTTATCGGACCGGTTGCTGCGGCTGCTGGCCGGACGGGAAAACGCTGCGCGAGAAAACTTCGACCTGCCGCTCGACACGATCCTGGTCGCGCGCACCATGGGCCCCGCAGAATTGCTCGACTATGACCGGTCGCGGCTGCGCGGACTGATCATCGAAGATGGCAGCGGACAGAGTCACGTTGCAATCGTTGCCAAGGCGCTCGGGTTGGCAGCCGTCGGCAATGCGCGGGGACTGATCGAGCGGGTGTCCACCGGCGATGCAGTGATCGTCGACGCCGAGTCAGGCGAAGTCCATCTTCGCCCGCCGGCCGATGTGGTCGCCGCCTACGCCGACAAGGCGCGTTTCCGGGCGCGTCGTCAGCAGCAATATCGTGCCCTGCGCGATCAACCGGCGGTAACGAAAGACGGCTGCACGATTGACCTGCGCATCAACGCCGGTCTCCTCGTCGACATGCCGCACCTGATCGAATGCGGCGCCGACGGCATCGGCTTGTTCCGCACCGAGTTGCAGTTCATGATTGCCGATAGTTTCCCTCGGCTCGAGCGTCAGACACTCGCCTACCGGCAAATCCTCGAAGAAGCGGGCGACAAGCCGGTGGTTTTCCGGGCGCTCGATATCGGCGGTGACAAGACGCTGCCCTATTTGCGCCAGCCGAAGGAAGAGAACCCCGCGATCGGTTGGCGGGCAATTCGTATGTCGCTCGATCGGCCGGGGTTATTTCGCACCCAGGTGCGAGCGCTTCTGCGCGCCGCAGGCGGGCGCACACTCAATCTGATGGTGCCGATGATATCCTCGGTCGCAGAAATGGATGCGGCGCGCCGACTGATTGCGCGCGAGCAAGCGTTGATGATCGAGCGTGGGACGTGGGCCGCCCCCACCGCTGTCCGGATCGGAGCGATGATCGAAGTTCCGAGTTTGCTGTTCGAGCTCGACGCTTTGATGCCACGTGTCGACTTCGTGTCGGTCGGCAGTAACGATCTAATGCAGTTTTTGTTCGCGGCCGACCGTGGCAATAGTCGCGTTGCCAACCGGTATGACGCATTGTCAGTGCCTGGTCTGCGCGCGTTGCGCCAAATCGTCGAGGCCGGCGAGAAGCACGGTATACCGGTGACGCTGTGCGGCGAGCTGGCAGGGCGCCCGTTGTCAGCGATGGCGCTGATTGGAATCGGGTTTAGGTCGATTTCGATGTCGCCGGCTTCGATCGGGCCTGTCAAAGCCATGCTGCGATCGCTCGATGCCAGCCGGATCGAGGAGCGCATGACCGAGTGGCTCGCCACGCGGACGGGCTCATTGCGGTCCGATCTGCACAATTTCGCCGAAGGCGACAGCATCGAATTATAGCGAGGATCGCCATCTTTGCCATCGTCGATGCTCGCGTCCGGATGCCTCTGCCATGATGACAGTACCTGCTGAGAAACTAGACCGCCTGGTTCAGCGTTGGGACGCGCTACAGGCACAATTGTCGTCGACGCTGACGCAAGCGGTGTTCGTAAAGCTCTCGAAGGAGTTTGCCGAACTCGGACCCGTGGTCGAAGCGATCCGGTTGCTGCGCGCCAGCCAAGCCGAACTTTTGGATCTCGAGACGATGCTTACCGAACCCGGACAAGATCGCGAAATGGCGGCGTTAGCCCGGGAAGAGAGCGATGCGCTAAAGGCACGCATCGAAAATCTATCGCACGACCTCAAGATCCAACTCTTGCCGAAGGATGCCGCAGACGAAAAGAGCGCCATCATCGAAGTGCGCGCCGGGACCGGGGGTGACGAGGCTGCGCTGTTCGCCGCCGACCTTTTTCGAATGTACACGAGATACGCAGAGTCCAAGGGCTGGAAAGTCGACGTCATTTCAATGTCGGAAAGCGACCTGGGCGGCTACAAAGAGGTGATCGCCTCGATCACCGGGCGGGGCGTATTTGCACGGCTTAAATACGAATCGGGCGTACACCGTGTTCAGCGCGTACCGGCAACGGAGGCGAGCGGACGCATTCATACATCTGCGGCAACCGTGGCTGTGCTGCCCGAAGCAGAGGAGGTCGATATCGACATCCGCCCCGAAGATATCAGGATCGATACTATGCGGGCGTCGGGCGCGGGTGGCCAGCACGTCAACAAGACCGATTCCGCCGTACGTCTGACCCACATTCCGTCCGGAATCGTGATTGTTTCGATGGAAAAATCGCAGCACCAAAACCGGCGCCTGGTGATGCAAGTCCTGCGCTCCCGGTTATATGAGGCAGAGCGTGAGCGTCTGGCCAACGAACGTTCGAGCGCGCGCAAGGATCAAGTGGGCTCTGGCGATCGCTCACAGCGAATACGCACCTACAACTTTGGCCAGGGCCGCGTTACGGACCACCGGATCAATATGACGCTGCACAAGCTCGATGCCATGATGGAGGGCGCGGTGCTTGACGAACTGGTCGACGCATTGACAACGGACGCGCAGGCTAGTCAGCTCGCTGAAATCGCGCAGTCCAACGCATGATGCACCCAGCTGCAAACGTCCCGGCCGAATTTTGTGTTTCTTCCGGTCAATCGCTCGGCGATGCCTACCGATCGATGATCCGGGCGTTCCAAGCGGTTGGGATCGATACGGCAGCGCTCGATGCACGACTGCTTCTATCGGAAATCTTGGCGATCGACGCTACCGTTCTAATTTCGAACCCTGGGAGACCAATTCTCGATAACGCCGAGGCCGTAACACGAGCTGCGCGGCGACGCATCGCGCGGGAGCCGGTCTCGCGCATCTTGGGGTGGCGGGAATTTTATGGCCGAAGATTCGACATTTCGCCGGCGACTCTCGATCCCCGTCCCGACAGCGAAACCCTCATCGATTGCGTGTTGGAAGTTGCCCGTTCGTCTGCTTATCTTGGTAAGCCATTACGCATTCTCGACGTTGGCACGGGCTCTGGCTGCCTCATCGTCACGCTGCTTGCCGAGCTCCCGAATGCAACGGGGATTGCCACCGACATCAGTCCGGAAGCCCTGCAGATGGCCGAGCGAAATGCAGTTCGGCATGGCGTATCGGCGCGAATGTCGGTTCGAATTGCTGACGCACTCGACGGATTTAACGAGGATTTCGATATCCTGGTGTCAAATCCGCCTTATATTGCGACTATTGAAATTCCGAGACTTCATCCCGATGTGAAGTGCTATGATCCAATTTTGGCTCTCGATGGTGGAGTGGACGGATTAAGACTTTACCGCCGCATCGCAGCCGGTATTGTCAATGTGGTGCCAAAGGGTTATGCTTTTTTTGAGATCGGAAGTGAGCAGTCTGGCGACGTCGTCGAATTGTTTAAATCTGTGGGACGATCGGTCGGTTGGGCAGCTCCAACCATAATTAACGATCTCGGTGGTAATGCACGTTGTGTTGCGCAAAAAACACTTCGGTAATCTTGAACCAAATAACTATTGGAATCAGCGACTGGTCACGGTATTGTCTAAATCGTCGCATTGAACAATAGCGTTCGGACGTTGCGGCCCGGCCGTTGCATGATATGCACCATGATCGTTGCGGATCGGCCATTTGAGCCAATTTCGGTCGACGCGTCGTCGCTATAAGTCTGAGCGCTTTGCTGAGCGTACAGGGCTTCGAATGCCCGCTCGCATATCAGGACATAGATCAAATCGATCATCAGCGGCGAATAGCGATATCGGGCGGGGCGGCTTTGCAGGCGCAGGTTGAATATTTTTCTTTGAAGATGCGTCCGGTGTCAGGCGAGCGCGTTCGGGGATGTTGGCGAGCTCATACCGTACGAGGTTTGGATGCAACGACGAGCATCTGCAAGCTTTGAAGCCAGCCTAAAACTACACAACTCCAGCGTTGAGAATGGAAGCCTATGAGGCAGGGACAACAAAATCGCAGGGGCCGTGGCCGCCAGAGTAATGGCGGGCACAACAGCAACCAGCACAACCAAAGCAATGTCAGCAATAACCGCAAGGGGCAAAATCCGCTCGCCCGCAGTTATGAGTCGAACGGTCCGGACGTAAAGATCCGAGGCAACCCGGCGCACATTGCCGAAAAATATACAACTTTGGCGCGCGACGCGCAGTCGTCTGGCGATAGCGTTCTCGCTGAAGCTTATCTGCAGTACGCCGAGCATTATAATCGCATCATCATGGCCTACCGTGAACAACAGCAGCAGAGCGGCGAGGGTCAGTACCGCCCACGCGCGCCCGGCGAAGCTGGCAGCGATCAGGGTGGTGATGAGTATGGTGAGGATCAAGCGGCTGGCGGCGAAGGGTCGATCCGGGGGCAGGAGCCGCAGCCTGGAATGTTCGATGCGCCAAACGACCGATTTGCCGACCGGTCGCTGGATCAGCCAGTTAGAGAAGATCGCGGCGGCCGAGACGATCGCGGAAATCGCGACGAGCGTCAGCAGCGCGGTTATGAAGACCGGCAACCCCGCCGCAACGATGGCAACCGCGAAAGCGGCCAGCAGCGCGAAAGCGGCCAACGCGAAGGCGGCCAGCAGCGCGAAGGCGGCCAACGCGATAGCGGCCAACGCGATAGCGGCCAGCGCGAGGGTGGTCAAAGAGACGGTGGTCGTCGGGATCGTTATGGCGAGGGTCAGTCGCGCGGATACAACGTCAATCGCGATGACCGCCGCGAGCGGTTCGACCGCAATCAGGGTCCGGACCGCAGCGCTGGCGATCGGCCGAATAACGATCGATCCTATCAAGAACGTCCCTCTCAAAATCGGCCGTCGCAAGATCGGCCCGCTCAGGAGCGGCCGCCGCAAGAGCGGAACGCGCAAGATCGGCCGGAACGGATTGCAGCTGATCGGCCATCGTTCGATCGGCCGCCAGCAGAACGTGTTGCAAGCGAGATCAGCTCTTCCCCCGCTGCCGCGTCGGAGCTGCCGGCTTCCACGCCTATTCACGAGGTAACGCCCGTCCACGAAACCGCGCCAGTCCTCGTGGCAGATCCCGTAGCCGTGCCGCGAGAGGCCCCGGTGCCCCGGCGTCGTGCGGCAGCGGTCGCTGCTCCTGACCGGTTCGCTGATGCTCAACAAGAGCAGCCCGAATTCTTGCGCCGGCCCGTGCGTCGTCCGAAACGCGAAGCAGCTGTGCCCGCGATTGCAGCGGACGAGCCATCTTCCGACGAACCGGGTAAGAGTGAGACCTGAAAAGTGCTTGGCCGTAATCGGGTCAGGTTACGCGAATGCTGTCGGCAGGGGCGAGGGCCCCTCCGACGGTGACTTTGGCATAAATGCCGAAATCAGTGTGCCCCCATGTTCGTTGTAAAATTGCGGGCAGTGCCATGTCGCGCGTGGCGTTCTCGAGGTTGACGTTGGTCGCATCGCATCGTTGCGTGCGTTTGACCACCTCAAGTCGAACGTCGCCAACCGCGAGTTCGAGACCTAACCACCCGAGTTCAGCCCAGGGCTCGGCCCCATCGATGTAGAGGTTGGCTCGAAATCGCAATGGGTCGACAGGCTTGCCAGCCGTTCGTTCAAGCTCGCGGACGGAGGCGAGGTTTACGATGTGAAGGCACTTCATGGCGACGTCGGAGAAGCTGTGGTCCGGTGCCGAAACAATTTTTGGCGCGCCCCGCAAGCTATCCTTCATGTAAGCCGCCATGAATTGCTCGATCATGGTGCGGCCCATTTTCGTTCGTAAATCCCCACGAGTGACCTGCTTTCCAGCCCGGAAAATCGTGAGCGTCTGAGTAACGTCGTCAAATCGGGTGTCGAGTGTTGCCAACCGCTCGTCGCGCATCAACATGAGGAATGAAATCTTCGGCAGATGGCGCGGGTTGGTCGGATCGAAGCGTCCCGGTCCATTTTCGATCGCGAATGCACGATCGAACGGGAGTGTTTCGCCCGCGGTCAGCGTCACACGATCGAGCTTTTGCGGCGTCAAGCCCTTGACTGGGTAGCGGTAAATACGGTCGACCAGTATGCCTGGGTCGTCGGTCATCGTGTCATTCCTGCAGCGGCCAGCGTTTTGACAGTGACGTTCGAGCGCGTCTCAATCAAGTGGCTAGAAGGTGCATCGGCTTGAAGATCGGATTGTTATCGCGCCATGCGGGTGTTCCGTGGCTTCGACAGACGGCGAACGGTGACGGCAAAATCGGTTGCGCGCAACTTTTGTTGAACGCCGCAGATGGCGTCGACGTTCTCGCGGTTTTCGACGAACCGTCGACGGGGCAGATGACTAACGTGCCGATCGCGCGGCGCATTCTGATTACCGGTGAACCTTGGAGTATCAAACGCTATAATACTGCTTATCTCAATCAGTTCGGAACCGTAGTTTCGCCGTATCGACATTGGGGGTATCGCGGACGTTTGCTGCGTGGACAAAGCGGTCTGCCGTGGTTTTATGGACTTGTTTTCGGAGACGGCTGTCTGCGTGTTGCACTCGATTTCCAAGCATTGGAACGCCAAACTCCAAAACCTCGCCGGCTTGCCGTATCGGCCGTGATCTCGGCGAAAAAGCAAACCCGGATGCATCGGCGGCGCCTGGCGTTCATCGAGTTGCTGCGAAAGCGCATCGGCGATCAGTTGATGTTATTCGGAAATGGCTTCGCCCCGGTACCTGACAAGGCTGACGCGATCGATGCCTGCCGGTACCATCTGGTACTTGAGAATAGTGCCGACGAGCACTATTGGAGTGAAAAACTGGCCGACGCTTACCTCGGGTGGGCGCTGCCAATATTTTCCGGCACACCATCGATTGGGCGATATTTCCCCGCCGGCTCCTATGAAACGATCGACACCGGCGATCCCGCATCCGCAGTTGAAAAAGTAGTCCAATTGTTGGCACAAGATCCGTGGCAGAGCCGCCTGCCGCAGCTGCGTGAAGCACGACACAGGCTCTTGTATGAACATAATTTCGCGAATGTCGTCGCAAATGCCGCGCTGCACATGCCAACCGAAAGCAAGGTCCTCGACCGATCGGAAAACATTCGGACCAACGGCGCTGCGACGCTAAGCGGTCGACTACGGACCGCGCTCCGCTTGCGGTGATCTACGCGCGATTGCGGTCGACTAGGGAACCACAGTTGTTTGCGGCGCCGTTACATGCTCCGCATCCCAATTCCAATGAGAAGTGTACCTAATACTTTGGGTGTGGTGTTGCTGCCGGGCACCGCACTGCAGGCGACGGCGGCTTCCAATATTTTGGCTCGATGGCTATAAGACGGTGGGGTTATTTTCGGCCGCGACGATCCAAGTGCCGGGCGCGTGGCCGACGGCGCACCGTTATAGGCGCGCGACGCTCGTTGCGAGCAGGCAAAGATTTGGTTTCGTCGGGTTGTCGGGAGTAGGGACGTAAACTATGAAATGCAATCCGATCCGTTGGTTATGGGGTCTGCTCCTGTTACCCGTGCTCACCGGCCTGATGTACTGGTTTTTTGGTACGTTCGGCGGTATCGAGACGGCGTTGAAACAGCAATCTGAAATCGCATTGACGAACGCGGGGCAGGGCTGGGCCACTGTTTCTTTCGAAGGCCGAAATGCAACGCTGAGTGGCCAGGCGGTGGACAACAGCGATCAGCTTCGCGCCGCCGGAATTGTACGAAGCGTTTGGGGTGTACGTCAGCTTGATGATCAATCGAAGCTGCTCGATGAAGAAAAGAGCTATGTCTGGGGTGCTCAACTGCAAGCGGATGGGCGTGTCCGGCTGACCGGGTTCGTGCCAACACCCGCGACCCGTCAAGCGATCGTTGGAAACGCTAAATCGGCATTTCCAAGCCGTGAAATCGATGATCGTACGAAGCTGGCGCGTGGCGCCCCCGTCGCGTCCGTCTGGGAAGGCGGAGTAAGTTTTGCTCTGAAGCAACTCGCGAGCCTGAAATCGGGTAGCCGGGTCGACCTCGAGGCGACGAACCTTCAAATCGAAGGCGAAGCCGATGACATCACTGCATATCGCAACGTCAAAGCGGCGTTGCAGAACGCGCTGCCGCAAGGCATCAAGTTGCGCAGTGACAAAGTCACGCCGCCAGTGGTCAAGCCCTACACGTGGAGCGCGCGTCTCAGCGGCACCCAAGTTCAACTGATCGGCTTTGTCCCCAATGAGCGTGCTCGCGACGACATTTTCTCCGCAGCCAAGAAAGCATTCCCGAAGGCTGCCGTCGTCGATCGACTGCAGATCGCTGCCGGTGAGCCAAAGGATTGGATGCAGGGCGTCGTCGCGGCGTTATCGAAGCTTGGTCGCCTGGAGGAGGGTGGCGTAGAAATCCGCGATGCGCAGATGAACCTCAGTGGGCTTGCAGTCGACGCCGCGACCGTCGATGAGATCCGACGTGGTCTCAAGGCGGACGTTCCGGCATCGTTCAAGGTGTCCGAGGCGTTACGCATCAAGGAAGTTCCCCTGAAGACCATCGACCCGTTCACCACTTCGGTAAGTGCCACTGGCGGAGTCGTCACGCTGACCGGCTATGTGCCTAGTCCAACGGCGAAGGCAGCTCTCCTCGAAGCCGTTAAGGCTCGGCTGGCGGGACAGCGCATCGAGGACAAGCTCGAGGTCGCTCTGGGTGCACCTGAAGGTTGGCAGACATGTACGCTCGCAGGGTTGGTCGGCTTGGGCCGTCTCGGCAACGGTCGCATACAGCTCTCTGGCCGGACGCTGGTCGTTTCAGGCTCCACGGATAGTGAATCGATTGCGCAGGGGGTCCCTGTCGAAGTATCGAATGCGGCCGCGCAAGCATGCACCTCCGACGTAAAGGTCGCCTTCACCGGCATCTCCGCGGCCGAACTTAAACGTCGCGCCGACGCTGCCGCAGCACAGGCCGCAGCCGACGAGGCCGCTCGGAACACCGCTGCGGATGCGGCAACCGCTAAAGCGACCGCTGATGCTGCCGCGGCCAAGCTCGCCGCTTCCGCACCAGTCGTTGCTATCAGCCCCCCACCGCAGCCGATCACGCCTCCGGCACCGGTAGCGTCACCTGCCCCCGTTGCTCCTGCAAGTTCAGTGGTTGTGGAACCGCCGTCGATCGCTGCCACGCGGACAACGCGGCAAGAGGCGAACAACTGTCAAACGATGTTGACGCGAGTGAAAAATGAAGGCGTCATTCACTTCAAGCGGGCCAGCGCCGAGCTTGATGCTCAGAGCAACGCCACGCTGGAAAAACTCGTCGACGTCATGAACACGTGCAAGTCGGCGCAAATTGAAGTGCAAGGTCACACCGATGCCGAGGGCACTCCTGAACGCAACGCCAATCTCTCGAACCGGCGCGCAAAATCGGTGCTCGACTATCTGACGGCGGCTGGCATCGCTAGCGCTCGTCTCACGGCGCTGGGCTATGGCGAGACGCGGCCGATTGCTGAGAACGATACCAAGGAAAACCGAGCGAAAAACCGGCGTATCGAATTTGAAGTGAAGGCCGACTGAGGGCTCCAAGTGTCACGGGGCGATGTTCAATTGAGGCAAGGAGCTTGCAATCGTGGATTATCTAGTCGTGAAGCTGCTCTGGTACATCGTCGCTGCCTTCCTCATCGGAGGCTATGTCGGCTGGATATCGTGCGGCCGGGCTGAAAACTGAAAAACGTTTTGAAGCCGATAGAAGCAGCGCGATGAACGTGCTGGGTGACGTGTCCTAAGTACCTGTAACTGCCCCTCAGCGTTGAGATACATCAGTGAGTTCTGATCGATGACAAGACTGATTCTAGAAACCTCGCTCCTCTTGCTCGGCGCCTATTTTCTCGGTGCATGGGCCGCCTGTCTCGTCAAACGATCGTTTTTTGCAACCTCCAAGTCCACCCGCGACGCCTTGAGATTTGAACCCGCCGCCGCGACGGTTAGAAGCGGTGGGTTAGCGACCCAAGCACCCATTTCACCACCGATCCGGCGCGGCGATCCAAGACCGATCGCCCTGGAGACGATCGAGCGCACGTCGCCGCAAGCCGCAGCCGATGCCGCGAGTCGTTTCGAGCAGGTTCTGACAAAGGTTCCGGCCGTCAACGTTCAGATGCAAGCTCCAACTCCGCCATCGCCGCAGATGCCGGCGCCGACACCGCCCGCGCCACCGGTCAATCGCACCGCGCCAGCAAGTCAGGCATCTGTCATCAGCGCCGGCGTGATTGCTCAGGCAGCGCCAAGTACTGCGCCGGTGGCAACACCTGCTGCGTCGACAGCGAAACCTGCGACGATCGCGACGCCGATACCGGCGGCGTTACCTGCGCAGCCTCTGCCGTCTGCACGGCCGGTGCAGCCGGTTGCACAAGTGTTGCCGCCGCGCCCGAACCTTTCATCGGCTTCGAGCTCGTCTGGACAGGCGAGCGCGGCCGCACCGATCGCAGCGGCGACGATTGCCTCAGCGACCGATGATTTGACCCGGATACGCTCGATCGATCCGTCTCTGGGTGCGCGGCTGATTAAGCTCGGTGTCGGACGCTATCGGGACATCGCGTCTTGGTTGCCATCGGATGTGGCGCGTATTTCTAGAGCGCTCGGCTTCAATGGCCGGATCGAACAGGAAAATTGGATCGAGCAGGCGCAGATACTGGCTCGCGGCGGTGAGACTGCCTACGCGCGTAAAAAAGACCGCGGCGAGACCACGACCTCATCATCTGCCGTCGACGAGGGTATGCCGAAATCTAACCTGCCGCCAACTCCGGCAGCCGTTCCGCCCGTCGCGGTTGCGGCCGGTAACCCGGCCACCGTTACTGCCGCGACAATGCCTCGGGTGTCTGATCGGGCAGCATTCGCACAATCGCGGAAAGCGCCTGTAGCCGTTCAGCCGGCTGCCCAGGCAGCAGCCCCGGTCGAGCAAAAATCCGCGGCCCCTGTAGCGCCCCAACCTGCACCTAAGCCTTCCGCTACCACCGAGCCGGGACTGGCGGGGGCTGCGGCGTCGGCTGCTGCTGCAGGTCTTGGTGCCTTATCCTCTACTGCGCGCGATGATCTCCAGCGCATAGGCAGCATCAATGTCGAAGTGGAAAAGCTCCTCAACACTCAAAGCGTCACCCGATACGCCCAGATTGCGAGTTGGACCGCTGCCGATATGATGCGCTTTGACCGCCTGCTCGGGCAAGAAGGCCGCGTGAAGCGAGAGAGCTGGATTGAACAGGCCCAAATCCTATCGCGTGGTGGGGACACAGCCTATTCGCGTCAATTCGATCAACGCCAGTCCTTAGGGGTTGGGGGCGCTGGCCTCGACGTCGCTCGGCCGAGCCGCTTGTCAGACGCAATTCGCGATACCGCTTCTAAGACTGGCGTCGAGCCGGCATCTTCAACCTCTCGCCCGGCCGATATGTCCGGTATGCCCTCGGTGCGTTCCGAGGCTTACGCCGGTGCAGGGCAAGGCGCCGGCGCGAAATCAGCTCAAGTGGATGATCTAAAACGGGTTCGCGGCGTTGGTGTGCTGATCGAGAAAAAATTGAATTCGATGGGCGTGACGTCTTATCAGCAAATTGCCAACTGGTCGGCGGCAGACATAGACCGCGTCAGCCAAGTGCTTGATTTCCGCGGCCGCATCGAACGCGAGAACTGGGTCGAACAAGCTCGGATTTTGTCGGCTGGCGGTCAGACGGAATTTTCTCGCCGCGTTGATCGTGGCGAAGTTGAAACCAGTAAAATTCGTTAAAACGGGTTGCACGTGGCGCGTCGAGATCGGCAGTCGTAGTGTCGTTGAAATTACGCCAGAGTGCGCTCAAGCGTGACCGGCGTCGCTGACGAAATGCGACATGTCGATGCCGATCAGCGACATTGCCTGATCGTATTTGAGATCGATGTCCTGGTTGAACACGATTTCCGGGTCGGCTGGACAGTGAAGCCACCCATTATGCTGGATTTCGGCCTCGAGCTGGCCCGCACCCCAGCCCGCATATCCAAGTGCGAGCATCGCTTTGTCCGGCCCGTTACCCTTGGCCATGGCCTTTAGAATATCGACGGTCGCCGTGAGGCTGATGCTGGAATCGATTGCCATCGTATTCGTCTCGGCAAAGTAATCGGCGCTGTGCAAGACGAACCCGCGCTTGGTATCGACCGGGCCGCCGACATGCACTTGCTGGAGCAGGATTTCCGGGGGCACCGTTTCAGAGGCATTCTTGGACACGATACCGAGCTGGGTCAGTAGCTGTGGAAAACTTATGTTCTTGGCGCGTTGATTGACAATCAATCCCATCGCACCCTCCGCCGAATGGGTGCACAGGTAAATAACGGACCGCGCGAAGCGTTTGTCGGTCATTTGAGGCATTGCAATCAGCAGTTGGCCGTCTAGGTAGGCGCTATTTGTCGAGCGCGCGCGCGCGTGAAGGTGCCTGCCGGTGGTGGGCCGTGAGCCGGCCAACGGCCGGCGGTGCAATGCTTTGCGCACTCGTGTCATGATCGAAGACTAGCGTCACGACCGCTGATTGTGAAGGGCCGAACTAGCAAACAATCGGCTTTGAGATGTCATCATCAGTATGTCCTGAAAATCGTCTTCATCCAGTCCTTGTCGACGGGTGACGGCCTTGTTTGAAGCACGCGGCTGACGACCGCGGCCCGCACAGGAGCGGGCTGGTCCTCCTTCCGTTTCACGATCTGATGCGCTTTGCCTTCGAGCCCGAGGTTTATGTTGGTCTCGTAGCCGTAGACATCGTTGAAATATTGGATCTCCCCAGCATCGTTGGCCCACGCGGTAAAATAGGCGATGTGAACCGGGAATTTCTTCGAGAGTGCCGTGTCCGCTGCCTCTGGGGCCGATGGTGCCAGTTGCGCTTTGACCTGCGCAGCACTCCAGCCGCGATCGTTCTCCATCAGTAGTTCCGCCAACCGCACGGGATTGCGCACGCGGATGCACCCATGACTAAAGGCGCGACGCGTCGAGTTGAAAAGAGCCTTGGTCGGCGTGTCGTGCAGATAAACCGCATGTTTGTTGGGAAACAAGAACTTCACGATGCCGAGCGCATTTGCTTCACCAGGCGGCTGGAACACATGGAAAGACCGTATGTCGGTCGTCGCCCAATCGACCGTTGCCGGATCGACTTCGCGGCCGTTGTGGGAAATCCGCAAACCCTGACGCGCGAGTGCGGCGGGGTTGCGCGAAAGCGCTGGCAGCAATTCCTTGACCTTGATTGAGTCCGGTACGTTCCAGGTCGGTTTGAAAACGACGGTCTCCATCATATCGGAGAAGATCGGCGTCTGGGTGTCGATCTTGCCCGTGATTACCCGCTCGGTGTGGATCACCTCGCCGTTGCGGATCAGCCGAAACTGGAACTCTGGCACGTTGACCATCAGGTGGGTGGCGCCAAGCTCCGTCGGCATCCAGCGCCACATTTCCATGTTGGCCAACAGCTTGCGAACGCTACCTGACGCCCGGGTCTCCTCGGCCTTTGCCTTGCGCCCTTTTAGTGCGGGCTCGGGCGCGGCGGCGGCATCCTCGACCGGGATCTTTGCATCTCGCAATGCGAGGTACGCCTGGCGCAACTTCTCGAACTGCGGATGCTGCGGATGCAGCTTGCGCAGATAGGCATCGGGGTCGGCGGCAGCCGATACCTCGTCCAGCACACGCTTCGGCGGCAGCAACTGGGCTCGGCGATCGAGGTAGCTCGACAATTGGGTCGGGTCCACGCGGCCACCACGGGCATGGCGTGCATACTTGAGTGCAGCAATGCTCAACTTAAGTTCGAGTTCAGAAAGTTGCTCGGCTGATGCATCAGATGAAGGCGCCGTAGGAACGTCGAAGTCGGCGGACTTGAGGCCCCAATCATCGGCATGCTGCAACTCGGCAAGCAGCGACTGACCACGCGGTGTAAGCGCGTTCTCGCCGACCCAGAACGGCTTTGCGCCTTCAATCGCGTAGGCGCGCTGGAGGACCTGGCGGTCATCCTTGCCAAGAGCAGACGACGAGCGCGCAAGCCGTTGGCGAACCTCGGCCACGATTGAATCAACCAGCGCGAACACCGAGGGCGTTTGCTCGACCGGTGCCGTAACATTTGGCGCATTGGGCTCGATCGACGCGTCGGTGGGAAGCGCTACGTCAGGAGTTGCTATGCCAGGCGCGATGATTTCGATCCCGGTTTCGTCAGGGGCGCTTATTGGATTTGGCGCCGCTATCACCGCTAGCCCCTGAGCCGGCGTCTCAATCGCAACCGGCGCGGGCAGTGGCTCGAGTTCGACGCTCGTAATCTCGGAGCTTGGGGAGGGGCCTTCCTCGGCGGTTGCGACATCATTCAGCACCCCGAGAGCCAGCAGGGTGATAACCGAGGTCAGCCCGAGGGCCGATCGCAAACGCATGTCGAATCTCCAAACAAACCGCGCGGACGCTGGTTGCCAGCTGAGTGATTGAACAGCCTGATAATTGGGGCACTTACGCGGCGGCGAAGGCTTAATGCAGAGGTTGTTGGGCTTTAATTTTGAAAGGCGCGGCGATCGCTCGCCACGCCCATTATCTCGTCGTCACTGGCAACTTAGATTCAACTTGCATGCTGCTCGAGGCCGTAGTCCTGCATCTTGCGATAGAGCGTCGAGCGGCCGATCTTGAGGCGCTTGGCAACTTCAGTCATGTGGCCGCGATAGCGCCCAAGTGCGAGGCGGATCATGTCGGCTTCCATGGCTTCGAGCGTGCGAATTTCCCCTGCGTCGTCGATCGCTGAGATGCCGAGCGAATTGCGGTTCAATGCGCCCGCCACCGATACGGTTTGCGGCACCGCAGCTTCGGCACCCAAAACCGCCGGGCCGGTGTAGGCCGGTGCCTTTTGCAGCACAGTTGGCGCCTCGGGCATTTCGGCCGTGAAGCCTTCGACGTGAGCGGCAATCTGCGGGAACTCGGATACGCCCAACACAGGACCATCGGCCAGCACGACGGCGCGGAATACGGCATTCTCCAATTGGCGCACGTTGCCAGGCCAGCTGTAAGACGTGATCAAGCGTTGAGCGTTGTCGGTCAGGCCGCTGATGCGTTTACCTTCTTCGGCCGCGAACCGGGCCAGGAAGTGCGTCGCCAACTCCGGCACGTCGCCAATACGCTCGCGCAGTGGTGGAACGAAGATCGGGAAGACGTTTAAACGGTAGTAGAGGTCCTCGCGGAACTTGCCTTCTTTGACGAGCTGGATCATGTCGCGATTGGTGGCCGAAATCAGCCGGAAGTTGACTTTCACCGGCTTTTTGGAGCCGACCGGGTCGATCTCACCTTCTTGCAGCGCGCGCAATAACTTCACCTGCGCTTCAAGCGGGAGCTCGCCGACTTCGTCGAGGAACAGTGTCCCGCCGTCTGCCTCTTGGAAGCGGCCGATGCGCTTATCCGTGGCGCCGGTGAACGAGCCCTTTTCATGGCCGAACAGGATGCTTTCGACGAGGTTCTCGGGGATCGCGCCGCAGTTGACGACGACGAACGGCTTGCCCGAACGCTCGCTCTCGCCCTGGATGGCACGGGCGATCAGCTCCTTGCCGACGCCGCTTTCGCCTTCGATCAACACCGGGATATTGGAGGCTGCAGCGCGCTTGCCGAGCGAGATTACGCGGGCCATGCCGTCGCCCTGGACGATCAAGTCGCCGAACGTCAGTGTACCTTCGACCTTCTTCTTGATGCGCACGATTTCAACAGCTAACGCCTCGATCTTTAAGGCTGAACGCATTGAGACTTCGAGCCGCTCGGGGCTTGCCGGCTTGATCACGAAGTCGGCGGCGCCTGCACGCATCGCCTGAATGGCGGTCTCGATGGAGCCGTGCGCTGTTTGCACGATAATCGGTGGAATGCCAGGTTTGGCGGCGACGCGATCGAGCACGCCCATACCGTCCAGGCCGGACATAACGAGATCAAGGAGGACAAGGGAAATCGACGACCGCTCAGGGCCTTCGAGAATTTCGACGGCCTGTTCGCCGCTCGAGGCGGTGCGGACTTCAAAGCCCAACCGCTTGATGGTTTCTTCCAAAAGGCGACGCTGTACGGGATCGTCATCGACGACAAGAACGCGCTTGGTCATGATGTACTCGGGGACTGACGCAACAGACATGTGCCGGGCCGAGGCAAGCGGGGATCCGACTCTTGATCCGTTTCCGCACACTCAGTGATCGGCAACTCACTCAACAACATCGAGATTGCCCCACAACCGTAAATGAACGGTTTAGGCCGGGAGTAGAATGTTGCGATTTGGGATTTTGGATAGCATCGGAAATGTCTAGGATTATTTCAGAATCGATGGGTGTATCTGCACGTGCGCCAGGAATTGATCAACGATTAGTAAGCTGTCTGCGTATATAATGCTGCCATCCGTTGTCCAGGGTGTCAGCCTAAAGTCAGGCGAAGTGTAGGACTATCGTCGGTTGCTGTAGACCATTCGAGCGGGCTTGAATTGATGCGAAACTGGGCCACACACAAGCAGTCGCACGTGCTGACCGTTGCTGCGATGTTAGCTGTGTTTTTGCCGGCTATCGCCGCCTTTGCGAACGGGGGCGGAGGCGGCGGAGGCGGAGGCGGCGGAGGTGGCGATGGGGGTGGCGGAAGCGGCGGCGGCGGTAGCGGGGGCGGCGGATCTGGGTCTTCCGGCGGCTCCGGTTCATCTGGCGGTTCAGGTTCGTCAGGTTCAGGTTCCTCTTCCTCGTCAGGGTCGGGACATTCAGGTTCCGGCCATTCTGGTTCAGGCGCGCGCGGCGGGGAGGGTGGTCACGGCGCGGCGAACGGTCGATCCGGTCGTGGCGCGCCACAAGGCTATGGCAAGTCACAGTCCGACATCATGGCGCGTGCAGAGGCGCGCGTTCCGGGCGACGTCGTCGGTTTGCAATTCGACAGCTCCGGCGAGACGCCTGTTTACCGGGTCCGCATTATCAATTCGGAAGGCCGTTTAATTCGATTGCGCATGAACGCCCGCACAGGCGAGGTCTTGAGTATCGAGGGTAGGTAATGAAAATCCTAGTCGTCGAAGATGAAGAGTTGATCCGGCGCGATATCGTTCGTGCGTTGGCAGCGTCTGGTTTTGTCGTCGATGCCGTCGACAATGGCAATGATGCCTGGTTCCGCGGCGATACCGAGGACTATGACGCGGCAATTCTCGATCTCGGGCTGCCTATGCTCGACGGTTTATCGGTCCTGAAGCGCTGGCGGGCGGCTCAGCGCTCTATGCCGGTCATCATCCTGACCGCCCGGGGAACGTGGCGTGAGCGCGTTGAAGGTATCGATTCCGGGGCCGACGATTATTTGCCCAAGCCGTTTGAAATGGATGAACTTTTATCAAGGCTGCATGCGATTATCCGCCGTACTGCGGGTCACGCAGCGCCGGTGATAAACCTGGGTTCGGTAACCATAGACATCCGTCACATGCGGGTCTCCGTGAACGGGACTGCGGTCCCATTGACGCCCTTGGAATTTCGCCTCCTTAGTTATTTGGCGATGAAACCGGGGCGCGCCGTTTCGCAAATGGAATTAACCGAGCATTTGTATGCGCAAGACTTCGAGCGAGACAGTAATGCCATCGAAGTGCTCGTGGGACGGTTGCGGCGCAAGATGAAGGTCGACATAATCCAGACGCGGCGCGGCTTTGGATACATTCTGAATGAGGCAACGTCGAAATCACCAACCACGACGGTCCGGCCATGAGATTCAGCTCGCTACGTACCCGTCTTCTAGTCGCGGCCGCCCTTTCAATACTGGTGGCCTTGGCGTTGGCTGGTTTGTCGCTCGCCCAGATCTTTGCCCATCATGTCGAGACCCGAATAGAGAGGGAGCTCGACCATCACCTCCGCCAAATTTCGGCGCTCGTCGAGTTGGATGCGGATGGAGCAATTACTGTTTCAGGCGTCCTGCCCGATCCTCGCTTCGAACTACCATTCAGTGGGCTGTACTGGCAGGTTCAGGAAAACGATACCGTTGTCGCCGCATCCCCATCGCTTGGTGACGAACGACTTGATCTTTCCAAGGTAGCAGCGACCAGCAATAACATTCCGATCTGTATCGACGTACCCGGACCGCGCGGGCGGCAGATCGAACTCGTGGTGCGCGACGTCACCGTCAATTTTCAGGGTAAGGATCACCGATTGCGGCTGGCGGCTGCGATCGACCACTCCGAAATCGACAATGCAGTTTCGGCATTCAGGCTGGATCTGGCGATTTCGCTAGGGGTTCTCGGTGCATGTCTAATCGCCGCCGCCTGGGCACAAGTGGCAGTCGGACTGAAGCCCATGCATTTTCTGCGGCAACGTCTGGCGGCGGTTCAGAATGGACAAGAGGACCGGCTCGTCGGCAAATTTCCAGACGAAGTGACGGCGCTTGTGGCCGACCTCAATTCCATGATCGACAGCCAGGAACGATCGATATTGAAAGCGCGCGCGCGAGCCGGCGATCTTGCCCATGGCCTCAAGACGCCGTTGACCGCACTGAATTCGATCGCCCGCGACCTGGCGCAAAAAGGCAATCTCGAAGCAGCGAGAGAAATTTCAGTTCTTGCAAACCGAATGCAGAACCATGTCGGCCGAGAAATTGCTCGCACACAAATCGCAGGCCGCCGCCCGCAGGCCGCAGATGTGCTTTTGCGTCGAACCGTGGAGCAGGTTGTCAAGACGCTGCAACGTGCGCCGCGAGGGGGGGATATCACATGGGACGTCGACATCGACGACTTTACCCGTGTCGCTATGGATCGTGATGATCTGCACGAACTGCTCGGGAGTTTACTTGAAAACGCTCTGAAATGGACGAACTCGCGCGTGCGCATAGCCGCCCAGGGCATGCCGTGTCGCGAATTGACAATCGAGGACGATGGGCCCGGCGTCCGCGAGGATCAGTTCGATATCATCATGCGGCGGGGCGCGACTATGGGCCGTTCGCGCGATAGTGCCGGACTAGGACTTGCGATCGCGGGCGATATTGCCGAGGCTTACGGCTATCAACTTCTGCTATTCCGCTCACCATTTGGCGGGTTTGGCGTCAAGCTCGTTATGGAGCAGATTGATGCCGCCCTGCCCAAACCAATTTTAGCAGAAGCCGCCGAGTAGCCGGCGGTAAGCCCACAGCCCTTAGACTCCGGTCACCCTACGTTACACCGCGGGTTGGCTATAAGCCTCGGTAAAAGTCGAGCTCCGCCGGTTACGAACGCCTCTTGCGCTGCCGTTTCGATCGAACCAGGGCGGTGCGATCTTACCAAGGCAATTGCATCGGCCGGCGATAATTCCATATCCACTAAGAGTTTGGCGGCCATACTACCGGTGCGACCGAGGCCGGCGGCGCAGTGGAACAACGTACGGCCGCCTCGCGCGAGGGTTTCGCGCACAACCGGCTCTGCTTTTTGCCAAGCGATCAATGTACGCGCGTCGGGGGCTGCAAAGTCCGCAATCGGCACATGGTGCCAGATAAAACTGCGGCGGCGTATCGCGTCGGGGAAATGCGCTACGCCGTACTTGGCAAACTCTGCTGTTTCGATGAGCGTAACAACGACGTCCGCTCGCCAAGCCTCGATCGATGTTAGATCTTGTTCGAGATCGCGCTCCCAACGATGACCACCGCTGTCAAGACCACACCGTCCCGGGCAATGGGTAAGGCCGATCAGCCCGCCGAACGGCGAGACGAGCGTATCGATGTGCAAGGAGCGATCGCCAGCAATTTCGCTCACGGAAGATACCTCCTTGCAGATCGCTACGCAGCCGCCGCCATTTCGTAGGTCTCGGTCGCCTTCAACCATTTGTCTTCGGCATCGCCGAGTAACTTCGTCAAAATGCCGCGCTCGATCGAAAGTTTCTGCGCTCGTGCGGGATCGCGCTTGTACAACCCAGCGTCGCCCAGTTGTGCGTCGAGTGCTGCAATGTCCTTGTTGAACTGCGCCATCTGTTTTTCGGCGGCGACGATGGCTTTCTTCAGCGGTGCCAAATCGCTGCGGCGATTGGCGGCGGTGCGGCGCTGCTCGGCCTTGTCGGCCTTTGTATCGACGCCGTTGGCCTTCGCTTTGCCCTTTCCGCCGCGCTCCGACAGCAGAAGATCGCGGTACGTGTCCATGTCGCCGTCGTAATCCTTGACGGTGCCATCGCGCACGATCCACAGCCGGTCGGCTGACGCTTCGACCAGATGGCGGTCGTGGCTGATCAGGACAACCGCGCCCTCAAATTCGTTCAGGGCGTGGATCAGCGCCTCGCGGCTGTCGACGTCGAGATGGTTCGTCGGCTCGTCGAGGATCAGCAGGTGAGGCCCCTTGTACGCTGTGAGCATGAACAGCAGGCGCGCCTTCTCACCACCGGACAGGTCGTCGGCCTTGGTCAGGAACTTGTTCACGCCGAAACCGTACTGGCCGAGCTTGGCGCGCTTTTGCGCCTCGGTGGCCTCGGGCATCATTTCCTGGATATAATCGTACGGTGTTTTTTCGGACGAAACTTCGTCCAACTGGTGCTGCGCGAAATATCCGACGTCGATCTTTTTGGTGCCGAATACCGCTCCCGCAAGTGGTTCGAGCTTGCCCGCGATAAGCTTGGCGAAGGTTGACTTGCCATTACCGTTCTGGCCGAGCAATGCAATCCGATCGTCATGGTCGATGCGCAGATCGAGATTGCGCAGGATCGGCTTGTCCGGGCTGTAGCCAGCGACCGCGCCTTCAATCCGGATCAGCGGGCTGGCAATTTGCTTTTGCGCCTTCGGGAAGTTGAAGGGGATCACGCGGTCTTCGGTTTGCTCAGCGATCGGCTTCATGCGGGCGAGCGCCTTGACGCGGCTCTGCGCCTGCTTGGCCTTGCTG
>JANLXZ010000312.1:0-3286 GCA_031365375.1 Hyphomicrobiaceae bacterium | reverse complement strand
GCCGATGGCGCGCTATCACGGAAGGCGGCGAGCGAGATTGGCAGCCACGCGAGTGGCGGCACGGTGCGCAGCACTTGAAAGATGGGATCTAGTCCGCGCGTCGCCCACTGGCTTTGACCGACAAGCGCCCCGAGTAAAACGCCGATGACCGATGCGAAGCCAAACCCGATGGCCACGCGTTGGAGCGAGGTCAGCACACGCCAGCCGAGCCCGATGTCTTGCGAACCATTGACGAAGAACGGATCGATGATGAGATCCTTGGCTTCTTTCCAGATGCGCGAGGGCGCCGGCAAACTGGCCTTGGGACCCGAGCACGCAAGTTCCCAGATCAGCAGCAGGACAGCGACGACGATCAGCGAGGGCAGGATTTCCGATACGGCCGAACCAAGCCAACGCGTGATGCGTGCTGAAACGGTAGGTTTCAATGCCGCGCGCACCGGGACGACACGCGCGGGCTCGGGAGCCGTATCGGGTGCCACTGCGGTGGCAGGCGCCGCAACGGGTGTTCCGACGATCTTGAGCTTCAGAGCCGCAGAAGGCATGCGCGTTCCCCCTATGTGCGAATTGCCGTGGCTTACTTCAGACTTGCGCACGCTTGATCGACAGCGATTTGAGGTAGGCCGCCGGATCTGCCGGATCGAACACCTTGCCATCGAAGAACTTTTCGACGCCGCGACTGTCGCCGGTCGGCGTACGCGAGAGTCCGAGACCTTTGGCGGCCTCGATCCACAAGTCGGATCGGTTAGTCTTGTCGACCAACGCTTTGACGTCCGTCGCCTGATCGAATTTGCCCCAGCGTATATTCTCGGTGATGAACCAGCTGTCGAGGCTCTTCCAAGGGTAGGAGACCTCGCCCTTTTCACCCCAGAACTTCATCAACAAGTTGGTGCCGCTGGCGGTGCGGCCGTTGCCATAGTTGATGTCGCCTTTGATGCGACCGATAATATCTGCGACGGGCACGTTGAACCACTGGCGGCGGCCGACGATCTCGGCCATTTCAGCCTTGTTTTCCATCTTCTCGCACCACTGCTGCGCTTCCATCACCGCCATCATGATGGCTTTCGCAGTGCGGGGATTGGCGTCGACCCAGTCGGCCCGCATACCGAGAATTTTCTCCGGATGCTTGAACCAGAGTTCCCCGGTCGTCAGCGCGGTGTAGCCGATGTCTTGGTTGACGAGTTGCTCATTCCACGGCTCACCGACGCAGAAAGCATCCATGGTACCGACTTTCATGTTGGCGACCATTTGCGGTGGCGGGACAACGATCGTCGCGACGTCCTTGTCCGGGTCGATGCCGCCGGCGGCCAACCAATAGCGGATCCACAGATCATGCGTGCCGCCTGGGAAGGTCATCGCGACCTTGACCTCTTTGCCCGCAGCCTTTTTCCTTTCGAAGGCGGCCTTCAGCGGGGCGGCGTCGATGCCGATCTTCAAATCCTTGAACTCGTTTGAGACCGAAATCGCCTGACAATCCTCGTTGAGGTTCAGCAGCGTGTACATCGGCAGCGGCTGATTATTCTGCATCACTTTGCCGGTCGAGTAGAGATGCGATTTTGGCCGCAAGATGTGGCCGCCATCGATGCCGTTGGCTTTGGTGCCGAGCGCCATGTTGTCGCGCAATGCGCCCCAGGAGGCCTGTTTGGCGATGTCCATGTCGGGTACGCCGTGCTTGGTGAAGTATCCCTTCTCCTTAGCGATGATCAGGGGCGAAGCGTCGGTCAGCGCAATATAACCGAGCTTGGTGCCCTTCACCTCCGGCCCCGCTCCCTGCGCAAACACACCAGCGGGGAACGACGCTTGAACGGATGCAAGCGTGGCAGCGGCTGACGAGGTCTTCAACACGGCACGGCGCGAAATGCCCTGGGAGAACACTCTCGAAAAAACATTGTCTGACATGCTTGTCCTCGCACCGTTTCCGACGGGCCCATCTCAACCATTGATGAGCAATTGGTTAACGACAGCAAGGAATGTGCCAACATTCAATATTGTGTTTTATACAGCAAAATCAATAGTTTATTCTCATTTCATTGAGCAAGCGTCGGCGCACGATACTGCACGTTTTTTGTGCGTTGCAGCATTTCTGCTTATTATCCGCGCAAGTGGAATGCTCCCGCGCATAATAATGAACGTCGGCGGTCAACGACGCTCAGGGTGCGGTAGCCCTATCTGGTGATACTTCCGGGCGGCCTATTCGTCATTTCGCCTGGACCGCAAGCCGCCACACTACGTTGCCGACGTCATCTGCGACGAGAACTCCGCCACGGGCGTCAGCTAAGACGCCGACCGGCCGGCCGCGGGCCTCACCTGTCTCGTTCAAAAAGTCTGTCAGCAATGGCTTGGGCATGCCATCCGGCTTGCCGTCCTTGAACGGCACGAATATGACGCGATACCCCACAGCGGGCTTCCTGTTCCAGGAGCCATGCTGTCCGATGATCGCGCCGCCCTCCAGTCCGGTTCCGAGAGTATCTCGCTTGGCAAAGGCAAGTCCGAGTGAAGCGGTGTGCGAGCCTAGCGCATAATCGGGTTTGAGCGCCTTGGTGACTAGATCGGGTCTCGCCGGTTCCATCCGCTTGTCGACGTTCTGGCCGAAGTAGCTGTAGGGCCAGCCATAGAACCCACCCTCTTTCACCGAAGTCATATAGTCCGGCACAAGATCGTTGCCCAGTTCGTCACGCTCGTTGACCGCGACCCAAAGCTCCTTCGTCGCCGGATTCCAATCGATGCCGACCGGATTGCGCAGGCCCGAAGCGTAGACGCGAGAGGCACCTGTAGCGGGATCGACCTCGAGCACCGCCGCTCGATTGCTCTCCTCGTCGATCCCATTTTCACCGACGTTCGAGTTCGATCCGACGCCAACATAAAGCCGCGAGCCATCGAGGCTGGCGGCAAGGCTCTTGGTCCAATGGTGGTTACGGCCGGCAGGCAGATCAGCCACTTTCGTCGGCGCTGCGGTTATTTTGGTTTCCCCGTCAACATAGGGAAAGGCCACGATCGAATCCGTATTCGCGATGTAAAGGCGGTTGCCGACAAGCGCCATACCGATGGGTGAATTTAGGTTCTCCAAAAACACTGATCGCGTTTCAGCGACGCCATCGCCATCCTTGTCGCGCAATAGAGTGATGCGATTGGCGCTCGATGTCCGTGCGCCGGCCCTCTTCATGAACATCCCTTGTACCCAGCCACGCACGCCGCCACCTTTGCCCTCAGGCTTCGGTGGTGCATTTGCTTCGGCGACAAGCACGTCGCCGTTGGGCAACTGGTAAATCCAGCGCGGATGGTCCAGGCC
>JANLXZ010000291.1:0-4729 GCA_031365375.1 Hyphomicrobiaceae bacterium | reverse complement strand
TCCGAAATCTTCAAATGGGCGTAGTGGCGCGGCGTCAGACGGAAGCCTTCGGGCGGTACCAGATCAATGAACGGGTCGTGCAGCGGCGGCACCGCAATATGCACCGCATCCATTACTTGCTCGTACTGGTGTGGACCGGTGACCGCGAGCACGCCCGGATGCTCGGCCCGAATGCGGGCTTCCTCGACGCCGAGACAGCCGGTGACGATGACGCGGCCATTCGCTGCCATTGCTTCGCCGATCGCGTTGAGGCTCTCTTCCTTGGCAGTGTTCAGGAAGCCGCAGGTATTGACGACCACGACGTCAGCGCCATCGTAATCGGCGGCGATCTGATAGCCCTCGGAGCGTAGCTTGGTGATGATGCGCTCGCTATCGACGAGCGCTTTAGGGCACCCGAGCGATACAAACCCGACCTTAGGGATCTTCGGTTTGCCCGCGCGACGCGTCTTTGCAGGAAGCAGAGAGCCGCGCCGGGCGGCTGATTTTGTTTTGGCTATGGTTGTCATGACGCAGTCCTTACGCGATCTTGGGGGCATCGCGCAAAGGCTGTTTAATCAAGTGATCAGGCGTGAGGCACCCATGCGCAACTGCCATAGTCGTAGGGGTCCACCTCTTGTAGGGTGCGGCACGATATTCATGGGCGGACGACAGGTGAGGCGGACGAATGAGCATACGGTTGGCGGCTGATATCGGCGGTACGTTCACGGATATCGTTCTGGACACCCCTAAGGGACGGCTGACGTCGAAGGTTCTTACAACGACCCGGGCACCCGAGCAGGCCGTCATCGATGGCACGGCTGCGGTGTTGCAGCGTGCTGGTCTCACCTTTGCCGACATCGGTGTGTTCGTGCACGGCACCACGCTCGCGACCAACGCAATCATCGAACGCAAGGGCGCAAAAATTGCTTTGATCGCAACCGAAGGTTTCCGTGACAGTCTCGAAATCGCCGACGAAGGGCGGTTCGACCAGTACGACGTCTTCATCGAGCGGCCGCAGGCGCTAGTACCCCGTAAGCTGCGGTTTACGGTGCCAGAGCGCGTCGATGTACATGGCGTGGTTCGGCTCGCCCTCGATCCCGATGCGGTCAAGCTGGTTGCCGCCCGCATTGCCGACGAAAAGATCGAAGCCGTCGCGATCGTATTGATGCACGGTTATGCAAATCCGGCCCACGAAAGGCAGATCGCCGAAATCGTGAAATCGATCTGCCCGGGCGTGAGTTTTTCGCTCGGTTCAGAAGTGGCGCCGGAGGCTCGCGAGTACGAGCGAACGTCGACTGTTGTTGCCAATGCCTACGTGCAGCCATTGATGGCTGGCTATCTTGCACGGCTTGATCAGGCATTTGCCGCAAAGGGATCGAAAGCACCAATCCACCTGATCACGTCGGGCGGCAGCCTTGCTAGCCTCGATACCGCGATGCGGTTTCCCGTTCGTTTGGTCGAGTCTGGTCCGGCCGGCGGTGCAATTCTCGCGGCCCACATCGCTGCCGAACGTAACGAGGCCGCGATCTTCTCCTTCGACATGGGCGGCACCACGGCGAAGATTTGCCTTATCGACAACGGCCGGCCCCTCAAGTCGCGCGCGTTCGAGGTTGATCGCTCGGCGCGCTTCATGAAGGGCAGCGGTTTGCCGGTGCGTATTCCTGTAATCGAGATGGTCGAGATTGGAGCCGGTGGCGGCTCGATCGCGAGCGTCGATGCATTGAAGCGCATACAAGTTGGCCCGCGCAGCGCTGGGTCGGAGCCAGGTCCCGCTTGCTATGGTCGCGGCGGAGCCGATGCTACTGTAACCGACGCCGACGTGGTGCTTGGCCGAATCGACCCAGTTCATTTTGCCGGCGGCTCAATCGCACTCGAGCCGAATCAATCGACCACGGCGCTCGATGCCAAGATCGGATCGGCGCTTGGCTTCGATGCTGTAACGGCAGCATACGGCGTCGCCGAGATCGTCGACGAAAACATGGCGAATGCAGCGCGGGTGCATGCTGTCGAACGGGGAACGGATATTGCCGGGCGCACATTGATCGCATTTGGCGGTGCGGCTCCCCTGCACGCTGCGCGTCTCGCAGAGAAACTCGGCATTACCCGCGTTATCGTTCCCGCTGATGCCGGTGTCGGCTCGGCAGTTGGCTTCCTGAAGGCGCCAGCGGCGTACGAACTCGTGCGCTCGCGCCACATGCGGCTCGATCGTTTCGATCCAGCAACTGCGACGACGGTCATCGCCGATATGGAACGGGAAGCTCAGGCGCTGGCGAAAACTGCCGCCGGTGACGAGCCTCTAACGTCATCGCATCACGCCAATATGCGCTACGTTGGTCAGGGCCACGAGATCGCCATCAGACTGCCCGAGCGCGCGCTCAATACTGCGGATGCTGCAACGCTGCGCGAAGCATTCGAGGCCGAATACCGACGGCTCTTTGCACGACACATTCCCAACGCGATCATCGAGATCATGAGCTGGAGTGTTCTGGTGTCGACCGTGGAGGTGCGGCCGTCAGTCCTACCGGGAACGCAACGGCGTAACGGTGCCAAGGCGATTGGCACGCGGCAGCTCTATGATACCGCCCGCAAGGCGTGGAGCGAGGCCGCCGTGTATCTACGTTCAAGCCTCAATCCCGGTATGCACTTCGATGGTCCAGCCGTTGTCGTCGAAGACGGCACGTCGACGATCGTCACACCTGCGTTCCGCGTACATATCGATCATGGCCGCGCACTTATTCTCACACTGAAGGGGCGGTGAACAATGGCATCTCGCGAGCACATATTTTCGGCCATCGAGCTGCAGATCATGTGGGACCGGTTGATCGCGGTCGTCGAAGAACAAGCTCAGGTGCTGCTGCGAACCGCATTCTCATCGATCGTGCGCGAAGCGGGAGATCTGTCGGCTGGGATCTTCGATCCGTCTGGTCGTATGTTGGCACAGGCGGTGACCGGCACGCCGGGCCATGTCAACTCGATGGCGCTTTCTGTCGAGCACTTCCTGCGCTATTTTCCCGCCGAAACGATGCGCGCCGGCGATGTCTATATCACCAATGATCCGTGGATGGGCACTGGGCATCTCAACGATTTCGTAGTCACTACGCCGTGCTTTCGAGGCGGCAAGCTGATCGGGCTGTTCTCGTGCACGTCGCATCTGATGGACATTGGCGGCATCGGTTTCGGGCCTGACGCCACCGATGTTTTCATGGAGGGGCTCTATATTCCGTTCCTCAAGCTGTTCGAGGAAGGCCGGCCGAACGAAACCTTGATGGCAATGATCCGCTCGAACACGCGCACGCCGGTCGATACAATTGGCGACGTGTACTCGCTCGCCAACTGCAACGAGGTCGGCGTCACGCGGCTGGCCGCGATGATGGATGAGTTCAAGCTCGACGATCTGGATCTGCTGGCCAATCACATTTGCGATCGCTCACGTGAAGCGGTGCTGGAGCAGATCGCAAAGCTGCCCAAAGGCACATGGTCGAACACGATGACGATCGATGGCTATGAACAGCCGATCGAACTCGCAGCAAAAGTGACCGTGGGGGCCGACAGCATCACTGTCGACTACAGCGGCACCAGCCCCGCGGCCCGACGGGGCATCAACGTTCCGCTGGCCTACACGACGGCTTACACCGTGTTCGGGCTCGCCTGTGTGGTCTCTCCGCGCGTACCGAACAACGCCGGATCGCTGTCGCCGTTTGTGGTGACGGCGCCCGAGGGGACCATCCTCAACGCGCTGAAGCCAGCCGCCGTTCTCGCCCGGCACATCACAGGCCAAATGTTGCCTGACATGGTGTTTGGCTGTTTGCGTCAGGCGGTGCCCAATCGTGTGCCTGCCGAAGGTACATCGTGCCTGTGGAACATAACGTTGCGGGGTCGGCTCGCCGATGACGACACTGGCAATTACGGTTTTGCGACCACCTTCACCTCCAACGGTGGCACGGGCGCGCGACCGATGAGCGATGGACTATCCACCACGGCTTACCCGTCAGGCGTCAAAGGCACACCGGTCGAGATCGCCGAGCAGATCATGCCGCTGATCTTCTGGCGCAAGGAGTACCGGCAAGATTCAGGTGGTGCAGGGCGCACCCGTGGTGGCCTTGGTCAGGTAATCGAGATTGAGAGCGGGATTGAACAACCGTTCGAGCTGCTCGCAGCCTTCGACCGGATCGATCATCCGCCGCGTGGCCGCGATGGCGGCAGCAACGGCGCAAACGGTCGCGTTGGTCTGCGGTCGGGTGCCGTCATGAAAGGCAAGGGAATGCAATTGATCGCGCCGGGTGAACGTCTCGTCATCGAGACCTCCGGCGGTGGTGGCATGGGCCGGCCTTCCCAACGCGATCCCGCCGCGATTGCTCGCGATCTCGACAACGAGCTGGTCAGTCCCGTTGCCGTCGCCCGCGATTATCGGCGTTGAAGGATCTGCCTGCCGCTCACACCGGCTTACGCAGTAATGTCGAGATGCCATTCGGATTGGCGTCCTGGAACGAATATTCCGTAACGCCTAGTTCTTTCAGCCAGCCCTCGACTTCGGCTTCGCTGTGTTGCCAGGCATTGTGCGGATGATACCAGTCGAAGTTGACCATATTGTTGGTCTCATAATCGAACGCGTCGTTCCAGAAACACTTGACGAAATTGTAATAGAGAAGCCGCTGCACGTCGTGCTCGCCGGCCGGTATGCCGAGTATGGGAATCGCTTTTTCGAGCGTGATCTTCCCCTTCAGCTTGCTCAGCTCGCGGCCGAGCTCCG
>JANLXZ010000180.1:0-7048 GCA_031365375.1 Hyphomicrobiaceae bacterium | reverse complement strand
AGCGGTTCGACGCCAAGTTTCGTTTATGAACGATGCCGTTGGCCGAGCGCTCGGTCGTGCTGGTGAACTCGAAGCGCTGGTGCATAATGAAGTCACAGCACTCGAACGCTCGTACGAGGACAATGAGCGTCGCATTCGCTCTCTCATTCAGGAGCTTGCGGGCGAGCGAAACGCGCTGGTGACGACTAGCGATCGGGTATCCGAGACATTGCGCAGTTTGGGTAGCGACGTTCCCGGCCTCATCGACAAGCTTGCCACGCAACAGGTCAAACTGGCGCGGATCATCGAAGGCGCGGGTCAAAATTTGACCCAGCTCGAATCGTCAATGGCGTCCCAGACCGACAATCTTGAAAATGCGCTCGGGTCGCGCACCGAACATCTGCAGGCCGTGCTCGAAAGTTACACTGGTGCCCTTGGCAACGCCCTTGGCAATCGCACGAACCAGATGGAGCAGATGTTTTCCGGCTACATGACGTCGATCGATAATACGATTGGCGGCCGGACTGAGACGCTGCAAGGCGTGTTCGAAGAATATGCGCGTTCCCTCGACACAACACTCGCCAATCGTGCGCAAGCACTCGACATGCAGCTCGTCGAGCGCACTAAGACGCTGGACAATGCTTTCTCCGAACGCTTGCGGCTGTTCGACGAATCTATCCTGCGCTCGACCATGGCAATCGACGGCGCAGTCGGCGAGAAGGCAACCGCCCTCACTTCCGCGATGGAACATCACGCTCGTAATATGAGCGAGACGATCGGGAAACAGGCCGTCGAACTGGACGAGACGCTGATGCACGGCATCAATGCGGTACGGCGCACAAGCGAGAACATCACGAAACAATCGATCAAGGCGATCGAAGGCCTCGCAAGCCAGTCCGATCTACTCAAGAATGTTTCGGAAAATCTGCTCGGACAAATCAACAGCGTGACCAACCGGTTCGAGAACCAGGGCCAGACGATCATGAAGGCGGCAAACGCCCTCGAGTCGGCCAACTATAAAATCGATGTTACACTGCAGAATCGCCAAGTAGAGCTCAGCACGACGTTGGATCGCATGTCGGGTAAAGCCGAAGATCTGTCGCGGTTCATGCAAGGCTATTCATCGACCCTTGAGGGCTCGCTGTCGGATGCCGAGAACCGCACGCGTTTGCTAACGGACGAAATGGCGCGCGGCGTCGAAGCTCGCTCCCGCTCGACGATTGCCGACATCGAACGCCTGAAACACGATGCATCGTTGGAAACGGACAGGGCGCTTGAAGATCTGCGAGCGAAATTCTCCAACGTCAGTGAGGAAGTGACCCAACGGCTGGGCTCGATGACGGACCAGTTCACGGTTTCGTCGGGCGAAATGCGCAGCAAAGCGGCTGCCGCTGCGAGCGAGTTCGAAGCCGAACAGGTCCACATGCGCGCGCAGATGCAGAGCATGCCGACCACGACCAAGGAGAGCGCCGATGCCATGCGGCGCGCTTTGGGCGATCAACTCCGCGCTCTTGAGCAACTGTCGAGCCTGACCAACCGCGAAGCATCGCGACGGGACATCACGCCGCCAGTAGAGGCGCCGACACCGGGGCCAAGTTCTCTCTCGACATCGGGCCATCCCCTGCCAGCCCGCGATGGCGGTCGCAACCTAAGTACGCTTGGCAACAGCCTCGCACAGGAACTCGGACAACGCGGCACACCGCGTCCGCCCGCCGGTGGGGCCATGCCACCCTTGGCTCAGCCGTTGAACGTGCCTCCTCCGGCCGACCCGCGCAATTCGTCGTGGTCGCTGGGTGATCTCCTGGCGCGCGCATCGCACGATGATGACGGCGGCTCGCAGGCTCGAATGCAGGCGCCGCCGACGTCGGCAATGCAAGGCGCGCGAACCGGACACGGCGTCGGCCTCAATGTCGAAGTGATTTCACGCGCGCTGGATGCTGCCACGGCGTCGGCGATCTGGTCACGCTATCGTGCCGGCCAGCGTGGCGTGATGGTACGCAGCATCTATACGGCGGAAGGTCGAGCAGCCTTCGATGAAGTGACACGCCGCTACCGCGAAGAGATCGAATTCCAACATACGGTCAATCGCTATCTGAGCGATTATGAGCGCATCCTAGGCGAGAGCGATCGCCGTGATCCATCAGGCCGCCTGACGCAGAGCCAGCTCACCTCCGACACCGGCCGCGTTTACCTGTTCCTCGCGCACGTGAGCGGCAGATTGAACTGAGACGTCATTCATTGTGACAACGATCGGCAGGCAATTGGCGTTGAAGGCTTCGATCGAGCGTTGGCCGATCGACGGCACTTTCACAATTTCGCGCGGCTCGAAGCGAGAAGCAATTGTTGTTGTCGTAGAAGTATCCGCGGACGGTATCGTTGGACGCGGCGAGTGCATGCCTTATGCCCGCTATGGGGAAACGCCCGAGGCGACTTTGTCCGAGCTTTGCAATCTGGGTTCCGTCGTCGACGCACGTCGGGCATTGGCCTCGTTGGGAAGTCAATCCGGCCGCAATGCGCTCGATTGCGCCCTGTGGGATTGGCAGGCAAAACATACGGGTATCGCACCACACATCCTGGCCACACGGCCTGCACCGAAACCGATCCTCACCTGTTATACGCTCAGCCTCGATACACCGGAGGCGATGGCCACGAAGGCCGCCAGTGCCGGGAACTTGCCTTTGCTCAAATTGAAGCTCGGCGGAGCAGACGATGCGGCGCGCATGCGGGCAGTTCGCGCGAGCCGGCCGGATGCGCGGCTGATTGCAGATGCCAACGAAGGCTGGCATCCATCGGAGTTGGCGGAGTTGCTCGCGGTGGCCGCAGAAGCAGGCTTCGAATTGATCGAGCAACCGTTGCCGGCCGATGCCGATGAAGCGCTCGGCTCGTTGCATCACCCGGTTCCTGTCTGCGCGGATGAATCAGCGCACAGTGCTGACCAAGTTGGCGCCCTCGCCAGGCGTTACGACGCCGTCAACATCAAGTTGGACAAGACGGGCGGACTGACCCCGGCGCTCGCAATGGTGCAGGTCGCCCGCACCGCCGGATTACGCATCATGATCGGATGCATGGTCGCAACTTCGTTGTCGATGGCACCGGCACTCGTTTTGGCAAGTGATGCTGATTGGGTCGATCTCGACGGTCCGCTACTGCTCGCCAAGGATCGGCCCGGTGGATTAATCATTCGCGACGGCTGGATTTCTCCGGCAACGCCGCAGCTTTGGGGCTAGCGTTTCGCAAGGCGACTGCCGCAGCGAGGCTCACCGTCCCAAGCGCTGCCATGCCGAGATAACTCAAGCCTGCGAACCGTTGATAAGCAAAACCTGCGAACATCATGGCAAGACCCATCCCGATGCCGGATGTCACCGTCGAATAAAGCGCCTGCGCCGTACCGGATTGTCCCTCTGGCACTCTAGCCTGGATGAAATGCATCGCACCGAGATGGCTCGCCCCATAAGTCGCGCCGTGCAAAATCTGCAATGGGACGAGCAGCGCCAGAGGCGGGTCGAACGCCATCAACGTCCAACGAACCAGAGATGCCGCGGCGCCGATGAGGATGAGATCGACGGCGGTCAGCTTGGCCAGGATCTGTTTCGACCACCAGAAAAGACCGATTTCGGCAATCACACCGATCGACCATAACAGTCCGATCCAGCTGCCCGGTATGCCGCTGGCGCGCCAATGGAGCACGCCGAATCCGTAAAATACCGCGTGTGCCGATTGCGCGGCACCAGCAGCGATCAGGAACAGCACGATCGGCTTTGAGGTCGCGAGCGCGCGCACCGCAGACAAATTGAGCCTGACTTTCGCGGATGTGCCGGCAGATCCGGCCGGGGTCTTCTCAAGATCGGGGCGCGGCAGCGCAACGGCCGCTGCGAACGTCAAGATCGCACCAATCGTCAGCAACCAGACGATAATACCCGCCCCAAGCGCGTCGATCAGCGCCGCCCCGGCAAACGTGACCAGGATAAAGCTCGCCGACCCCCACAGGCGCATCCGTCCGTAATTATGGCCGCCCTGCTTCACGCCGGCCATCGCGATCGTCTCGATCAACGGCATGGTGGATTGTATCGCCACCAGAAACATCGTCGCGCAAACGAGTATCGGCCAAAATCCGCGCACCCCAGCGAGCAACAAGATGGCGGCAACTGCGGCCAAGCTCAGTCCGATAATGACCGACCGGTGATCGCCGCGCCGATCGGCCTGAACGGCAATGAGCGGCGTCAAGAACAAGCGAAAGAACAGTGGCACCGAAGACACGATGCCGATTTCGGCGGAGTTCAATCCGCGCGCATCAAGTAGTACCGGCAGGTAGGGCAACGACGCGCCGTAAATGAGGAATAGCGCGGCAAAAAATGCTGCAATCCGCCATGCGAACGATACGTCACGTTCCCCCACCAATTCAGCCCGCCTTTCAATATCGGCTCAGCGACAGCAATCCGGTTCTCGTAGGATTGACCGCACCACTGCGCAAGTGTTGTTCGATGGGTGAGCGGACGCGCGATAAACCTCCGAATCGCGTATGGAAGATGCGTCATCGTTGTGGCTGACAGCATCTCCTCTGGATCCGTACCATGAACCCATCGAAGCTATCGCAGACGGCTGCCTTTCCCGGCGGCGCCGACATCGAGACCGAGTATCGCTCGATCGAGGCAGCGCTGCTGGAAAGCGCGCGCGGACGTTGGTTCCTGGCCGAGCATGGCCGCCGGGCACGACGCCTGGATAGTGCCATGCTCGAAGATGCACTCGGCAAATTGCAATCGTCGCTGCGTCAGCCGCCAGCGTTACTTGGACAACTGCAAACGGAAGTATCGGATCTCAAACGGGAATTGCAGGCAGCCCGCGCGCGCGTCACCTCAAAGCCGACCAGTCAAGCCGATGAGCCAGCTCCAGCTCACATTTTGAAGTCGGCGGAAGCTCTACATCAACTCGCCTGGTCGCTTCAGGCGGACCCGATCGACGGTGCAGCTTGCGAGAAAATCGCGGCGCACGCGGCCGAAATCTACGCTAATAGCGCCAAGCAATCCGCCCAGTCAAAACGTGCAACCGACGTCGCGTTTTCTTTGGACGGCGCGATCGGCCGCATCGACGCGCTGTTGCAGACGCTCAGTCACGAAGCTGAGATCGACGCCACCGCTGCCAGTGCGGATGACGTGGCCCGGTTCAATGCGTTGCTCAAGCAGCCATGATGATCTGAGCGAAGTCAGCCGGATCGACGTTACCACCCGAGAGCACGCACGCGATGGTGCGGTTTTTCGTCGGCAACTTACCGGCGAGCACCGCTGCGAGTGCTGCCGCCCCGCCAGGCTCGAGTACCAGCTTGAGTTCGTGAAACGCGAACCGCATGGCGGCACGCGCCTCGTCATCAGTGATTGCCAAACCGCCCTTCATCGTCTTCTGTCCGACGGCAAATGTCAGCTCGCCGGGTGAGTTCGCCATCAAAGCGTCGCAGATTGAGCCCGACATTCGCGAATTTTTCTCGCGTATGCCACTGACGAGCGAACGGGCAAAATCGTCGAAGCCAGCCGGCTCGACGGTATAAACCTCGGAAGCCGGGTTGGCGTGCTTTACCGCAATCGCAATCCCCGATGCCAAGCCACCGCCAGAGCAGCAAACGAGGACCGCATCCGGCGTTGCACCGATCGCTTCAGCTTGGGCCATCAATTCGAGGCCGACCGTCCCTTGCCCAGCCATAACGTGAGCGTCGTCAAAGGGGTGAACGAAGGCCGCCTTGCGGTCGGCGCAGATTTCCTTGGCGATGGCATCGCGATCCTCGGTGTCGCGATCGTACAGATGAACTTCGGCGCCGAATGCCCTGGTGCGCGCGATCTTGAGGCGGGGCGCATCTGCTGGCATGACGACCAACGATTTCATATTGCATAAGGTCGCTGCCGCAGCGATGCCTTGGGCGTGATTGCCCGATGAGCATGCCACCACACCGCCCGGAAATTTCGCGCGGTCAATTTGGGCAACGGCATTATAAGCGCCACGAAACTTGAATGCACCGACGCGCTGCAAGTTTTCAGCCTTGAGAAGTATCCGCCCTCCAGTACGAGCGTTGAGCGCGGGATGCTCGAGCAAGGGTGTCTTCACCGCAAGCTTCGACAGCCGTTGGGCCGCAGCAATAATGTCGTCGTAAGTAGGCAAGCGATCGGACTGCATAGATCCCTCGGCGTTTGTGAAAGCGCTTTGTCGCCGACTAAAGGATATCAGCCAGCGTGGGTCAACGTGCTTAGCTTGCGCCTCGCCTGGCGCTGCCGTCGAACGTGAAAAAGGCCGACCCATTGCTGGATCGGCCTCTGCAGTTCTCGGCGCAGAACTTCAGTTACCAGCGCGTTTTCAGTGCAACCGAAAGGATGTCGGTCTTGGCCTCGACATCGGCTACGACCGCAAATCCCTGAAGCGACGTGCGGCGTAGTTCTGCGTCATCGAGGAAGATGTGGGTGTAGGCGAAGTCGATTGTTGTCGAGGCGCTGTACTTATAAGACGCGCCGATGCTGGCCCAAATCCGGTCTGAATCAGGAATCCCGACGATGCGCTTGGTGGGGTCATCAACCGGCGAAATTTCGTAGCCGACACCGGTCCGCAACGTCAGCGCATGATTTAGATCGTACTCGCCGCCGACTGAAAACAGCCAGCTATCGCTCCAGTTGGCGGGAATAACGGCGAGCGACGCTCCGGTATTAGTCGACCTGACCCTAAGTTCGTCAAAGCGGCTCCAGTGCGTCCATTCAACCGTTCCAAGCAACCGCATGTGGGGAGCGATCGCTTGGCGCGCACTGAGCGTGACGATATCAGGTAACTTCAAGTCGACGGTACCGCCAGTCGTTCCGCCCGGTACTGCCGGCGAAAAGAAGGAGCCATCCAGCTTCTCGTTCATCTGCGAGCGATAACCAAGACCGATATTCGTGCCGGCGGTAGGCGCGAAATTTATACCTGCCGTCGCACCGACCGATATGTCATTGCCCTCGAAGCCGGAGGAGCCCGGAATTAACGTGCCCGGACCGCCCAAAGCCGCGAATTTGAACTGCCCATTCGCGTACATCACCTGCAGGCCCGCACCAATGGTGAT
>JANLXZ010000055.1:0-8018 GCA_031365375.1 Hyphomicrobiaceae bacterium | reverse complement strand
AAAACACCAGTGAGGTTTTTCCATCGGCGAGACCGCACCAGTCCATGTCGTCTGGTAGCTCGCCGGATTTCGAATGTCCCGTGACGAAGCGCACCGATTGAGCGCAGTCACGATGCGCGAGTGACACCTGCAGCGTCGCCGCCATTGCGACCGCCGCCGTAATGCCTGGAACGACCGCGACCTGCAGCCCGGCTGCCCGCAACTGCGCGATCTCTTCGCCCGCTCGGCCAAAAATCATCGGATCGCCCGCTTTGAGGCGGACGACATGTTTGCCTTGAGAAGCCAACTTGATCATCAACCCATTGATATCAGCTTGGCTGCAGCTGTCCCGCCCACCGCGTTTGCCGACCATCATGCGTTTCGCTTCGCGCCTGGCGAGCTCGAGAACATCGTCGGATACTAGATCGTCGAACAAAATGACGTCGGCGGATTGCAAGGCGCGCACCGCTTTCAGCGTCAGCAACTCAGCATCGCCCGGCCCGGCGCCAACCAGTGTCACGCGTCCGGCCTTGGTTTGCCCGGCAGCGATCTCGCCAATCATCGTGTCGAGGCAGCTTTCCTCATTGAGCGTCGGACCAGAGCCAAACGCGCGCTCTGCAAATGCTTCCCAGAACTGACGGCGCGCCGGCCCCTTTGGCACCCGTGTCATGACGGCGTCACGTACAGATTTGGCGAGTGCGGCCCAAGCACTGAGCGACGGCGGCAATAGCGTTTCAATGCGCCGCCGGATGGCCTGGCCGAGGATCGGTGCGGCACCGTCCGTCGAAATACCGATGACGACCGGCGACCGGTTGACGATGGCGCCGAACTGGAACTGACAGAACGCCGGCTTATCGATGACGTTGACGGGCACACCGGCCGCGCGCGCCGCGCAATAGAATGCTTGTGCTTCGTCATCATGTTCCGTATCGGCAAGCGCAATCGCGGCACCGGCGAAGCAGTCTGTCGACCACGGTCGAGCGTGGTGACTGAACGAGCCTCGCCTGCAAGGCCGACGAAAAAGGCCGGTCATTTCGTCGCTGAGTTCAGCGGCGTAAATCTCAACGCTGGCACCCGCCGCCGCAAGCAGCTCAGCCTTCCATGCAGCACCAGCGGTACCGCCGGCAAGCACCGCTCGCTTGCCGGCCAGCTCGAAGAATACCGGCAGTTTGGCAAGTGCGCCCATGGCGGCGGGCGCAGCGTCAGCCGGCTTTCGTGCGTGCTGTGTCATGGACAAACCTTCCGATTTCGGCGCGGCACGAACCGCAGTTAGTGCCAGCTTTCAAGGTGCGACCGACATCATCGACGCTACGGCAGCCGCCATCCGTAATGGACTCGATGATCTGATTGCGGCCGACATCGAAGCACGCGCACACGATTGCGCCGCGATCTTTGGCTGCCGCACCGCCACGCCCTGCGAGCATGCGCAGGCGGTGGCTCGGGTCTGTGAAGTCGTGGTCAAGTTGATCGGCGACCCAAGTGCGCGAGGCGGCAACTGGTGTGTGCGCGAGATAGACCGCACCGATGAGTTCGGCACCATCGAAAGCCGCAAAGCGATGCTCGCCGCTCGAGCTGTCACGATAGCTCAGAACATCAGTTCTGGCGTCACCACCCGATCCGATAAGACTGCGCGCAAAGGCTGTCAAGTCGCCGGCTGGCAGTGCATCGCCCGCCAGTTCGCAGCGCCATCCAGATTTGACCGGCGATGAGGCCCAGTATGCGGCGCCGCTGATAACCGGGCGCGATCTCGACACCACGAGGCCGTACCAACAGGCTGCGTAGGGCATCACCGCAACCGGCGTTTGTTTCAAGCCGGGTTGGCCGGACACCGGATCGACATCGGCTTGGACGAGCGCATCAACGCGCGCGTGGGCCGCCGTCTGATCGGTCCAGTGGATCGGCACGAATACCGTACCGCGTCGTTGCCGATCGCTTACCAGCACGCGCACAATAACGCGGCCGTGCGGGCTCGCCACGTGCGCGAGGGACGCCGGCTCAAGTTCATAGCGGCGCGCATCGTCGGGATGAATCTCGACGAAGGGCTCGCCGATGTGCGCCATCAGGCGGGCGGCTTTGCCGGTCCGCGTCATGGTGTGCCACTGGTCGCGGATGCGTCCGGTATTGAGCACGAGGGGGAATTGCGCGTTCACCGCAGACGTCGGCGCGCTGTAGGCTGTCGTCATGAACCGTGCGCGGCGATCGGGCGTAAAGAAACCGCCGCCGGCGAAAAAGCGTGTATCGCGCGGCGCTGTGCCTTCCGCCTGCGGCCATTGAAATGGTGTAAGGTCATCGTACACCTCGCGCGTGATCCCGGCGTAGGCGCCGATGTCGAAGTCGCGCGTGCCGTTGTTGTCGCGCGCCGACAACGCCGCATGCTCAGCAAAGATTTCCCATGGATGAGTGTAGGCAAAGGCAGCGCCATACCCCATGCGGGTAGCGACTTGCGCCAACTGCCACCAGTCGGGCTTGACCTCACCGGGTTGATCGAGGAACGCGCGCTGCCGTGAGATGCGACGTTCCGAGTTTGTCACCGTGCCGTCCTTTTCGCCCCAGGCCGCGGACGGCAGCAGCACGTTCGCAAGCACAACCGTGTCCGTATTACTGGCAACATCGGAGACGACGACAAAAGGGCAACCCGCGATGGCCGCACGAACGCTGTCGGCCTCCGGCATGCTGTCGACGGGATTGGTCGCCATGATCCACAGCGCCTTGATCTCGCCGCTGCCGACGGCGCGAAATAGATCGACGGCTTTGTACCCAGGCTTTTCGGCGATGCGTGGCGAGTTCCGGAACGACTGCAAGATTTCCCTGTGACGCGCATTGTCGAGATCCATATGTGCCGCCAGCATATTTGCCAGCCCGCCGACCTCGCGCCCGCCCATGGCGTTCGGCTGTCCAGTGACGGAAAACGGACCCATTCCCGGCCGGCCAATGCGACCGGTGGCGAGGTGGCAATTGATGATCGCGGCAACCTTGTCGGTGCCCGAGGTCGACTGGTTGACACCTTGGCTATAGATGGTGACGACACGCTCGGTGGTTGCGTAGAGATCATAAAACGCGCGCAATTGAAGCTGGGAGAGCCCGGTTGTCGTCGCGATGGCGCTGATCGGCTGCCGGTCCGCAACATCGTACGCCTCGCGGAACCCGCTGGTACACTTTCCAATGTAATCGGGGTTCGTAGCGTTTGCGCCGACGAGCGTAACGAAAAGCCCGTTGAACAACGCGACATCCGAACCGGGCACCAGCGCCAAATGCAGATCGGCGATTTCGCACGTTGCCGTACGGCGTGGATCGATCACGACGACCTTGGTGCCGCGGGCGGCGCGAGCAGCGGCCAGTCGTTGATAGAGCACGGGATGGCACCAAGCGAGGTTGGAGCCGACTAGCACGACCAGATCCGCTTGGTCGACATCTTCGTACGTGCCAGGCACGGTATCTGATCCGAAGGCACGCTTTTGGCCGGCCACCGACGAGGCCATACACAATCGCGAATTGGTGTCGATGTTGCCCGAGCCGATAAATCCTTTCATCAGTTTGTTGGCGACGTAGTAGTCCTCGGTCAGCAATTGGCCGGAGACATAGAAGGCGACCGAGTCCGGCCCATGCGCGGCAATGGTATCGGTGAACTTTTGGGCGACGAGATCGAGTGCCGTATCCCAACGCGCGCGCGCGCCATCGACTGTGGGAAAGAGCACACGATCATCCAGTGACAAAGTTTCGGCCAACGCCGAGCCCTTCGAACACAGTCGGCCAAGGTTAGAGGGATGGTCTGGATCACCCTTAATATCGATCGCCCCATCGGCGCGCGTCGTGGCTGACACGCCGCAACCGACACCGCAGTAAGGGCACGTGGTGCGGATCGCGCCCTCGCTCATCGTGCCCTCACGCGGCCGCTCGCTTCGCCGCGAGCGCGGCAACATTGAGTAGCAGACGCCCGTCATTTATCTTTAGAGGGAAGGTGCGCACGCTGCCTTTGTCCGCTTCCTGCGCTACGCCACTTTCCAGGCTGATCACCCAGTTGTGCAGCGGACAGGTAACCGACGTCCCGTGCACTATGCCTTGCGACAGCGGGCCCCCTTTGTGCGGGCAGCTATCTTCGATCGCATAGGCCTGATCGTGAGCCGTTCGGAACACCGCGATACAACCGGCGGCCGTCTTGACGAGCCTGGCGCCGCGAACCGGGATCGCGTCCAAAGCGCCGATATCGATCCAATCTGCTTTCATTATGCTCATTCCGCAGCCTCGCGTATCGTCAGATCCATAATCGGTGCGAACTCGTGTGCGTCGAGACCGGAAACGCGCTCGGCCCATGGATCGGACTGCGAGAATTTTTGCGACAGCGCGAAGCGATCGTAAAGCGCCTTGCGTTTCGCCGTGTCGTCGAGAACCTGCTTGCGGATGCTATCGCTGCCAACGCGTTTGGCCCACTTATAGACGCGTTCGAGATAGCGGCCCTGCTCCCGATAAAGCTGCGTCAACGCCGCAATCACCTCGATTGTTTCGTCTTCGGTTTTAACATGCCCGAGCACTTCGGTGCCTTTAATGTCGAGACCGGCCGCGCCGCCAAAATGGATTTCATAACCGCTGTCGATGCAAATCACGCCGATGTCCTTGCATGTTGCTTCGGCGCAGTTGCGCGGGCAGCCCGATACGGCGAGCTTCAGTTTTGCCGGGGTCCACGAGCCCCACAGAAACTTTTCCAGCTTCACGCCGAGACCGGTCGAATCCTGCGTGCCAAAGCGGCACCAGTCGGTGCCGACGCACGTCTTTACGGTGCGCAACCCTTTGGCGTAGGCCGCGCCCGAGACCATTCCGGCGTTGTTAAGGTCGGCCCATACGGCTGGCAAATCCTCCTTCTTCACGCCCAGCATGTCGATGCGCTGGCCGCCCGTGCACTTCACTGCCGGGATGTTGAACTTCTCGACGACGTCGGCGATGGCGCGCAATTCCTTTGCACTCGTCATGCCGCCCCACATGCGTGGCACGACCGAGTAGGTGCCATCCTTTTGGATGTTTGCATGCACCCGCTCGTTGATGAACCGCGATTGACCATCGTCGGCGTAGTCGCCCGGCCAGGTCGCCACCATGTAGTAATTGAGCGCCGGCCGGCACTTGGCGCAACCGCACGATGTTTTCCATTCCAGCGCCTGCATTAGATCGGGAATCGACTTGAGGCTCTTCGCGACGATCAATCGCCGCACCTCGTCATGGCCGAGACCAGTGCAGCCGCACATCGGTTGAATGGCTGACGGATTGTACGAGCCGCCCAGGGTCACCTTCAAAAGCTGCTCGACGAGCCCCGTGCACGAACCGCACGAGGCCGAGGCTTTCGTATGTGCCCGCACATCGTCGAGCGAGGTGAGCTTGAGCCCGGTGATCGCGCCCGTGATCTTGCCCTTGCAAATGCCATTGCAGCCGCAAATTTCCGCATCATCCGGCAATGCTGCAACGGCCGCCGTAGGGTCCAGCGGTACGCCCCCGGCGAAGCTCGGGCCGAAGATGAGCGTTTCGCGCAATTGCGAGATGTCTGTGCCGCGCTTGAGCAGATCGAAGAACCACGCGCCGTCGCCGGTGTCGCCATAGAGGACCGCACCGATCAGCCGGTTGTCCTTCAAAACGAGTCGCTTGTAGACGCCGCGCGTGGCGTCCCGCAATACGATCTCCTCGCGGTCCTTTCCTTCGGCAAAATCTCCGGCGGAAAACAAATTGATCCCGGTCACCTTGAGCTTGGTTGCCGTAGCTGAAGCGGCGAAGCGATGCGTATCCTCACCCGCGAGATGACCCGCCGCAACGTTCGCCATTTCGTAAAGCGGTGCGACCAGACCGAACACTTGGGCTTCGATCTCGGCGCATTCCCCTAGTGCAAATACGTCCGAATCGGACGTGCGCATGGTGGCGTCGACAACGATACCGCGATTGACGGTTAGGCCGGCATCCTTGGCGAGTTGCGCGTTCGGACGGATGCCGACGGCCATGATCACGAGTTCGGCCGGCAGTCGCGTGCCATCGGCGAGTTCCACCGCTTCGCAGCGCTTGTTACCGAGAATCGCCTTGGTGTTGGCTTTTGTAATGACGCGAATGCCGCGCGCCTCGATCGCCTTTTGCAGCAGATGCCCCGCGGTCGTGTCGAGCTGACGTTCCATCAGCGTCGGCATGAGATGGAGCACGGTCACATTCATGCCTTGGTCACTGAGACCGGCGGCGGCCTCGAGACCGAGTAATCCGCCGCCGATTACCACGGCGTTTCCGCGCGACTTCGCGGCGATCATCATCGCCTGCACGTCGTCGAGATCGCGATAGGTCAAGACGCCAGCAAGATTATTGCCGGGAATGGGGATGATGATCGGCTGCGATCCCGTGGCAACAATCAGTTTGTCGTAAGGCACCGTAATGCCCGTCGCCGACGTCACGGTTTTCGCTTTGCGGTCGATATCGGTGACCGTGCACCCCTTATATAGCGTGACGCCGTGTTTCACATACCAGCCATCGCCGTGAATGACGATCTGTTCGAACGATTTCTCACCGGACAGCACCGGCGACAGCATGATGCGATCGTAATTCACCCGCGGTTCGGCGTTGAATATGGTTACGTCGTAGGCATCGGGAGCCAGCTCGAACAGCTTGTCGAGCGCTCGGCCGGGAGCCATGCCGTTGCCGACGACGACAAGTCTCTGCTTCGGTTTCAAGTTCGACACAGCCAACTTCATATGTGAGCTTCCATTAGGTTTCTTCATGCGGCTGCCTCAACGTAGGAATGGCGCTCGTAGAGGAACTTCATCACCGCCTCGCGTGCGCGGATGTAGCGAGGATCAGCCACCAAATCGAGGCGATGACGCGGACGAGGCAGGTCGACGTCGAGCACCTCGCCGATGCGCGCGGACGGCCCGTTGGTCATCATCACGATTCGGTCGGACAGCAGCACGGCCTCATCCACATCGTGCGTGATCATGATCGCGGTATTGCCGAGCCGGGCATGGATGTCCATTACTGAATCTTGAAGATGTGCCCGCGTCAGTGCATCGAGCGCACCGAACGGCTCGTCCATCAGCAGAACTTTCGGCTCCATCGAGAGCGCACGGGCGATGCCGACGCGCTGCTTCATGCCACCGGAAATTTCGGCGGGCCGCTTTCCCTTGGCATGACCCATCTGAACGAGATCGAGATTGTGCATCACCCAGTCATGGCGCTCTGCCTTGCTCTTGGTGCGCGCGAACACTTTGTCGACGGCGATGCGCACGTTGTCGTATACGGTGAGCCACGGCAGAAGCGAATGGTTTTGGAATACTACCGCACGCTCCGGACCTGGAGCATTGACCTCACGATCTTCCAGTAAAACCGCGCCGGCGGAGACGCGCGTAAGACCGGCAATCAAATTCAACAGCGTGGACTTGCCGCATCCAGAATGGCCGATGATAGAGACGAATTCCCCTTTCTCGATGCCAAGCGAGATGCCTTTCAACACCTCCGATTCGACGCCACCGCGCGTGAACGACTTGTCGACTTCGTCGATCCGCAGGAACGAGCGGCCGGCCCGCATCGGCGATGGCTCCGTGTGAGATCTAGGCTCAACTGGCGAAATCATTTGTTCGACCTCGATATTGTTTGAGAATTAAGTGGCGCCGCGAGCGGCTATCTTTCCGCAGGCAGCAACGAGACGATCGAGGAGAAAACCGACAACGCCGATGTAGATTAGTGCGACGATGATGTCGGACAGCTTGGATGAATTCCACGCATCCCAGATGAAGAAGCCGATACCTACGCCGCCGGTCAGCATCTCAGCCGCGACGATCGCGAGCCATGACAAGCCGATGCCGATGCGCAATCCGGTGAAGATGTAAGGTGCTGCCGAAGGGATCATCACGCGCCAGAAAAACTCTGCGTGATTCAAGCGCAGCACAGCGGCGACATTGCGGTAGTCTTGCGGAATGTTGCGAATGCCGACGGCGGTGTTGATGATGATCGGCCATACCGCCGTTATGAAGATCACGAAGATTGCCGATGGCGCGCTATCACGGAAGGCGGCGAGCGAGATTGGCAGC
>JANLXZ010000038.1:0-13860 GCA_031365375.1 Hyphomicrobiaceae bacterium | reverse complement strand
TTCGCTCAACCGCTGCGTTGGCGCGCACCCTTGCTGGAAGATGTTCTGACTTTTGTGCGGACGGTGCGTTAGGTGGTGCGAAGTGCTCGAGACGGGCTCCCCGGAGAGAATGCTCGTCGAGAAGTACCGTCTATGAAGTCTGATCAACGACCGTGGGCGCAGAGTTGCACCGGTGCCCGCAGCCGGCTCCGCTTGTTCGGAGCCAGCCGGGTACTTTTCAATCGCGCTCGACACACATGGCAACGCCCATGCCGCCGCCGATGCACAGTGTGGCGAGGCCCTTCTTGGCGTCGCGACGCTTCATTTCGTAGAGGAGTGTCGTCAACACGCGCGCCCCCGAGGCGCCGATCGGGTGGCCGATGGCAATCGCGCCGCCGTTAACGTTGACCTTGGTGGTGTCCCAGCCGAGGCCTTTGTTGACGGCGCAGGCTTGCGCGGCGAACGCTTCGTTGGCCTCGATCAAGTCGAGGTCTGCAGCCTTCCAGCCAGCTTTCTCAAGTGCGAGTTTCGAAGCCGGGATCGGCCCGGTGCCCATCACCGCCGGATCGACACCGACGCTTGCCCACGAAACGATGCGAGCCAGCGGCGTAATGCCACGTTTCTTGGCTTCCTCGGCAGTCATCAACACGACGGCGGCGGCGCCATCGTTGATGCCCGAGGCGTTGGCAGCCGTCACGGTGCCGGTCTTGTCGAACGCAGGGCGCAGTTTGGATACGCCTTCCAGGGTCGTGCCGTCCTTGATGTACTCGTCGTCGGAAACGATAACGTCGCCTTTGCGGCCCTTGACGGTGACTGGTGCAATCTCGTCCTTGAACCGTCCGGCTTTACGCGCAGCTTCAGCCTTGTTCTGTGAGGCGACGGCAAACTTGTCCTGCTCATCACGGGTGATTTGAAATTGCTTGGCGACGTTCTCAGCGGTGTTGCCCATATGATAGCCGTTGAAGGCATCCCACAGACCATCCTTGATCATCGTGTCGATGAATTTCATGTCGCCCATCTTGGTGCCGTCGCGAAGGTGGGCACAGTGGGGTGACTGACTCATGCTTTCCTGGCCACCGGCAACGACGATCGTGGCCGAGCCATCCTTGATCTGCTGAGCGCCGAGTGCGACGGCACGCAAGCCCGAGCCGCAAAGCTGGTTCATACCCCAGGCCGGGCTCTCGATCGGGATGCCGGCCGCGATCGACGCTTGGCGCGCAGGGTTCTGGCCGGCGCCAGCGGTGAGAATTTGGCCGAGAATGACTTCGCTCACGTCGGCGGCCTTAACGCCAGCACGTTCGATCGCGGCTTGGATGGCGATCCTGCCGAGTTCATGCGCCGGGACGCTAGCTAACGCACCACTGAACGAGCCGACTGGCGTACGAGCAGCGCTGGCGATTACGATGGATGTGGAATCCTTGGACATGTGCGTGTCTCCCTGGGAGGAATAATTTCGAGGCGCGGAAGGCGGCAATCGAACAAAGCCTAGCTAGGCGTTGCGGAGTGGGATGAATGTGCCTTGCGACCGTAGCAAATTTCGGCGGCAAGAGAAGCGACATTCCGAGCCGAAACCTATGCATTCAGCAAAATATCGGCGGCGGGTCGACAAGCGTCAATGGCATCCCATATACAAAGAAGTGGTCTGCCCCAACCACTTCATGATAGATTGTTGCATTGCGGCAAGGGCCGCGCCTGGAAAATGAAGTGCGGTAATCATGAGCGCTGTTCTTGAACAACCTGTTCCGTCCGTGCCGAAACGCGAAGCCGTCGTTATCAAAAAGTACGCCAATCGGCGGCTTTATAATACCGAGACCAGCGCGTATGTGACTTTGGACGATTTGGCCGCCATGGTTCGCTCCGACCGTGATTTTCTGGTGTTCGATGCCAAGACCGGCGACGATCTTACCCATGCGGTCCTAACGCAAATCATCGTCGAGCAGGAAGCCAAGTCTGGCGGGCATACTTTGCTGCCGGTGCCGTTCCTTCGCCAGTTGATCCGGTTTTATGACGACAGCATCGGCAAAATGGTCCCAAGCTATCTGCAAATGAGCTTGCAAACGCTCGTCAACGAGCAGGAGCGGTTTCGCTCTCAGTTCGCGCCGTTCTTTGCCCAATCACCATTTGGTAGCACGGCATTCGAGGCCATGCAGGAGCAGACGCGCAAGAACATGTCGATGTTCGAACAAGCAATGAAGATGTGGACGCCGTTTTCCGCAGCGATACCGCTTGGAACTACGCCGAAGGCAGAGGAAGCGGGTGTGCGGCCGACGGGCGCAAGGCCGGCGGCTGTGCCTTCGCCAGCGGCCGGGACAGCCGCTGAAGTGGCGACCTCTGCTTCGGCTACGTCCGGCGACCTAGCCGAGTTAAAGGCGGAGCTCGCGGCGATGCAGCAGAAAATCGAAAAGCTGTCGCAGGGGCGCAGTTGAGCTAGCTCGCGAGCGCGAAGGGGCTATCTTTGTCCGTCGCCATCAACGGTTTGCCGAAGTAAAACCCTTGCATATAATCGATCCCAGCATCCGCGAGTAACTGGGCGGTAGCTTCGTCGCCGACCCATTCGGCGACGGTCGTCATACCAAACGAGCGCGCCAGCTGCGCCATCGTATTTATGAAAATCGCATCGGTCTTGTCGGCCGATAGGTTTTTCACGAACGCGCCGTCGATTTTGACCATGTCGACCGCGAGATGCTTCAAATTCTTGAATGACGTGTATCCCGCGCCAAAGTCGTCGATCGCGACACGGCAGCCAAGCTCCTTAAGCGTATCCACGAAGGCGATCGATTGGTCCATATCGTCGATTGCGGTCGTCTCGGTAATTTCGATCGTCAACCGCTCGGTAATCTGACGTTGGCCGCCGGTCAACTTATGCAGCGCGACCATCCACTCGTGATCACTGCACGTCAGGCTCGACACATTGACGGAGAGGTGCACGTGCGGATGTTTCTTTGCGAAAGCGACCGACATTTCGAGCGTTCGGCGATCGATCACACGCGAGAGACCTAATTGCTCGGCAACCTCGATGAACTCGCCCGCCGATACGATGCGGCCATCTGGCTGCTCCATCCGCAGCAGACATTCGTACAGAATCGGTTTGCGCGTCGTCGTCGACACGATCGGCTGCAGCGCGAGCAGCATCCGGCCTTCATCCAATGCCGTGATGACGTCGTCGGCAATCATAATATTGCGGCGGCGGGTGCTCTCGCGCGCTGGGTTAGGTTCGAACGAGTGAAAACAGTCGTGACGTTTCAATCGAGCGCAGTCCAATGCGCTCAAGGCCGCGCTCGCAGCTTCGTGGACCGTCTCGGCTTGGGCTGGCAGGTGCACACCGCCGATCGAAACGGTAGCCGCGAGCTGACATTCGGATGTCCGCATCGGCGTGTCGCGGATTGCCTTCATGAACCGCTCTGCTGCAATTCGAACCGCACCAGGAGCGCAATCGTTCAAGATTATGCCGAACTTGTTGGACGAATAACGGCCCAGGGTGTCGCCGGTGCGCAATTTGTCTTTCAGGACGTGGCCGATCGACGCGATGATTTCATCGCCGACATCGAAGCCGAACGCCTCGTTGATCACCGCCATGTTATTTACGGCCGCGACCAGGAATGCTGCCGGTTTGCCAGATGCCTTGGCTTGACTCATCGACACGTCCAGCGCCTCGGTCAGACGGATGCGGTTGAGTTGCCCGGTCAATTCATCGTGGTCGCTTCGGTGAAGCAGCCGCTGCTCCTCCTTATAGCGATCGTTGATTACGCGAATAACGCCCCGGGCGCGAACGGCCATTCCGTTCTCATCGGCCCACCAGCTGCCGTGATCTTCGAGCCAGATCGAGAAATCACGGCGAGACCCTTGCGGCAGAAAGCGATACTGAATCCGGTAGGGGATCGCCTTGCCGGACACGCTGTGCTGAGCCGAAATCGCCTGAGTACGGCGGCTCAGGTGTTCCGCAGCAATGAGCTGCTGGAAATCCGCGCCAGATGAGATGGCATCGAGTGCACGAACCCCGAGCACCTGAATGGCGTTGCTTTCCCAGTCGATCCGGTCGCTAGCAATGTCCCAAATATATGCGGTTTCCTCGACTGTGGACATGATATCCACGAGGCCGATATCGGAGAGACGGGTCGTCGGCGTGCTGGAACCGCGCTCGGTCAGCCCGGACGCAGGCTCCGCCAGGAACGCTGCTTGAAGCGGAGTGGATTTCACAGGCGGACAACCGATCGTTCGACGCAGCAATACACTGCTGGAGCTGTTCAACTCTGCAAGCGTAGGCGACAAACGCTAACAACCCTTGAAGCGGCAGCAAGTTCGATCGTTAACTCGAACGCAGAAACGGCCAGAGTTGCCTCCAGCCGCGTTCATAAATCTCCCGTTTGGGGCAGTAGTGATGCGGCTATTGTTCGCCGCCAATGTTAAGGTCGCGGCGGGCAACGCGAATGCCTATCGTGTAGCCGGCCACCACGTCGATCAGCGTCGCAACCATGATCAGGAAGAATACTGATGTTGCCGCTTGAGGGACGATGATGAATTCGATCAGACACACGACAAAGACAAGCATCGACAACCCGTGATCGAGCAGTGATGTCGTGGACGTGTACGTTGACTTGAGAATCTCGACGAACAACAACATCATCGTCATTAGCAGGACAAAATCCCCCCAAGTGAACATCCACGTGGCTTTGATCATCGGTATCGAGAAGATCTTAGTCGCGAGTGTAACATTTGGGTCGGGGCTGCCGGCCAACACGATCACGTTGTAAAGCAAAAACGCAATGACGATCAGCGGCAGGGCGCGCAAGGACATTTCACAACTCCAGGGTGTGCTGGGGGCGTTCGTGCACGCCGCAATGCGAATTCGGGTTGCAAATTCGAGTGTCGAGTTGCCTCACCACCCGAGCGTCTGACTGCCGGTCAGACGTCTGTTTTCGGCTCTAGGATCTGACGGCCACGGTACTTACCGGTCTTCATGTCGATGTGGTGCGGACGGCGGCGCTCACCGCTCTCTTTATCTTCGACGTAAGTCGGTGCCTTCAAAGCATCGGCGGAACGACGGAAGCCACGCTTCATCGGCGATGTTTTACGTTTCGGAACGGCCATTGACGTAAGTCTCCAACATGGAACCGTGTCGGAATACCCGTAGCACGGCGGTCTCGGTGAACTGATAATGGTGAACAGATTATCGCGACTGTTTGGGTTGGATCAGGCAAATTTGCGGCCGCCGACCCACCCGGTCGAGGCGGCTTATAGCGGACAACGCCGTGAAACGCCAGAGTGCATTGGTATCTTCGTCGGTCGATAAAAATAGGACCAGGGGGCCCGCGTGCAGTCTGGGCGAGACTGGTACGGGACCCCAGTTCGCTCGGAGGTATTATCGGGAGGAGGGGGCGGGGCCCGACGATACACCCAAGATCGTGGTGGTTGACTGTGCTTATTTCGAAAGACGCAGCCGGACGATGTCTTCGGCGATTTGCTTAAAAGCGGTTTCGAGTTCGTCGCCGTTCTCGGCACGGAAGAATTTTGCAGACTCGCTGGCACAAGAAGTCAGCGTGTTGATCACCCGGTCCTTGTAGGCGCCGGCGCTGTTGAGATCGAAGCCGACCGTGTAGACGGTTACCCCTTTGGCCTTCATCCCGTTGCAAATATCGACCGATAGCTTGCTGGCGGTGACGGCTTCGACCGAACCGTCGCCCTTGTTCAATCCGCCAATCGTGTTGTACACGCCGTCGGTCATCAGAAGCACCGTTTTGATCGTCCGGCCATCGTTGTAAGGGGCGGGCCTGCTGGCAGCTGGCCAGATCGATGACCAATTCGGTGAAACTAGGTACCAGGCCCATGAGGCGCCAAGTTGGCCTGCGGTCGATCCGTTCGCGGTGTAACCGTCGACGGCGTTCTTCAGCGAACTCTTATTATCGGTCATCGGGATTATTTGCGCATTCGGGCAAGGTTGGGCGCCCGGCAAGTCCGCGCTGATTTTGAAAGCGTCCGGGCCAGTCGGAGCTGCATCGGTCTTCTCATTCGTCGCCGTCAGGCGCTCATATGTGCAGTTGTTGGAAGATGAGCGATTGCCATCGACAGCCTTGAGGTATGGACCGACGTTGACACCAGCCGAGAAGGGCGCGAAGCCAACCCGCACCTTCTGGCCGGTGGGGCTGTCAGGGATCAGAACATCAAGCAGGTTTTTCGTGGCGCGCTTGAGGTCGGAAATCTTACGGCCGCCCATGGAACCGGTGACGTCGAGCTGCAAGCCGACTTCAATGTCTTTCGAGTCGAAAATCGCGACTGCGCTTTTCGGCAAGGCAATTGTCTCGATGCCGCCGACACGAGCGAACAGCATCGGCACGTTGGCCGCGACCTTGATGCCCACCGAACCCTTGTTGCGGTCGATGTCGACGGCGAAGCTATTGATCGTGGCGATGTTTCCGCCCGCGCCTTTCATATTCAGGTCGAAGTATTTCTGGGCCAAAGTTTTGACCTCGGAATTGTTTAGATTATTGACCCGAAGTCCCTTGGCGCTGGCGAGTGCTGCTGCGTCGATCGCGGCGCTGATTTTGCTGTTGGCTTGATAGGTGCGGCCGACATCAATTGCCAGGCCCGTCACCATGACCACAACGAATGCGCAAAGGCTGAAAATGACTGCGATGGTGCCGCGCTCGTCCGAGGCAAAGTCGCGGATCTGATTGTTCGTATCGTTGATCATCTCATTCCTCCGTGGCGAAGCGGCGGACCGCTTTGCTGAGGGGAATGCAACCTGGATGCCCGAAACGAGCGACGCGGTGGCTGACGTCTATGACAGTTTACAAACGATTAAAGGCTGATTTAAATTTACCTATCTTGTTGAAATGAAACAATAATTTGACTTTTGTTCAAGGCTGACGGAATGGGTGGCAGGCTTTGATTGGTCGTGAGCTTCATATTCCAGGCCGCCGTACCGATTTCGGACACCCTAGCACCGAACTTAGAAGTCCCAGGCGATCCCACCCTTTTCCCAGTCCCCATATCGAACAGGATCAAGACCGTCTCGGCCTCCAATCTCTTTCGGGCGCGATGCTGTCTGTTCGTCGCGAATACGCCGGCGCTCGGCTGCTTCCGCAAGTGCGCGCTGTGCCTGTGGGCTGAGTTTGCGAGCGAGTAAATTATCGTGAGACAGCGTCTGCTCCGTAGCCGGTTGATCTGGATTGTTCATCGTTGGATCTCCAGTCCCGCACTGGGACAGCGCTGCTCGCCTTCTTATATATGGAGCAATTCATATAAGTCACGTGGGTCACGCCCATGGGACAGCCCATATGCGATGCGAGGGATGCGAATGCCGAGCAACTTCCTTAAAACCGGACTGCTACTTCTCTTTATGACCGGCATATTTCTCGGCATGGGAGCGCTGGTGGGAGGCAGGGGAGGCCTGATGATTGCCTTCGCCGTAGCGCTCGTGATGAACCTTGTAACATATTGGAAATCAGACAGGATCGTGCTGCGTCTGCACGGCGCGAAAGAAGTCGACGAACGCACGGCGCCGGATTTCCACCACCTTGTCGAACAACTGAGCAAACGCGCGGAGCTACCGAAGCCCCGGCTCTACGTTATGAATTCGCCGCAGCCGAACGCCTTCGCGACCGGGCGAAACCCACAAAACTCCGCACTTTGTGCATCAACCGGTCTGATCGACATGCTTTCGACCGAGGAAATCTCCGGCGTGATGGCACACGAACTTGCCCATATTAAAAACCGCGATACGCTGACGATGACAGTTGCCGCATCGATTGGAGGGGCCATCTCGATGTTTGCCAACATGCTGCAGTTCGGCATGTTGTTTGGCGGCAGTCGTAATGAGCGCACAGGAATGTTCGGAACTGTAGTCGCTGCACTGGTGGCGCCATTCGCGGCGACAATGGTGCACATGGCGATCAGCCGTTCTCGCGAATATCAGGCCGACCAAATCGGAGCCCGGATCTGCGGCAATCCATTGTGGCTCGCCTCGGCGCTGGTGAAGATTCAGAACGCAGTACGTAGCGGGGTGCGCAATGAAACGGTTCAGCGCATTCCCGCCTCGGCTCACATGTTCATCGTCAATCCGTTGACCGGGCGTGGTATGGATAATTTTTTCTCTACTCATCCAAGTACCGAGAACAGGGTTGCGGAACTTGAAAAGCTCGCGCAGGAGTGGGGGCTAGCGCCGGGTGTGCCGGGCGCCACGTTCTTGCCGCGGATTGCGCCAGCTACAGGCCGGGTGTTGCCGCCATTGGATCGCGGCGCTCAGCGCGGCCCCTGGAGTTGAGGTTGATGGGTTACACAGGTGTTCACGGCGGAAGCGCTGCGCGATTGCCCTCCGGTTTCCAAGCCCGGCAACTCGCCGTACTTCTGGTTGCAGCGGTTCTACGCGACGGACGCGCTTTGGATGATGCGATCGCCAGAGCGCATGGCCTGCCGCAGTTCAAAGAACTCGAACCGCGCGATCGGGCACTGGCGCGCATGATCGCCTCAACGGTTCTGCGCCGGCAAGGGCAGTTGGAAGCTGTTCTCGCAACGTTTCTCGACAAGCCGCTTCCCGACAAGCGAGGAAATCTGTCCCCGATTTTGCTGACGGCGGCAGCCCAGCTTTTGTTTCTCGAATCGGCCCCGCATGCGGTGATCAATATCGCCGTGGAGCAGTGCCGGCACGACGGCGGTGCGCGTCGGTTTGGTAAGCTCGCGAACGCGGTTCTGCGGCGCACGTCAGAACGGGGGCGTGAAATTATTGCCGCGCAAACCGCCGCAGGCCGCTTAAACATTCCCGATTGGCTTTGGCCACGCTGGGTCACAGCCTACGGCGAGACGACGGCGCTGAGGATTGCCGAAGCATCCCTTTCCCAGGCTCCTCTCGATATTAGCGTGAAGGACGATCCGGCTGGTTGGGCAAAGCGCTTGGGGGCGACGATATTGCCGACCGGTACGTTGCGAATGCTGGCCGAGGGGCGCATCGAAGACCTTTCCGGCTATCTCGAAGGCGGCTGGTGGGTCCAGGATGCTGCTGCGGCAATTCCCGCCAAATTACTAGGTGATGTGGACGGGCGCCGCATTGCCGACCTTTGCGCGGCTCCAGGCGGCAAGACGGCGTCGCTGGCCGCCCGCGGCGCGCTGGTCACGGCAGTCGATCAATCGAGGGAACGGTTGTCGCGACTGTCGGCCAACTTGGCGCGTCTAAATTTGACTGCGGACGTCGTTGCGGCCGATGCCTCCACTTGGGCACCGGCTGAGCTATTCGATGCGGTGCTGCTCGATGCCCCCTGCTCGGCGACCGGCACCATCCGGCGTCACCCCGATATCCTTCACCTCAAACGATCGACCGACATGGCGAAATTGGTGCCACTGCAGGCGCGTTTGCTCGATCACGCGGTGACTTTGGTGAAGGTTGGTGGAACTATCGTGTTTTGCACGTGCTCGCTGGAGCCGGAAGAAGGGGCTGAGCACATCGAACGCCTGCTCGCCGCCAATCACCATGTCAGGCGAGAACCGATCGGGTCCCAAGAATTTGGCGGCGACGCTGATTGGGTCACTAAGGACGGTGATTTGCGTACGCTGCCTTTCCACGCCCCGGGCGAAATTCCCGGACTGTCCGGGCTCGATGGATTTTACGCGGCGCGGCTGGTTCGGATTGCTTGATGCACAGACTTGTCGGCCGCCACACTTGTTTAGCGGCCCGCACATGGTTATTCGATCAAGCATGGATTGGATAATACAACCATGTCGCGGCTGACGCTCGCCGAGCAGACCCGGCTGGCGAAGCTCATGGTCGACCGGTCGTGCCGGTCCGCATCCGCGCGGCTGAAGCGATCGTCTATGTTGAAATGGCGTTATGGCGCACCGATCGCCGACAAGCTGCTCATCGTCCCGCAAGATTTGCGCAGTAGCGATCCAAGTTTTCCCAGTGAAGTGGAATTCGGGCATTTCGGCCTTGCCGGTACCGTGGCAATGTTAGAGGGGCGATCAGTATTCGATGTGGTGCCACCGAATCCCACCTGGGCGCGTGAGTTGCACGGTTTCGGTTGGCTGCGTCATTTCTATGCGGCTGGACACGTCGGTGCACGCGATGACGCATTGGCGTTAATGGCGGACTGGCAACGAGCGCATGGCCGGCCATCGAACGGCATGATCTGGGAGCCTGCAATCGCGGGCCGTCGTATGATGTCGTGGATCGTCAATGCGCCTCTCATTCTTGATAGGATCGATCAGGCAACTTACGATGTGACGACCGACTGTCTGGCCGATCATTTCGTCCATTTGTCGGCAACGTGGGGGGATGCGCCGGAAGGGCAGCAGCGCCTCGAAACGCTAACGGCCTTGCTGATGGGAGCGCTTTGCATCGCCGGGCACGATCATTGTCTCGAGCCACTGGGATCGGCCTTCAAGGCTGAGCTCGACAAGCAAATTCTGGCCGATGGCGGACACGTTACCCGCAACCCCGGCGCGCTGGTCGAATTGCTTTTGGATTTTCTCCCCCTCCGGCAGTGCTTCGTCACGCGCGAGCGCAAACTTCCCGACGGTTTTGATGATGCCGTGCGGCGGATGTTAAAAATGGTACAGTTCATGCGGCTGGGTGACGGGCGGCTGGGCCGCTTCAATGGCATGTCTGCACATATGATCGATGTCCTATCGACCGTGCTGGCTTACGACGATCGTCCGCATGATAAGTTGGCAAGTGCTAGTCATTCCAAATATTTGCGGCTTGAGCGCGGCTCGCTCGTAATCCTCATGGACATAGGTGGTCCGCCAGAGTTGGAACTCGCGGGATTTGCCCACGCAGGCTGCCTGTCGATCGAGGTCAGCTCCGGCGCGCATGCAATATTCGTCAACGGGGGAGCACCCGTTTCTGCCAATGAAGAATGGTCGTCGGCCGCGCGCGCGACGGCAAGCCACAACACGGTTTGTCTCGGCGGCAGATCGTCTTCGAAGCTCGTGCGCAACGACCGCTTGGAAGCACTGGTCGGCGGCGTGCCGATCAGTGGTCCGGACGGGGTAGAATGTCGTTCGCGCGACATTGAGGGTGGCTGCGAGGCCGAGGCGTTTCACGACGGCTACTTCCTAAAGTTCAAATTGCTGCATCGTCGCCGGATCGAAATCAACGCGGCTGGTAGGCGGTTTGCCGGTGTCGATCGCCTCGGCCCGCAACGCGGACAACTCCGCCTGCCGCAGGACGTGCCGTTCGCGATCCATTTCCATTTGGATGCCAATGTCGAATGTGAGTACTCCGAGGCCGGCGACCAAGTCCACCTGACCTTGGGTGATGGCCGGCGCTGGCGTTTCGAGGCCACCGGCGCCACTCTTTCAATCGAGGACAGCGTGCACTACGCGGAAATTACCGGACCTCGTTCATCCTTTCAGATTGTATTGCGGGGGGCGACCTTTGGCGAAAGCGAAGTTCGCTGGAGTATGGAGCTAATCGATGAGTGATCTAGTCAAAGTGCGCCGCGCGCTACTCTCTGTTTCAGATAAGACGGGGTTGATCGAGTTTGCGCGCAAGTTGGATGCGCATGGCGTTGCGTTGCTCTCGACCGGCGGCACCTCGGCCGCGTTGAAGGCGGCTGGATTGCCGGTAACGGACGTGTCGGAGCACACCGGCTTCCCCGAGATGATGGATGGCCGCGTGAAGACGCTGCATCCGAAGGTGCACGGCGGTTTGCTCGCCGTTCGCGGCAACCCAGACCACGATGCTTCGGCCAAGGCGCATGGTATTGCGCCGATCGATCTACTGGTGGTGAACCTGTATCCGTTCGAGGCGACAATTGCTGCGGGTGCAGCTTACGATCACTGCATCGAGAATATCGATATTGGCGGGCCGGCGATGATCCGTGCGGCAGCAAAAAATCACGACGGCGTGGTAGTGGTGGTTTCGCCCGAAGACTACGCGGTGGTCGAAGCCGAGCTTGCCGCCAACAACGGCGCGACGACGCTTTCCCTGCGCAAAAAGCTCGCCGCCAAAGCCTATGCCCGAACCGCGGCCTATGACGCGGCGATCAGCACGTGGTTTGCAGCGGAGCTTGGACAGACAGCACCAACGTGGCGAACGTTCGGCGGGCAGCTCGCTCAGGAGCTACGCTACGGCGAAAACCCGCACCAGTGGGCAGCGTTCTACAAAACACCAGAGCAGCGGCGCGGCGTGGCGACCGCAGTTCAGCACCAAGGCAAGGAGCTGTCCTATAATAACCTCAACGATACCGATGCCGCGTTCGAGCTGGCGGCCGAGTTCGATCAGGCCAAGAGCGCGGCCGTCGCGATCATCAAGCACGCTAACCCGTGTGGCGTGGCAACGGGAACTAGTTTGAAGGCGGCATATCTCGCGGCCTTACGTTGTGATCCCGTGAGTGCGTTCGGCGGCATCATCGCGCTCAATCGTATCATTGATGCGGAGGCTGCCGAGGAGATTACCAAAATCTTCACGGAGGTGGTGATCGCTCCGGATGCAACGCCCGAAGCGAAAGCGATTTTCGCCTCGAAGAGGAATTTGCGGTTGCTGACGACGGGCGGATTGCCGGACGCGGCGGCCGCAGGCATTACGGTGCGCTCGGTATCAGGCGGGCTGCTTGTGCAGTCGCGCGATAACGGCATCATCGAGACGGCGCCAATGAAGGTTGTCACCAAACGTCAACCGACCGAAGCAGAGTTCGCCGACATGCGGTTCGCGTTCAAGGTCGCCAAACACGTCAAGTCGAACGCCATCGTGTACGTGAAAGACGGGTCGACCGTCGGTATCGGCGCAGGCCAAATGAGCCGCATCGACAGCTCGCGCATTGCCGCTTGGAAGGCTGCCGAAGCTGCTAAAGCTGCGGGATTACCGGAGACTTTGGCGAAGGGTGCGGTCGTCGCCTCGGATGCGTTCTTCCCGTTCGCCGACGGCCTGCTCGCGGCTGCGGACGCTGGCGCCACCGCCGTCATTCAGCCCGGCGGCTCCATGCGCGACGACGAGGTCATCAAAGCCGCAGATGAGCGCGGGTTGGCAATGGTGTTTACGGCGATGCGGCACTTCCGGCATTAGCTCAAAAATCGGTCTTCACTCCACCTTCGGCCTTGCGGCGTGCGACGAACGCGTCGAGTTCGGCTTCGATTGCGGCATCCATCGCTGGGCGCTCGTAGCGGGCGAGGGTGTCTTTCCACACCGCGTTGGCTTTTTGCATGGCAGTCGGAGATCCAGCTTCTGCCCAACTCTCGAAGTTGCGCCAATCCGAAAGCAACGGCGCATAGAACGCATTTTGATAGCGAGCTTGGGTGTGCGCCGCGCCGAAATAGTGACCTCCGGGACCGACCTCCCGCATCGCATCCAATCCGAGAGCATCGCTCGATACGTCGAGCGGCTCTAGGAATTCGGCGACCATTTGCAGCAGATCGATATCGACAATCGTCTTCTCGAACGAGGCGGTGAGCCCGCCCTCCATCCAGCCTGCCGAGTGCAACACGAAGTTGCCGCCCCCCATGATCGCGCCCCACAACGAGAACACGCTCTCCCATGCGGCTTGTGCGTCGACGGTATTGGCCGCGCACGTATTCGAGGTGCGGTAGGGCAGATTGTATCTGCGCGCCAACTGGCCGCCGACGAATTGAGCCTTCATGTATTCGGGCGTGCCGAATGCCGGTGCGCCCGACTTCATATCGACGTTAGATGTAAAGCCGCCGTAGACGACCGGTGCACCGGCCTTCACAACTTGCGTGAAGGCGATGCCAGCCAGTGCCTCGGCGTTCTGCTGCGTGAGCGCACCGGCAATCGTCACCGGCGCCATTGCGCCTGCTAGCGTGAACGGCGTCATGATGATCACTTGGCCGCGCGCACTCATTTCCATGATGCCGGTGAGCATCGGCGCATCGAGTCGCAGTGGCGACGACGAGTTGATCACCGAGATCAGCGACGGCTCAGCGTCGAGTTGCTCG
>JANLXZ010000492.1:0-7001 GCA_031365375.1 Hyphomicrobiaceae bacterium | reverse complement strand
TGCAGAAAATGCAGGAGAATGCGCGCGTAGGCATCCATGCTGCCGGAGATGTCGCACAGTACGACGAGCGGCGGGCGGCGGACGAGGCGCGTCTTGTGATGCAGCTGCAGATGATCGACGCCCTTCGATGCGCTCTCTCGCAGAATGCGCCTCAGATCGATGCGCTCGCCGTTGCGTGCGGGGACAAAACGCCGGGTACGGATTTCCTCGAACGGCAGCGTCATGCGACGGATGGCGGCACGTGCGCGGATCAGTTCTTCCGTGCTCATCTGCTCGAAGTCTTTGCCCTGCAGCAGCTCGCGATTTGAGAAGGTTCCCTCGGCGTCGATCTCGAGCTGATCGTCTTTTTGCGGGGCCGGCCGGTCCGCATGCTTGAATAGGGTTTCCGACAAACGCCGCGATAGCGCCTTGTCGTCGGGCGCTTGCTCGGCACGCAAGCCCGGCACCATCAGCGACAGCATCTGGTTGATGAAGCCCGGATCGCGCCAGAACATCACGAACGCCTGGTTGAAGATCTCGCGCTCGGACCGGCGGTTCACGAACACCGCGTGCAATGTCCAGTACAGCGTGCGCTGATCGCGAATGCCGGCGGCGATCACCGCTTGCGTACCGAGCAGAACTTTATCGGGGCCAACAGGCAGACCCGAGGCACGCAGCAGCCGGGCAAAGAACAAGATGTTCTCGGCGATGCGTCCGCCGTCAACGTCAGCTGCGATCAGATTTGGGTCAAGCCGTACCGGCCGGTGCGCCGGCACGTTTTCGTTAGCTGGATGGTCGGCGATACTCACCGCTCCTCCGCCTCGAATTGCTGGCGGCGAGCCTCGGATTTCACCTGATCGAGAATGCGCGCGGCCTCGCTGCCCTGGATGCGCGAGATATCATCTTGATACTTCAGCAGCGTGCCGAGCGTGCGATCAACCTCGGCCGGATCGAGCGCCACGCAATTGAGTTGGGTCAGCGCCTGCGCCCATTCGAGCGTCTCCGATACGCCGGGGTTCTTGTAGAGATCCATCTGTCGCAGCGCGTTGACGAAGGCGACGATTTGATCGGTCAACTCGCGGCCGGCATTGGGCGCTTTGAGGGCCAGAATCGCGCGCTCCCGTTCGGCTGATGGGTAATCGACCCAGTGATAAAAGCAGCGGCGGCGAACGGCGTCGTGCACTTCACGCGTGCGGTTGGAGGTGAGAATCGTGATCGGCGGCGTCATGGCCTTGATGGTGCCAAGCTCGGGAATCGTCACCTGATAGTCGGCGAGCAGTTCCAACAAGAACGCTTCGAACGGCTCGTCGGCACGGTCGAGTTCATCGATCAGCAGCACTGGAGCTTGGCCGGATTTCGAGAGTTCCAACGCTTTCAATAAGGGACGCTTCAGGAGATAAGCCTCCGTGTAAAGATCTCGCTCCAGCGCCGCAACGGATTTCGCCTCGCCCGCCGCTTCCGCCGCGCGAATATGCAGAAGCTGGCGGCTATAATTCCACTCGTACACGGCCGAAGAAATATCAAGACCCTCGTAGCACTGCAGGCGCACGAGCGGGCGGCCGAGCTGGGATGCGAGCACCTTGGCGATTTCGGTTTTGCCGACCCCGGCCTCGCCTTCGAGAAACAGCGGCCGCTGCAATTTCAGCGACAAGAACACCGCCGTCGACAAGCCCTCGTCGGCAATGTAGCCGCCCGATTGGAGAAGCGCTTTGGTTTCGGGGACGTTGGTTGGGAGCGTGGTCATGGGGTGCGAATATGCCTTGTCGCTGCCTACAGCTCGGCCAGATTCGGTTCGTCGTGCGCTCCGTGCCGAATGTGGAGCAACACGAGGGCCCCGTCCTCGATCATGAAGAACAGCTTGTATCCATAGCGAGGAACTGTCGAGCGAAACACGCCGGGCCTTGAAGTCCTTTGCGCGATATGGGGGTGGTCGAGAAGGATATTGACGGATCGCTCTATTCGTAAACGCACGTGTTCCGCTGCTAATTTATTTCGAACGAGGATGTACTCTCGTAATCCCGCAAGGTCTTGCTCGGCGCGTGGAGTGATCCGAAGCACTAGCGCCATGTTTTACGCAAGATCGCATCCGCCGCATTGGGCGAAATGAATTGACCTCGGCGCGCTTGCTCCATCGCCTCATTGATCGCCGCATCTTCTGCATCCGACAAGACATAAACCTCGTCTGTCAGATCGGCCAACAGATCGGCGGCAATTTCCTGCTTGGCTTCGGGCAGCCTAAGCAGTTTGGCCATCAGATGCTCAAGGCGTTCAACGGTTTTTGTCATTCAGAAAGGCTACCACGATTTCCAAAGGCATTCAAAACTGCTGGTTGCAAGTGTCAGAGCTGTAAACTGGGATCCGCAGCAGCCTCACCCCGCGGCCGCAACCGCGCGACCCGCCATGACAGGCACCATGGCGGCGCGATAGTCGACGCTACCGTGGATGTCGCCCATCAGGTTGGCGGGCGATACCTTGACGTTCTTCAAGGCATCGGTTGAGAAATTCGCCGACAAGGCAGCTTCGATGTCAGTCGAGCGAAACACGCCGCCCGCACCGCAACCGGTCACAGCGCAGCGAATGCCAGAGCCGGTATCCGCGACGAACGCACCGACCAGCGCATAGCGCGAGGCCCGCTGCTCCATCTTGGCGTAACCGGCCCGTTTTGGAATCGGAAAGCGGATCGCCGTGATGATCTCGCCGGCATCGAGCACGGTCGAAAACATGCCGGTGAAATACTGATCAGCCGGGATCTCGCGTTTATCGGTGATGACGGCCGCGCCCAACGCGAGTACAGCGGAGGGATAGTCCGCCGCCGGATCATTGTTGGCGACAGAACCACCGATGGTCCCAACGTTACGCACCGCCGGATCGCCGATCGCGCCAGCCAATATGGCAAGGGCGGGAATTGCAGCTTTAACTTCTGCGCTGCGAGCCACCGCATCGTGCGTCACCATCGCGCCGATCACCAGCACATTGCTATCGCGTTTGATGGTCTTGAGATCAGCAATGCCGCCGAGGTCGATCACGGCGGAAGGCGAGGCCAACCGCTGTTTCAACGTCGGCACCAGCGTCTGGCCACCGGCTAAAATCTTTGCTTCCGGATTGGCACTAGCGGCCTTCGCAGCATCCGCCACTGAACCAGGGCGGCTATAGTCGAATGAGTACATTGTCGTCTCCTCCCTGGATGATTATTCGGCGGCCTTGGCGACAGGTGCTCCGTTGATGATGCGCCAGATCTTCTCGGGCGTTGCCGGCATGTCGATGTGGCCGACGCCATAGTCGCGCAGTGCATCGCACACCGCGTTGATCACCGCTGGCGGCGAACCGATGGCGCCAGCCTCACCGCAGCCTTTCACACCGAGCGGATTGTGGGTGCAGGCGGTGACCGTCGTCGCGACCTGGAACGAGGGCACGTCGTCAGCGCGCGGCATGCAATAGTCCATGTACGAGCCGGTCTTGAGCTGACCGTTTTCGTCGTACACCGTGTTCTCCATCAATGCCTGACCGATCCCTTGCACGAGACCGCCGTGCACTTGGCCTTCGACGATCATCGGGTTGACGATGTTGCCGAAATCATCCGCCGCGGTGAATTTTATGATCTCGGTTTGCCCGGTCGCCGGATCGATCTCGATTTCGCAGATGTAGGTGCCGGCCGGGAACGTGAAGTTCTTCGGATCGTAGAACGCGGTCTCCTCCAAGCCCGGCTCGATGTGGTCGATCGGGTACTTGTGCGGCACATAAGCCGTGAGTGCGATCTCGCCGAACGTCTTCTTCTTGTCGGTGCCCTTGACCTGGAACGCGCCGTTCTCGAACACCACGTCGGATTCCGATGCTTCGAGCAAATGAGCGGCGATCTTGCGGCCCTTGTCGATCACCTTTTGCAACGCGTTGACGATCGCCGTACCGCCGACCGCCAGCGAGCGCGAGCCGTAAGTTCCCATGCCGAATGGCACGCGGGCGGTGTCGCCGTGGATGATGTCGACGCTCTCGATGCCGATTCCGAGTTTGTCGGCGACGACCTGCGCGAACGTGGTGTCGTGACCCTGGCCGTGACTGTGCGAGCCGGTGAGGATCGAGACCGATCCGGTCGGGTTGACGCGCACGGTTGCCGCTTCATACAAACCAGCACGAGCACCGAGCGCACCGACCAAGCTCGACGGCGCGATGCCACAAGCCTCGATGTAACTGGCAACGCCGATACCACGCAGCTTGCCCTTGGCCTTGGCGGCCGCGCGCCGCGCTTCGAAGCCCTTGTAGTCGGCGAGTTCGATCGCCTTGTCCATCGATGCGTCGTAATCGCCGATGTCGTACACGACGGCAACCGGCGTCTGATAGGGGAACGTGCGGATGAAGTTTTTGCGGCGCAACTCGGTCTGATCGATACCCAACTCGGCAGCGGCTTTAGACATCAGTCGCTCGACGACGAACGTCGCCTCCGGGCGGCCGGCGCCGCGATAGGCATCGACTGGCACGGTGTTGGTGAACATCGCTTTTACGTTCACGTAGATCGCCGGTGTGGTGTACTGCCCCGCGAGCAATGTGCCGTGCAGCCAGGTCGGCACGCTCGGTGCGAAGGTCGAAAGATAAGCGCCCATGTTGGCCAGCGTATCGACCTTGAGGCCGAGTGCGTTGCCGTCCTTGTCGAACGCCATCTCCGCATGTGTCACGTGATCGCGACCGTGTGCATCGGAGACGAAACTCTCGGAGCGTTCGGCCACCCACTTGATCGGCCGGTTGATCTTCTTCGAGGCCCAGGTGACGAACGCTTCCTCGGCGTAATGGAAAATCTTGGAGCCGAAACCGCCGCCGACATCGGGCGACAGCACGCGCAGTTTATGCTCCGGGATGTTGAGCACGAACGCACCCATCAGCAGCCGGATGACGTGCGGGTTCTGGCTCGTCGTCACGAGCAAATGCTCGTCGGTCGCTATATCATACGAGCCGATCGCGGCGCGCGGCTCCATCGCATTGGCGACGAGGCGCTGGTTGATCAGATCGATTTTGCAGATGTGCGCGGCCTTGGCGAACGCGGCATCGGTGGCGGCCTGGTCACCGAGTTCCCAATCGAAGCACATGTTGTTGGCAGCTTCGTCGTGCACCGGTGTGCCACCGCCCTTGAGCGCCTTGGTCATGTCGACGACGGCCGGCAATTCCTGATAATCGATCGAGACTTTCTCGGCGGCGTCTTTCGCCTGCTCGATGGTCTCGGCGATCACCGCCACCACCGGATCGCCGACGTGGCGCACCTTGCCTGATGCCAAAATCGAGTGCTTGGGCTCGACCATCGGTTTGTTCTCGCGGCCGGTGACGAGCCAGCCGCAGGGCACGCCGCCGACGTTGTCGGCTTCGAGATCGGCCGCGGTAAAGATCGCGACCACGCCCGCCGATTTCATCGCGGCGGTAAGATCGATTTTGCCGAGCTTGGCGTGGGCAACGGGCGAGCGCACGAATACGCAGTGCGTCTGCTTCGGCATCACCATGTCGTCGGTGTAGCGGCCAAGGCCCTTGAGGAAGCGGAAGTCTTCGCGGCGCTTTACGGCAGCGCCAATACCATTTTCCATGACGGTCATGTGGGTCTCCGTTTGGCTGCACACGGAGTGCTGGCCATGAGGTGAATGGGGCGCGAATTTATTCAGCGGCGACTTTGACGGCCATGCTCTTAGCGGCAATCTGGACCGCCTTGACGATGTTGTGATAGCCGGTGCAACGGCAGATGTTGCCCTTCAGCCAACTGCGGATCTCGGTCTCGCTCGGGTTGGCGTTGCGCGATAGCAGATCCGTCACCGACATCACCATGCCGGGCGTGCAGAAGCCGCATTGTAGACCGTGCGCTTCCTTGAAGGCTGCCTGCACGGGATGCATATTGGTGCCTTGCGAGAGCCCCTCGATCGTCATGATCTTGGCGCCGTTCGCCTGCACCGCAAGCATCGTGCAACTCTTTACCGACGCGCCGTTGACGTGGACGACGCAGGCGCCGCACTGGCTGGTGACGCAGCCGACATGGGTGCCGGTCAGCGCCAGATTGGTCCGCAACACGTCGACCAGCAGCGTGTTCGCCGCGACCTCGGTGTTCACCGATTTGCCATTCACTTCCAGACTGATTTGCGGCACTGGCACGTCCTCCATCTTCGTCGTTGATCGTAAAGCTGAGCGGCTTCTGCGTCCGCTCGTTGACATCAGCGTGCCAAGAGATACACGCCGATGGCAAGCAGTAAAGCGCCCGCCACCCACCAAAAGACCGTGGGCAGACGTTGTGATGGGACCGGCGCCAACGGAGTTGCAGCGGCGGTCAATTCGACTTCCGCTGGTCCTTCGACCTCTGTCGCGAAGGACGTGAAGAATTTCTCCGCTAACTGAGCGGCGGTTGCATCAATCAAACGTTGCCCGAGTTGCGCGATCTTGCCGCCGACATTGGCATCAACATCATAGGAGAGAAGAGTACCGCCTTGTGACGGCTCGAGCTTGACGGTCGCGCCGCCCGAGGCCATGCCCGCCGCTCCTCCCGAGCCCTTGCCGCTGATCCGGTAGCTGTTCGGGGGATCGAGGTCGGACAACTGCACATTGCCGGTGAAGCGCACCGACATTGGCCCGATCTTCAGGGCCGCAACCGCCTTGAACGCGTTGTCACCGTCCCGCTCCAGGCTCTCGCACCCCGGGATGCAGCGCCGCAGCACGTCGACGTCGTTGAGCTTGCCCCACACCACGGCCGGCTGGGCAGACAACTGACGCGTGCCGGTAAGTTTCATCGTTTAGTTGATCCTCGAGGCGTGTTGCTCTCGGTTGTACGAGTACAGTACGCCGATGACAATGCGTGTTAGGTTGGGGAAATGTGGCAGCGGTGCGCAGCGGCAGGCGGCCAGGCACGACGTGCCAAACCGTAGGTCGGATAGAGGTACGAGATCCGACACTTTCGAGCAGCGCTCGATGATGTCGGATCTCGCGAAAAGCTCTATCCGACCTTGTCAAAATGCTCGACGCGCGATCCGTCTCGTGACACAGCCTAAAGGCCATGAAAGCTGACA
>JANLXZ010000471.1:0-4026 GCA_031365375.1 Hyphomicrobiaceae bacterium | reverse complement strand
GCGTCATGCCGGCAGGCCTCGCGGCCCATATCGAATTATCACGCATCGACATGGCGCCGGTGTTCGGCTGGTTGAAACAGGCCGGGCGGCTCGACGATGCCGAAATGCTTCGCACATTCAACTGCGGTATCGGCATGATCGTGATTGCGGATCAGACACGCGCAGACGAGGTGCTTGCCGCACTCAAATTTGCCGGCGAGAGCCCGATAGTTTTGGGCGAAGTCGAAGCCGGCCGCGGCGTCAAATCTAGCGCCAAGGGCAAGGGCGAGGCCGAGGCTGTGAGGTACAGCGGTTGTTTGGCGGTGAAGGTTAGTTGAACGCGACGTGTCGTTGGTTGGGTCAATCGCGAAAGCGCTTGGTCGAACTTACAAAAATTCAGCCATGACCTTAGCTGCGATCGCGCGATAAGCCTCGGCTTGCGGGCCATCGGGATCGGCGATCACGATCGGCATTCCGCTATCGGCGCGTTCCCGGATCGCAGCGTCCAACGGTATCTCGCCTAAAAATGGTATGCCGAGCTTGGCGCTTTCAGCCCGGGCACCGCCATGCGCGAAGATGTGATGACGCTTGCCGCATCCATCACAAATAAAATAGCTCATGTTTTCGATCAGCCCCAGTATCGGCACGTTGACCGAGCGGAACATTTCGACGCCACGACGCGCGTCGATCAAGGCCAGATCCTGTGGCGTCGACACAATGATCGCCCCAGCAAGAGGGGCTTGTTGCGCCAGCGTCAGTTGAGCGTCGCCAGTGCCAGGCGGCATATCGACAATCAAAACATCGAGCGATCCCCACGCGATATCGCGCAACATCTGCGTGATTGCGGATGCCACCATAGGACCCCGCCAGACCATCGCCTTATCGGCATCGACGACAAAGCCGATCGACATGACCTTGCAGCCGTAAGCCTCCAGAGGCGACAACGTGCGACCTGCAACGACCGTGGGCCGGCCCTTGAGATTGAACAGCTTCGGCATCGAAGGGCCATAGATGTCGGCGTCAAGTATGCCGACGCTCATGCCCTGGGCTCGGAACGCCAGCGCCAGATTGCACGCGGTGGTCGATTTACCGACGCCGCCCTTTCCCGAGGCGACCGCGATAATGCGCGCCACCTTCGCGAGGTTGGGAAATTTGGGCGCTGGCGCTAGCACCGACGCTTTCGGCTGCGCCTTTGACACCGGCCGAGCCGGTTGTGCCGCACGCTCGCCGGTCAGGGTCACCAAGGTGCGAGCGACGCCTGGGACTGCATTCACGGCCGTTTCGACCGCGCGCCGCACCGGCTCCCATTTCGCAGCATCGGCGGCATCGATCGATAAGGAAACGTCGATCCGACCGCCGGTGATCAGGATCTCCGGCGCATGCGGCCCCGCCAGCGCCGCGCCATCTGGCGTTGCCAGACGCGATATTGCCGACAGGATCGCATCACGCGAAGGGATCACCAGCTTCGCCTCCAAAACACCAGAGGCCGGACAACGCGTGCCCGGCCCCTAGAATTAAACGTCAGCAGTCGCACGATTAGTGCTTAACCGGGGTACCAGTAAGCCGCGCGTCAGCTTCGACACGGGTCCCAACGCCGGCATAGGATTGGTCTGCGGTACGCTGAAACCGCTCCAGCACAAACGATGCGCCGAAACCAATAATGGCGACGGTCAAGAGAGCAGAAAGGAAAGCTTTCATCAGTTTCTCCTTATTCGCCGGCCGCTGGAGCACGCGCACTGGAAATATCTTCCGGGCGCTTCATCGCGACCTTGTCGACCCAGATCGAATGATGTTCCTTCGCCCAATTCAAATCCACGCGCCCCGTGCCCATGGCATCGAACGCACCTTCCATGCCGAGCGTGCCGATGTAGACGTGGGCGATGATAACCGCGACGAGGATGACCCCGACCAAGCCGTGCACCACGGTTGCCAGCTGCAATCCGGCGATGGCAATTTCCGGTGGTTTGAACATGAGCACGTAGCCCGACGCCGAAAGCGCGAAGCCACCAAGAATAGTCGCCCAGAAAATCAATTTCTGGCCACCGTTGAAGCGGTCGGCAGGCGGATGATTGGAGCCGACCAGACCGCCGCCTTGCGCGAACCAGCGCATATCGATTGCGCTTGGAAAATTGTCTTTCGCCCACATTACGAACATCAATGCGATCGCAAGCGCGAATGCGAAGCTGACGTAATTGTGCACGAACTTGCCCGCCTGGGTTAGCGAGGCAAATGCTTCTGGTCCGATCATCGGCAGCAGTAATGACCGCCCGAACACCAGGTTGAGCCCCGTCAATCCCAGCAAGATGAACGACGTGGCGGCCGTCCAATGCGCATAACGGCCGACACTATCAAACCGCTCTATGGTGCGGCCGGATTCGCCGCCTTCGATCCGGATACGGCCGCGGAACATGAAGAATAGCGCCAGCACGGCGATCATGCCGATGATGACGTATGCCCCGACTTTCGGAATAGTATCCTGTTGCGTGACCCGGAAATCCCGACCCGCCGGTTGAATCAAATTGCCCGCGCGGCTATCTGGAATCGAAACTCGACCCGACAAGATTTCAGAGCCACCCGGCTTCAACGCATCAAGCAATTGCTTTTCCTTCACCGAGCTCGCCGTCGGGTTGACCGAATTCGGCTGCTGCGCGGCGACCGGCGCTGCCATCAAAAGGCAAGCGAGGATGGCGGGTGCAAGACGATGTAGCGCTGCTATTAAGTTCATTTGAGATTCCAAGTCCTTCGACGCGTGAGCAGTGGTGCACCCACCCCGACCTCAGGGCACGATTCACCGGTTACGGATCAGCTCGCGATGTCTTCCTTGTAAGCCGTCTTCCAACCCCACGCTCCAGAGCCGTAGCCCCGCTTGACGACCCGCTCCTTATAGATTTGAGCGATGATCTCGCCATCACCGGCTAAAAGCGATTTGGTCGAGCACATCTCGGCGCAGAGAGGCAGTTTGCCTTCCGCGAGACGGTTCGCGCCGTACTGCTCGAACTCGACTCTCGTGTTGTCGGCCTCCGGTCCGCCGGCGCAGAAGGTGCACTTGTCCATCTTGCCGCGAGAACCGAAGTTCGCGGTCTTTGGATACTGCGGCGCGCCGAACGGGCAGGCATAGAAGCAATAACCGCAACCAATGCACAATTCCTTGGAATGCAGCACGACCGCATCTTCGGTGGTGTAGAAGCAATCGACGGGACAAACTGCCGCGCAAGGTGCATCTGTGCAGTGCATGCAGGCCATCGACACCGAACGTTCGCCGGGCTTGCCGTCATTGATGGTGACGACGCGCCGGCGGTTGATGCCCCACGGAACGTCATTCTCGTTCTTGCAAGCGGTGACGCAGGCGTTGCACTCGATGCAGCGATCCGCGTCGCAAAGGAATTTCATGCGCGCCATGTCTGTTGTCTCCTTAAGCCGCACGAATCTGGCATAGCGTCACCTTACCCTCGTGCATCGCTGTTACGGGATCGAAGCCGTAAGTGGTGATGACGTTCACGCTCTCACCCAGCACGATCGGGTCGGTTCCAGCGGGATAGTTCTTGCGTTGATCTTCGCCCTGATACCAGCCGCCGAAGTGGAACGGCATCCAGGCAACGCCGCGGCCGACGCGCTCGGTGACCATTGCCTTCACTTTTATCTTGGACTGCGACTCTGGCCCGTATACCCAGACCCAACCGCCTTCTGAAATGCCACGTGAAGAAGCATCAGCCGGATTAATCTCGACGAACATTTCCTGCTGTAATTCGGCGAGCCACTTGTTTGAGCGGGTTTCTTCGCCGCCGCCTTCGTATTCGACGAGCCGTCCCGATGTCAGAATGATCGGGAACTCTTTTGCCACGCCCTTTTCGACAGCGGCCTTCTGGACCGATCCGCCGGCATTCGTCATGCGGAACGACTTAAAGTCTGGTCGCGTCGGATATTTGGCGACAAGGTCGACGCGCGGGGAGTAGATCGGTTCGCGATGGACAGGAACGGGATCGGGCAAGTTCCAGGCATTCGCGCGAGCTTTTGCGTTGCCGTAAGGCGCGCAACCGTGGGCCATGG
>JANLXZ010000460.1:0-12529 GCA_031365375.1 Hyphomicrobiaceae bacterium | reverse complement strand
TCGCTGTTCGATTGCGGTAGTCCGGCGACAGTCGACAGTGTCGCGGCAACGATGGAAAGGCCCTGACCCTGCTCCCAATATATGAGTACCTGCGGCTCGGCTTTGATGATGGCTTCGTTCATCAGGAGCGAGCGGCGCAGAGTTTGCGCTTCTTGCCTGCTGCGCTGCAGACTTGAGCGAGCGGTGACTAGGCGATACCACACGATACCAGCCGTGCCGGACGCCGCCGCGACCAGGATCGTCGCTGCCAGGATGTCGCGCGCGGCAAACCCAGTTTGAGCGAGCCCAGCACCGTCGGCCAGCACGATCGTCAACACAACGGCGACGGCAAGGCTCGCGAGCAGGATCAGCGCGAGATCCCGCCGCATTGCTTCGTACCGGCCCTGGGTATTTGTGAGCTGCATTCCGTTCCGTAAGTTCGTAAGGGCCCAATTTCACGATGGGCAAGTCGAACCCGCCGGGAACGCAACGGCAGCGGGCTGACGGGAAGGTAGTAAATTTGCTGGCGCCAACGAAAAACCGAATCACTTAATAGTATGAAGGGCTTCGCTTTGAACTGCCAGACGTAGAGCGGCACCGGGCGAGCTAAAACGTAAACGGCCCGCCGGATGCATCCGGCGGGCCGTTTGTCTGCTCTTAAGATTCAACGCAGATCAATAACGATAGGTGTCGGGTTTGAACGGTCCGGCAGGAGGCACGCCGATGTAGTCCGACTGTGCTTTGCTCAGTTTTGTCAGTTTGGCGCCAACCTTGTCGAGATGCAGCATCGCGACCTTCTCGTCGAGGTGCTTCGGCAACACGTAAACTTTCTTCTCGTAATGGCCGGGCTTGGTCCACAGCTCGATCTGAGCCAACGTCTGATTGGTGAACGAAGCGGACATCACAAACGAGGGGTGACCCATCGCGTTGCCAAGGTTGACGAGACGACCCTCGGACAACAGCAGTATGCGCTTGCCGTCCGGAAACTCGACCTCATCGACCTGCGGCTTAACGTTGTGCCACTTAAAGTTCTTCAAGCCAGCTACTTGGATCTCGCTATCGAAGTGGCCGATGTTGCAGACGATCGCCCTATCCTTCATCTTGCGCATCTGATCGACGGTGATCACGTCGATGTTGCCGGTTGCGGTCACGAAGATATCGGCGCGAGCGGCAGCGTCATCCATGGTTACAACTTCGTAACCTTCCATCGCCGCCTGCAGAGCGCAGATCGGATCGACTTCAGACACCAGCACACGACAACCGCCCTGACGCAACGATGCGGCCGAACCCTTTCCGACGTCACCGTAACCGGCGACAAATGCGACTTTGCCGGCCATCATCACGTCAGTGCCGCGACGGATCGCATCGACAAGACTTTCGCGGCAGCCGTACAGGTTGTCGAATTTCGACTTGGTGACAGCATCGTTGACGTTGATTGCCGGGAAAAGGAGCTTACCTTCCTTCTCCATCTGGTAGAGGCGGTGCACACCGGTCGTCGTTTCTTCAGATACCCCTTTGATGTTCTTAGCCAGTTCAGCAAACCAGCCTGGTTTCTCCGTCAGGATCTTTTGGATGAGAGCGAAGAACACTTCTTCTTCTTCATTCGAGGCTTTTTCTAGGAACGCGGTATCGCCTTTCTCGGCGCGAAGCCCATGGTGGACAAGCATGGTGGCATCGCCGCCATCATCGAGGATCATGTTTGGCGTGCCGCCATCGCCCCATTCGAGGATTTTGCGGGTGTAGTCCCAATACTCTGTCAGCGTCTCGCCTTTGACGGCAAACACAGGAATGCCGGTTGCGGCGATCGCGGCGGCGGCATGATCCTGCGTCGAATATATGTTGCACGAGGCCCAGCGTATATCGGCACCCAGAGCCTTCAGGGTTTCGATCAAAACCGCCGTCTGAATCGTCATATGCAATGATCCGGCGATCCGCGCGCCCTTTAATGGCTGCTGTTTGCCGTATTCGGCGCGGGTCGCCATCAGGCCCGGCATTTCGATCTCGGCGATATTGAGTTCCTTGCGGCCCCACTCGGCCAGCGTGATGTCCTTGACGACGTAGTCGTTGGCCTTGGCCATGATCTTTGATCCTTTCAGGAAAGGGTGAAAAGTCGGTTTGCGGTTCTAGCGCCATTTAGAACAGGCGAATTTCTCCTCGGCATGCCCTGTAAATTTTTATACGGGGCATCGGGATGAGGCAGACTGCTATAGCGACCGGCCGCACACCACGCAACAAGATATAAACATGTCCTTATATCCATTTCTCATAGCAAGTGGCAGGATATCGGCATTGGCTTGATTTTTGCTTCAATTTTAAACAGCAAATCCGAGCAGAATTTACTAATTTCTGGTTAAGGCACAGTATAAAATTTATTACAAATCCTAATAAAACTAGTATAAAATGCGAATTATCCAAGTATTTGTCTACGATGACTTTAACTGTTGCTAAATTTATTTCTGGCAAAACTTCCAATGCATAAGAAAAATCACGCAGGAGGTGTGTCATGTCTATAACCAGGGAAGCAGTAGTTATACCTGCTCAGGTGCCTGAACGAGTTGAGGCCAGCGCAAGCTGTTCACTTTTCAGTCGCTTCGGACGAGATGAAGGCGGCAACATCGCCATCATCTTCGCGTTGACGACGACGTTTGTGTTTGCGATCGTCGGCGGCGCCGTCGACTACGGACGTTGGCTCAGCGCACGCAATCAGACGCAGACGGCTATCGATTCCGCTTTGTTGGCAGCGGGCCGCACGGCCCAGACGACCTATGGCGACGCAACGAAAGCGGTGCAGTCGGCAACATCGTTTTACACTCAAATGAAATCCAATATCACGGTAAACGATACCGTGAACTTCATCGCGACGAACTCGTCCACGAGCTTCGAAGCGCGCGGCACTGCTTACGTTAAAACGCCATTTCTGAATATCATCGGTATCGATCGTTTACCCGTGATGCAGACGGGCGCAGTCAAGCAGGCGGAATCAACGATTGCGGTTGGCGGTAACTCCGGCACCAATATCGAAGTGTCGATGATGCTCGACACCACGGGTTCGATGTCCGGCCAGAAGCTGACCGACATGAAGACCGCGGCAAAGGATCTGATCGACATCGTCGTTTGGGCCGACCAGAGCCAATACACGTCAAAAGTGGCGCTTGCGCCATTCTCGGCGGCTGTCAACGTCGGCGATTTTTACCAGGCCGTGACCAACCAGAACCCGACGCCTGCCTCACACTATGTCTATCCGCAAAACTGCTACAACGGCAATGGTACGCTCAAAAATTCGTGCAAGGACCAGTCGCAGTACCTCGTGATCGACAATATCGCCAAGGCAAAGTGCGTGACTGAACGCTTGGGCGCGGAGGAGCTTACCGACAAAACGCCTGGAAGCAACAGTTGGATCACGACCTACAATGATGCTTTGGCCTACAACTATACCCACCTGACGACCTTGGTTTCAGCCGGTGCCACCAACAAATCCAATTGGGATACGATCGCTGAGACCCAGACAACAACGTGCCCTGAGACTTCGACGATTGTCCCTCTGACCAACAACAAAGCGACGTTGAAGACTGCCATCGACGGGTTCGTTGCCCAGAATGCCACGGCGGGTGCAATCGGTCATGCTTGGGCTTGGTACCTGCTGTCGCCCGAGTGGCAGAACATCTGGCCCTCGAATAGCCGTCCGGACTCGTACGGAAAATTGACTGAGGTAGGCGATTACGGACAGCCCAAATTGCGCAAGATCGTTGTGCTGATGACGGACGGTGCCTACAACACGACCGCCGGCCAATCGTACAATGACAACACGACGCCTACTAATGCCATCCGTACCCGCGCGCTCGGTCTGTGCACGGGAATGAAGGCAAAGGGCGTAAACGTCTACACTGTTGGTTTCCAAGTTGGCAACGACGCGAACGCGGTGAGCATGCTGAGCGCATGCGCGTCACAGACATCGCAATTCTACAATGCAGCGAATGGCGACGCACTACGCGCTGCCTTCCGCGATATCGCACTGCAGATTGCAAAGCTGCACCTCGTGCACTGAGCCGCTGCTGAGCGAACTTCATCTCCTGATTCTTATGCCTTGTGGCGTCCTTCGTGGACGCCTCTTTTTTGTTGCGCCAGCCACGTCGCTGGAGGCAGGGGGCCGCCGCGCGATCAAACCTCGTCCACGCACTCTTCGCCAAAGCCGTTTTGCACCAGAGCGATCAGTGAGGCGAGTGCTGCGGTCGCCTGCACGCCCTCCGCCCGAATATGCAGCTGGGAGCCCGGGCCGGCGGCCAGCATCATCAAACCCATGATCGAGGTGCCGCCGACTGTCTGGCCTTCCCGCATGACCCAAACGGTCGCGTCGAACTCTTCCGCGCATTTGACGAACTTGGCGGAGGCGCGCGCATGTAGACCTTTGCGATTGCGGATGATTACCGTCGCTTCGGGCTTGTCCGCTTCAGGCATACACCCACTCCCTAAAGTGAACCGCCTGAATCACTTGGAAAAGTGTCAGGACTCGCCGGCCAGTACCTGGCTCGCCACGCTAATGTACTTTCGCCCGGCTTCCTTGGCGAGATCAACAGCTTTAACGAGATTAGTTTCTGAGCGGACGCTGGAAAGCTTGATGAGCATCGGCAGGTTGACGCCGGCGATCACCTCGACATTGGCATCGTCCATAATCGAAATCGACAGATTTGAGGGGGTGCCGCCGAACATGTCGGTCAGAAGCACGACGCCCGCACCCTCGTCGGCGCGTTTTACGGCAGCAAGAATATCGCTACGCCGCAATTCCATATCGTCCTCGGGGCCAATCGAGACGGTTTCCAACAACATTTGCGGGCCGACCACATGTTCGAGCGCTGAGCGGAATTCTCCCGCCAGGCCGCCATGGGTGACGATGACAATTCCGATCATCGGCTTCGAAATTTTCCTTGGCTATATTCGGTCACTGCGGCCGGCTGCATTGCAGCCGCCACCGCATGGATGACAAGGCTTTCCACTGATCGCAAGAGAAATTCTGCAACTATGCTACGATGAAACGCTTGTTTAGTCATGATTGTCGTAAAATCGCCCTTTCAAGGGACAGCAAAAGTTTGAGCGGCGCCGAAGCTTCAAAGGGTGTCAGTTGAACCAGGGGTAACTGCATACCTTTGAGAGCACAGGTCCCAACTTGGGGTAGCCGCTCGATCGTTGCAGCTGCGACCAAATCGACAATCAAGCACAGGCGAGCCTGCGTGCAGGTTTCGACTTCGACGATGCCAACGCCGCGAACTTCGAGTTTACCCCGGATTTGGGGCGGCGCGCTTGCGAGCAAGCCGCCCGCGTCGGGCGTGAGTAGGACTTGATCGTCAGATACGAGAAGGATGCGTTCAGCCGATAGCGGACCGATTGGCAGGCGCAGGCAACGCAGCGCTAGATCGGATTTGCCAGAGCCCGATTGGCCTCGGATCAATGCCGCCCAGGGGCCGGCCGCAATCGCGGTGCCGTGTATCAGCCAGGGTGTTGCCGAGCTCAAATGCGGCGGCTTCGATTGGCAGCACTTCGTATGCCGTGTGTCACGCCAGGGGCGGCGGGCAGCTCGACGGTGAATAGAGCGCCGCTTCGAACCAGGCCGGTACGGTCGGAATAGCGGTTTTCCGCCCACACTCGCCCGCCATGAGCACGCACGATTTCACGCGAGATCGAAAGTCCCAGCCCCGAGTTGCTACCGCGACTGCTCTCGGCGGTCGGTCGATAGGTGTAAAATCGATCGAATATCGTTTCGAGTTTGTCCTCTTCGATGCCCGGGCCCTGATCTTCGATGCCAATGCGAATCGTCGGCCCGTCGCGGCGCAGCTTGACCACCACCGCACCGTTCTCGGGCGAAAACGACAACGCGTTGTCGATCAGGTTGGTGATGACCTGGGAAATGCGCCCTTGGTGACCCTCAACGACCGAGTTTTGCCCAGTCAACGACGGCGACATCTCGATGCTGATGGTCTTGGTTTTTTCGCTCAAGATATCTCGGAACGTCTCGACAATGCCGGTCGTGAGCAATGCCAGATCGACGGGCTCGGTTTGCTGGCGCGCCAATTCCGCATCGAGCCTCGAGGCGTTCGATACATCGGTAATCAGGCGATTGAGCCTTTTTATCTCGACTTGAATTTGCGTGACGAGCTGATTTCTATGCTCGTCGCTTTTGGCGTAGGTCAGGCTTTCCGCGGTGGATCGCGCAGCCGTCAGCGGGTTCTTAAGTTCATGCGCGACATCGGCTGCAAATTTTTCACTGGCCTCGATTCGGCGGTAGAGTGCGGCCGTCATTAACCGGAATGCTTGCGCCATCTGGCCAACTTCGTCGGTACGACCTTTGAATTCGGGCAACTCCTGGCGAGCCGTGATGTTGTGACTGACATGTTCGGCTGCCGCGGAAAGCCGACGCATCGGGCCGGCGACAGTGCGGGTCAGCAACATCGAAGCCAATATGGTTGCCAGAAGGGCAAGGCCCGCAATCGCGAATAAGACCTTACGTTCAGAATCGAGGATCTCGTCTATCTCTCCGGGCTTGGTCGATAGCAGCAACACGCCTTGCACCGCCCCGGCCCGGCGGATCGGTGCGGCGATGGAAACGATCTGTTCGCCGTCTTTGGTCAGCAATACCATTGGCGTCGTGATGCCGCTGCCAAGTGCCATTCGCACCTCGGGATACGTTGTGCCGTTGGCACTACCGATTTCCTGATAAACGGGAAGGTCCGAACCGTTGATTTTTTCCGCGAGCTTGGTCCAGAACGTGCGCGCTTTCGGCCGATCGGCGAAAGCGGGCTCATTGCGAGCCATTTGACCACGCTGCAGGATTTGCGCGCTATCGATGATCAAGGCCCCATCGCGCGCATAAATGCGTGCCCGGACATTTTTTGTACGCTGCATCAAGCGACGCAGCACCGGAGTTACGATTTCCGGCCTGATCGACAGGTCGAGCGAGGCAAAACCATCATTGCGGAATGGCACCAAGCCGCCTTCGAGCTCCGGCAGTTTATCCGGGTCCAGGACGACGCGATCGCCTTTTTCCACGGTGGCGTTTGAGGCAATGCCAGCCGCGATGATCTCGCCCTGGGCAATCAAGCTGTCGCGCTTCGCGTCGATCAACCAGCCGTTGTGCCGGCTCAGTTGCAGGATGCCGACCATCAATATGAAAAGGCCGGCGATGTTCGACACGAAGATACGGCGGGCAAGGCTGGAACCGATAATTCGGGCGATCCACGAACCGCCGCCACGCTTCACGGCGGACGCCATGACGTTCCAGGCTGGCCACAGCAGTGATCCGCCACGACGGACGATGTTGTATGCCGTCTCGCCAAGCGCGACAGGCCGTGTTGCCTGATCAGTTTCGAGCGACATTTCGTCGAGCCCTCTCATGCCTCCTTGAAGCGATAGCCGACGCCATAAAGCGTTTCAATGACGTCGAAATCATCGTCGGCTTGTTTGAATTTCTTACGTAAGCGCTTGATGTGGCTATCGATCGTGCGGTCGTCGACGTAGACTTGGTCGTCGTAGGCGGCATCCATTAGGGCATCACGCGTTTTCACTACGCCGGGCCGTGTCGCCAGCGCTTGGAGGATTAGAAATTCCGTCACGGTCAACGTCACCGGGCGATTGTCCCAATGGCAGGTATGGCGCTCCGGATCGAGCTTGAGCTTACCGCGCTCCAGAATACGCGCCGCCTCGGCTTGCGCGGATTGCGCATCCTTGGGTTGGAACCGCCGCAGGATGGCGCGTACGCGCTCGATCACGAGGCGTTGCGAAAACGGTTTGGCGATATAGTCGTCGGCGCCCATCTTGAGGCCGAACAACTCGTCGATCTCTTCATCCTTGGACGTGAGAAAGATCACCGGCATGTCTGATTGCTGACGCACGCGGCGCAAGAGCTCCATGCCATCCATACGCGGCATCTTGATGTCGAAGATGCCGAGATCGGCCGGTTCCTCGGTCAGCGCTTCGAGCGCTGCTACGCCGTCATTGTACGTTCTGACCTTGTACCCTTCGGCTTCGAGCGCCAGACGTAATGACGTCAGGATGTTTCGCTCGTCATCGACTAGTACGATCGTGCTTTTTTCTTTCATGACCCTTTTGCCCCCGAGCGGCCATCAACTTGCCGCGCTCTATGGCTTCAACTTGTACTAAATGTGGCACTCGCACGTGCCTTATGTGTGGGGGCCGCTGAATGGCGGCTGAATGCCACGTTTAAGCCACTAGGTCTCAATCAGCAAGCGATCAGGAGATAACTCCACTTGTCGACGTCCGGAAATGCTGATGCTGCTGGTGAAGCGCGCGCCCTCGTTGCGGGAGCGGCGAGCGCTGCATTGGCGACCATCGATCGACAATCCGGTTCGCCCTATGTGTCGCTCGTGAATGTTGCCACGACAGTGGATAAGATGCCGATTTTGTTGCTTTCAGACCTGGCGCGCCACACCCTGAATATCGCAGGCGATCCTCGCGGTAGTTTATTATTTGCGGCCGATGCCGGGACAGCGGATCCATTGACCCTCGGTCGTGTGACTTTGATGGGGCAGTTGATACGTGCCCCTGATAATGTTGCACGATCGTCGTTCCTCGCTCGGCACCCAGCTGCATCGCAGTATGCCGATTTTGGCGACTTTTCATTTTATCGTTTTGTCATTGCGGGCGCGCATTTTATCGGCGGCTTCGGGCGCATCGTAAACTTATCCAGGAATGACCTGCTTCAGCTCGAATGTTCGACTTTCGGTGGGCTTTAATTACTAATTTTCGAATCTACGTATACGTAGCGTGGGTTTCGGTTGTTTTTCTCGCTTGTTTAGAGCCGATTGTGCGCTGATATCGCAACTAAGCCCCTTGCGGGTGGTGCTGCGCTTTCGTACCGGTCGCGCGCACCATTGGCACGTAACTGCCAACGGATATCACATCCTTTTTCCACACGGACGATCCAATGAAATCCGAGATGTTTCCCCTCGATATCGCTAATAAAATCCATCGCAACAACAGCGAGGCGGAACTGATCGAATTTGCGGTGCGTCGCGCCGAGGGTCGATTGGCGTCGACCGGCGCTTTCGTGGTCGAGACGGGCGTGCACACGGGCCGGTCGCCAAACGATAAGTTCACCGTTCGCGATGCCACGACCGAGAGCACGCTGTGGTGGGACAACAATAAGGCGATGACGCCGGCGCAATTCGATGCATTGTTTGAGGACTTCAAGGCGCACGCCGCAAGCCGTGAATTGTTCGTACAAGATTTGCATGCCGGCGCGGATCCAGCGAACAAACTCAATGCGCGCATCTTCTGTGAGCTGGCGTGGCACGCTGCATTCATCCGCAACATGCTGCGTCGCCCGGAGCGTTCGAGCTTGGCAAATTTCGCGCCCGAGTTCACCGTCGTCAATCTGCCGAGCTTCCGCGCCGACCGGGTTCGCCATGGCGCCCGCACCGATACGATCATCGCATGCGATTTCACGCGCCGCATCGTGTTGATCGGCGGATCGTCGTATGCCGGCGAGACCAAGAAATCGGTATTCTCGTTCTTGAATTTCCTGCTGCCATCGAAGGGCGTAATGCCGATGCATTGCTCGGCGAATGTTGGCAAGGCTGACGATTCAGCCGTGTTCTTCGGGCTTTCCGGAACTGGCAAAACCACGCTCTCGGCCGATCCCAAACGCATCCTGCTGGGCGACGACGAGCACGGTTGGTCAGATCATGGCATCTTCAATTTCGAGGGTGGCTGCTACGCCAAGACCATTCGTCTTTCGGCAGAAGCGGAGCCTGAAATCTGGCAAGCCTCCAATCGCTTCGGCGCCGTACTCGAGAATGTCATCATCGATGAAGTGACCGGCAAGCCGGACTTCAACGATGGCCGCCTGACCGAAAATACCCGCTCCTGCTATCCCCTGGAGTTTATCTCGAATGCGTCTGCAACGGGCGTCGCAGGGCACCCGAAAAACGTCGTGATGCTCACGGCCGACGCGTTCGGCGTGATGCCGCCGATCGCCCGTCTGACGCCGAGCCAGGCGATGTACCACTTCTTGTCCGGTTATACGGCGAAGGTCGCCGGCACCGAGAAGGGCATGGGCGTCGAGCCGCAGGCGACGTTTTCGACCTGCTTTGGCGCGCCGTTCATGCCGCGTCATCCGAGCGTCTACGGCAACATGCTGCGCAAGTTGATTGCCGATCACGACGTCGATTGCTGGCTCGTCAACACCGGCTGGACCGGCGGCAAGTACGGTACCGGCAGCCGTATGCCGATCAAGGCAACGCGAGCGCTGCTCGACGCTGCATTGTCTGGCTCGTTGAAATCTCAGCCGATGCGCACCGATCAAATGTTCGGTTTTCAAGTGCCACTGTCATTGGACGGCATTGATCCTGCTATTCTCAACCCACGTCAGACCTGGGCCGACAAAGCCGGATACGATGCTCAAGCGTCGGCGCTGGTCCAAATGTTCAACAAGAACTTCGCCAAGTTCGAAAGTCATGTGGATGCGGATGTCAAAGCCGCTGCTCCCGCTATGAAATTGGCTGCTGAGTAAGGCCAAGCGTCCAACGAAACCACCATTCGAATCCAGTAAAAAAAGGGCGGCGCCGATTGATCGGAGCCGCCCAATTTTTGCGTCGGCCCGTGTCAGGGCTTTTTTGGCGCCGGTGTTGCCGGAACCGTCGTTGGTTGCGTCGGCGTCATCGCATCCTTGGCTTTTTCAGCAGCATTCTTGGTGGCGTCCATTGCCTTGCCGGCGGCAGCCTTGGTCGCATCTATTGCCTTAGTGCCAGCGGCCTTTGCCTTTTCCTTCAGCGCCCGAGCCGCCATCGCGATTCTGACCGAGCGCGGGATCATAACAGTGTCAACAACGTGGATGATACCGTTCGACGCCTTGATGTCGGTCTTGGTGACAGTCGCGCCGGAAACCATCACGCCCTTGCGCAAATCGACGTTGACGTTCGACCCTTGCGCAGACTTGATGCCGAACTGCTTGATTGCCGGTTTGGTGATGCGCGCTGCATCGTAGCTGCCGGGCAATACGTGATAGTTCAGGACCGATGTCAGCGTTTTCTTATTCTCTGGCTTCAGCAGGTTCTCGAGTGTACCAGCCGGAAGTTTCTTGAAGGCGTCGTCGGTCGGTGCGAAAACTGTGTAGGGCCCCTTGCCCTTGAGGGTCGAGACGAGATCGGCGGCTTTGATCGCCGAGACAAGCGTCGATAGGCTCTTGTCGGCGGTAGCGGTGTCCACGATGTCGCTCTGGGCGAAGGCAGGGGCGACGCCAAGTGCCAATGGGGCCGCCAGGCTTATTGCCAGTGCGGTGCGACGGAAGATGCTCATGTTTAGCTCCGAGTGATTGACGCAGTTCGATTTTAATCCGGTGCGCATGTTACGCACTCGGATCGTTACGTAGTTCAGCAAGCCAGATTAATCGAGCAAATTCAAGTCGGCGGCATGAACAAGCTTTCATGTCGGGCGATTACCGAAAATCGTGAACTGACAGGATTGGCGCGTAGGTATAGCCGGCGGCGCGGATGATTTCGGCAGCCCCCTCGTCGCGGTCGACGATCGTGACAATTCGGACGACCGTAGCACCTTCCGCCTCAACGGCGGACGCTGCTTTCAACGGAGATCCGCCGGTTGTGGTGGTGTCTTCGAGAATGACGACGCGCTTGCCCTTCAGCGTATCGCCTTTAATCAAACCCTCGACGAGGCTCTTCGTGCCGTGTTCCTTTACGGCTTTGCGCACGAAGAATGCCGGAAGCAGTCTTCCTCGAACGAAGCTGATCGCCGCTGCAGCGGTTGCGATCGGGATGGCGCCGACTTCGAGGCCGCCAATGGCATCGACCTCGATCCCCTCCAACGCATCGACCAGAACGTGGCCGATCAAATGCGCGCCTTCAGGATCGAGCATCGTCGGCTTCAGATTGAAATAAAAGTTCGACATGCGTCCCGAAGCGAGCTTGATCTCGACGCCGCTCATGTACGAGCGCGCCTTTATGATCTCTATCAGCCGCGTGCGATCGGCCGCGGCAGAGCGGGCTGGAGCGGCGATCATGTGCCCTCCTTTGGCTGACGCTCCAGATCTTTCAGATCGCGCAGCATCTCCATCACTTTCGCCTCGCCATCGGCTTTGGTCCGGGTTGGAAATTCTCCGACGACCGTGCCGGCTTCGTCGGTAACGATCGCCATGAAGGGAAAGTCGTCATCGGTGGTTTCGATAACGTTGCCGGTATAGGCGGTCATTGCATGCTCCTCATCTCAGCCTTTAGAAAATCCAACGCATAACGCGGAACACACTTGGCATCACTTCCACTTCATTTCCCAGAAGCGGGGGAGTTCGTCCGCGTAGGCCTTGAACTCGAGTTCCTTGGCGGAAACGTAATAGGTTGTGAGCGCATAGAGCGGGACCGTGTAGGCGCGCTCGGCAATGAGGCCGAGTGCTTGTTTGTAGGCGGACTTGCGGGCCGTCGCATCGACAGTGGTGTCCCCCTTCTCCAAGAGCGCGATGATCTCCGGATCTTTCACCACGTCATCGTCGATGCCTTTGAAGTACACCGACACCGACGCAGACACGTCATTCAGG
>JANLXZ010000434.1:0-18590 GCA_031365375.1 Hyphomicrobiaceae bacterium | reverse complement strand
TCGCAAGGCAAGGCCGTCACCTTCATGTCGAAGTGGCGCTACGATCTTGCCGGGTCGTCGGCTCACGTGCATGCATCGCTATGGGACGCAGCAGGTAAGACACCGCTATTCCTCGACCCCAAGGCCGAGTTCGGCATGTCGCCGCTTATGCGCTCGTTCGTGGCAGGCCAGATCAAGTACGCCCCCGACATGACCTATTTTCTGGCCCCCTACATCAACTCGTACAAGCGGTTCCAGGCAGGGACATTCGCGCCGACCAAAACGGTGTGGAGTCGCGATAATCGAACCGCCGGCTTCCGGCTTTGCGGCGAGGCGACCAAGGGTATCCGCATCGAATGCCGGGTCGGCGGCGCCGATCTCAATCCGTATCTGGCGTTCGCTGCGCTGATCGCCACGGGACTTGCCGGTATTGACGAAAAGCTCGAATTACCACCGCCGCACACCGGCGATGCGTACGGCGGGAAGACCCTTCCGGAAGTGCCGAAGACCTTGCGCGACGCCACCGCCGCACTCGATAAAAGCGAGTTCATGCGATCGGCCTTGGGCGACCCGGTAGTCGATCATTACGTGCACACTGCCCGTTGGGAGCAGATGGAGTACGATCGCCGCATCACCGACTGGGAACTGATGCGGGGGTTCGAACGGTATTGACCTTACCCTTACGAGACGCGTGCATTGAACGGCTTCGGCCGGGGGGCTGAATTATGACATCTCTTGTCGATTTTTTCCGGGACCTTGGACCTTGGAATTGGTTTCTCGTCGCTGCTTTGCTGCTGGTATTAGAAACGATTGTCCCCGGTGTTCACTTCGTGTGGTTCGGGTTCGCCGCAGCAATCGTCGGCTTATTGGCTCTCGTCACGGGCATCGCGTGGGCATGGCAACTGATCGCATTCGGGCTCATTGCCTGCATCGTCGTCTACATAATGCGCCGCTATGCCGACCCGACACGAACGCTGAGCGATCAACCGGACCTCAATGTTCGCGGCCAACAGTACATCGGCCGCACGGCTGTTGTTGAAGACATGATTGCGGAGGGACGCGGTAAAGTGCGCATTGGCGACAGCTTATGGATCGTGAAGGGTGCCGATGCGCCGTCCGGAACGACTGTAAGGATCACGGGCGTCGACGGCACGGTGTTGATCGTGGCGCCGCTCTGAAATTCGCTATTGGCGGATGCGCACACCGACACGGACTTCGTCGGCGTTGTAATTGCGGGCTTTGTCGGTCGCATCGAACGCTGTGTGCTGATACTTGCCGAATAACGTCACTTCGCGATTGAGGAAATATTCGACACCAAGTGCCGATTTCCATTCGTGCTCCTGAACACTCACTCCTTCGTAGTCCTGCATCGTGTAGGTCAATCCAGCCGTGCCGATCAGGTAGCGGTGGAACGCGTGCCGGGCCTCAACGCCGACTTGCCGAGAAAACGCGCCCGCGGAATTTGCGAGCGTCGATTCTGAGACATCGGACTTTGCGGTCAGCAGAAAGGACGTTAGCGCGCTATAGCGATAAGCAAGGTTGGCGTCGAACAAAACGCCGGTGATCTCGCGTAGACGCGCATCGTCAGGGGCCTGCCGGCCGTAGCCAGTGCTGATTTCACCGCGTAGTTTTTGACCCGAGTTGCCAAACGAAACGCCGAACCGATAGCGCTCGCCGGTCGAATCGCGCGGGATGCCATCCGAGAGAGATGCAACTTTGTAGCTTCTCTGATTGAGACCGGCCTCGACAAATCCGAACAGTGTCGGCTTGAACTCCCACGACGCGCGAAGTGCTTCTTCCGTCGTGCGCACGTCACGGTCGTTGTTCGATATCACGCCGCCGCCAATCGCTTCGACATTGCCATAATTGACCTCGGCAACGGAGCCGCGAAGCTGCAGGCTCAGCCGGTTGAAGCGATGGTTGAGGGCCGCGGCAAAGCGATCCGTCGTGATGTTGGCGCGGTCGGCAGCGGCGGCCGGGGCATTGATCGACGAGCGGCTTTCTTGGGAAAGGTCGCGCGAAACAAGTGTCTCGATATTGATGCGTTTCGATAAATCATAACGGCCGCGCGCCTCTAGGGTATAGGCGCGATCGTTTTCGGTGGTGAATTCGTTGAACTGAGTGAAGACACCGACAGCGCGGAATTCGACTGCGTGCTGGCGCCAGTTCGATACCAAACGTGCCGAGGGCCGCACGTCGAATGCTATGTCCGAGCGCGCCTGGGATGAGCGAAAAACGTTCGAATTATAAAGTCCGCCGAATTCCGCTTCGGGCAACAGGATGAAACTTCCCAACCTGATGCCGCGCGCGTCGAATGGCTCGAACCGGAATAGGCGCTCGGGTCGGCGATCGAGGATCGGATCCAATTCGGACTGGAAAAGTGCGGCATCGAAACCGGCAGACGGAGTTTCGAAAAGCGCTATATCATCGGGCGAACGCGTGTCCGTCGTCGTTGCGTCTGCGCCGTCTTGCGGACCGCGTGGTTCACCCGTCGCGATCACACCATCCATATTTGGGGCCAGCACTTCCTGCTGATTGAGATCGCCGTCCCGGGACGCGCGCCGCTGACCGGCTACATCTTGCGGCATGCCATCGTCCGCACCCTCGCCAGCATCATTGTTCTCGTTGCCGTCGGCCGCCGGCTCATCGGCGATCGTCGCGGGGACGCTCGTGCCGCGGAGCGCTTGGTCGGGCGGTGCCTGGTTGACGATTGTGGGTAATCCACCGCGGCGGGGTTGAACTTCCTGTGCACGAGGTGGGGGGGTGATCGCGGTGATCGACGAACCGGTGCCTTGGGCCCGAACCGGGCGCGGGTCGACAACCAATCCCAAGGCGGTGATAGCGCCAAAGCCCAGGCCAAACCAGGCGAGGTGTCTACCGAGGTTCAAGTCACGCGCTCCGCGAAATCGAATCAATTGAGGAACGCGGAACGGGCTTGGCTTGCAGCCTAAGCTCCGTGTGTTAACACCTCGTTTAGATCGGTTGAGCTCGGTTAAGTGGGAGTAATTCCGCGTCGAAACGTCCGCACGGTTGGTCCATGACGTCATTCTTGCTAAGGTGGTGCGGTAGCCGATTCTGACGCAACGGAGTACGCGACGATGCCATTGGCCGCCGTTACGAAAATCGAAAACCTAAGTCAGATTCAAGCGCAAACTCCGGTGATCCGCTCGGCGCAGCGGACCCTCGACCTGGAGATGCAGGGCCTATCGGCGTTGCACGAGGCACTGAGCGGCGCGCTGGCTGATCCATTCGCCCAAGCGATCGAAATCTTGAAGGCCACCAAAGGCCGTGTAATCGTCACCGGCATCGGCAAGAGCGGCCACATAGGCCAGAAGATTGCGGCAACCTTTGCCTCGACGGGCACACCGGCTCACTTCGTCCACCCGAGCGAAGCCTCGCACGGCGACCTCGGCATGATCATGCGGGAGGACGCAATTCTTGCCATGTCCTGGTCAGGCGAGACGGTCGAGCTGTCCAACATCTTGATGTTCGCGGGGCGTTTTGCCGTGCCCCTGATCGCCATCACCTCGCGTGCCGAAAGCGCATTGGGGCGTGCGGCATCAGTGGTTCTCGAGTTGCCGCGTGCACCAGAGGCCTGTCCGCACGGCCTCGCACCGACGACTTCGACCACGATGACACTTGCGATGGGCGACTGCCTTGCCGTGGCGCTGCTCGAAGCCAAGGGCTTTACCGCGCATGATTTCAAGGTTTTCCATCCCGGCGGGTCGCTTGGCGCCAAGTTGAAATTCGTTGCCGACGTGATGCACACCGGCGAGCGCTTGCCACTCGCTCGCGAAGACGAAATCATGGGCCATGCGCTGGTCACGATGACGGCAAAGGCGCTCGGTTGCCTCGGCATCATCGATGCCAACGGGCGTTTCGTGGGCATCGTCACCGATGGCGATTTGCGGCGCCATATGGGGGCCGATTTGTTGAGTTCGACCGTTGGCCAAATCATGACACGAAAGCCGAAGACCATCGCCTCGACGTTGCTTGCCTCCGCCGCACTCGAGCAAATCAATACATCCCGTATCACGGCGCTGTTCGTTGTCGACAAGGGCATCCCGGTCGGTGTCGTGCACGTGCACGATTTGCTGCGTCTCGGCGTGGCGTAACAATTACGGTTTCGCTGATCGCTTGACGACGATCTGCCCGTTGCGCAAGCTCCAGCCGTTTTCGAAGGGAGTTTGCCGATGTCCACGTTCGATGCCGCTGCCGCCGCCCGTTTCATCGCCGATGCTCATGTGGCGAAGGATCCTTATGTGAACCTGCCCGAGCATTTGGCGCCCCAAACCGTGGCCGATGCCTATGCTGCGCAAGAAGCACTTCAAACGCACTGGACGCCACTTCATGGACCTGTCGGCGGTCTGAAAATCGCGACGACGACCAAGGTGATGCAGGCACTAATGGGCATCGATCACCCTTGTGGCGGCATGCTCTACAGCCGTCGTATTCATGCCTCCGGCGTGACATTGCGGCTCGCCGATCATATGCACCTCGTGCTCGAATGTGAGCTGGCGGTGCGCGTCTCTCGTACGTTGACGAAAGGTTCTCAGCCCTACACCGCTCAAAGCGTTCGCGCGGCAGTTTCGGAAATCATGCCGGCGTTCGAGCTGATCGAGGATCGCAACGCGCGCTACAAATCGACCAAGGCCTATACTTTGATCGCCGACAATGCCTGGAACGCCGGGATTGTTCTGGGCAAGCCTATACAGGTGGACGGCTTGCGCAATCTTAACGGCCTCAAGGGGCGCTTGACGATCAACGGCGCTGATCCGCGCGAGGGCCTGACCGATGATCCGATGGGTGCACTCGCATGGTGCGCCAATCTTGCCGCCGATCGTGGCCGTCCATTGGAAGCCGGCCAAGTCGTAATCACGGGCAGTGTGGTACCGACGTTCGGAGTGGCCGCGCGTGATAAACTGCATTTCGAGATCGAGGGCTTGGGAGCGGTAGAAGCGGACGTGGCCTAGCCTTTCCAGCGACCGCTTGCGATACGCGGCAAACCAGTGATCCGTTTCTGGTAGACGTAAACCCACGCTAATCCGGCTTTGCCGGCTGCCTGCTCGACCGCTCGTTCGGTTCTCTCATATTCATCGGTGCCGGTTGGGTCGCGGCCGATGCCTTCGTAAGCGTCGAGCCAGGGCAGCGTCACAGTTGGATCAGAAATTTCGATCAACTCGCCATGCACCCGATCAACGGTCGTGTCAGTAACCACGAGAACCGGATAACGACCCCGGTCAAATAACTGTCCGTGGATGCTCGCTGGTCCGACGACCCGTGCCTCGCGCCGCAGTCGCATCCGCATGTCGCGCCCGAGGGTTGAGGATGCGGTGGACATCAGCGTGCCGTAAACGAAGAGAAGCTGGTTCATGCCTCACCCAGCGATCTTGGAGAAGTCGGCGACTTGCGTGGTGGCGGTGCGGATTTCCGACAGCAGCTTGAGACGGTTGAGACGGATTGCGGGATCTTTATCATTCACCGTCACTTTCTCGAAAAACGCATCGACCGGGTGGCGTAACTCGGCCAACGCCCGCATGGCGCCGCCGAAGTTTTCGACTTGGATTGCAGCTTTCGTATCCTGTTTGACGGATTCGATAGCGGCCGCCAATGCCAGTTCCTCGTTCTCCTCGAGGAGTTTCAATTCGTAAATGCCAACGTAACTCGACTTGTCTTTTTTCTCTTCGATACCGAGAATATTTGCCGCGCGCTTGACGCCTGCAAGCAGGTTCGCGCCGTCGTCCGTCTTGAGGAATTCGCCAAGCGCTTTCACGCGTTTGACGATGAGCGCCAGATCGTCCTGCCCGCCGAGCGAGAACACCGCGTCGATCAGATCGTGCCGTGCGCCCTGGTCGCGTAGATAAACCTTCAGGCGGTCGGCGAAAAACCCAAGAAGGTCGAGGCCCAATCCGTGCGAGCCGACGCCCTTGAGCAGGACTTCTGGAGGCGTCATGCTAACGGCCGGTTTGCTCAAGCGCTCACTATAGTGTTTTTGAATGACCGGGAGTAACGGCAACCGGACATCATTCTCCAACACCAATCGGATCACGCCCAACGCCGCGCGCCGCAGCTGATATGGATCACCCGAACCGGTCGGCTTTTCGTTGATCGCCCAGAAGCCGACCAGTGTGTCCAGTTTATCGGCGAGAGCAACGGCGATGGCCACCGCATCGCCCTCTTCTTCCTTCGGCACCGTGTCGGTCGGACCTTTCGGCTTGTAGTGCAACTCGATGGCACGGGCGACCTTGGGGTCCATCTTCTCGGCTTCGGCGAGGTAGCGACCCATAAGGCCCTGCAACTCCGGGAACTCGCCGACCATGCCCGATACGAGATCGGCCTTGCACAGTTGCGCGGCTCGCCCCGCCAACTCCGGCTCGGCATCGACGGCGCCTGCGATCTGCCGCGCCAACTCGGTGATCCGCTCCATACGGTCCCACTGGGTGCCGAGCTTTTCGTGGAAGGTGATGCCTTTCAACTCGAAGTGCATGGGCTCGAGCTTTCGCTTGAGATCCTGCTCCCAGAAGAACTTCGCGTCGCTCAACCGCGCGCGGATCACTTTCTGGTTGCCGTGGATGATCGCTTCGCCGCCATCTCCCGCGGTTATATTCGAAACCAGCAAGAACCGGTTGGCAAGGCGGCCCGTCCTGGGATCACGCAGGGAGAAGCACTTCTGATGCGCCCGCATCGAGGTGGTGAGGCACTCGGCCGGCACTTCCAGGAAGCTCTCGTCGAACGTGCCCAGCAGAACGGTCGGCCATTCGTTGAGGCCGGCATTCTCCGTGAGCAGGCCTTCATCCTCGACCAGCATCAATTTGTGCTTCTTGGCGAGCGCATGCGCTTGTTCCGCGATCATTTTCGTGCGTGCGGCCGGATCGATCAGCACGTGGGCTGCGGCGAGCTTCTTTTCGTAGTCGGCAAAGTCTCTCACTTTGAAGCGGCCCGGCGACAAGAAGCGATGGCCTTCCGTCGTATCGCCACTCACGATGTCAGCGACTTTGAGCGGCACGATGTGCCCGCCCAACACGCACAGGATCGAATGCAGCGGGCGCACCCAAACGAGAGAGCCCGAGCCCCACCGCATCGACTTCGGCCAGGGAAATTTTGCGATGGTCTCGGTTATAATCGAAGCAAGGATTTCCCCTGATCCTCGACCCGGCTTCTCGATGACGGCAATATAGAAGTCGCCCTTTTTCTCGTCCTTAACGAGCGTGGCTTCAGATAGGGATTTATATCCGGCGCCTTTCAAGAAGCCCTGAATTGCAGCCTCGGGCGCACCGACCCGGGGCCCCTTCTTTTCTTCACGGACGGCCGCCGATCCCGCCGGAACATTCTCGATCACGAGGGTGAGCCGTCGCGGTGTCGCATATGTGCGTGCTTCGCCGACGCTCAGGCCCTGCGATTTTAGGCCGTCTACGATCAGCCGGCGCAAATCATCCGCCGCCCGCTGTTGCATGCGGGCCGGAATTTCCTCGGAGAAAAGTTCGATCAACAATTCTGACATTGCGCACCGCATCTGAGACTTTAATCGTGGTGCCAAAGACATAGGCCAGGCCGCGCGCGGGGGCAATCGAACGACCAATTCCCAGCTACAACCTAAGCCGGCTGCATTGTCGGAGTTAAGCCAATACCGCGCTTTTGCGAAGTTTATCTTTTAATGTGAGGCTCAGCCGCGCCTGCAGAAGCGTGAGCACGGCTGCCTCCTCGGGTTTCAGCTTGGACAGGTCAGCGCGCAACTCTTCCTCGACCTTCTCCTTCACTTCGAGAAGCAGCGACCCTTCCACGTACGTTGTGAAAATCTCAGGGTGGATATAACACTTGCGACAAATCGTGGGCGTATTACCGAGGCGTGCGGCCACCGTTTGGATCGCCTCCTTGATATTTTTTTTGGCGCCAGCCTGGCTATCGAATCTTTGGAATTCGTGCAGCGCCAGCGCCGCTAGGACAGTTCCGTGCCACGTGCGGAAATCTTTCGCGGTTATTTCCTCGCCGCTGATTTCTTTGAGGTACGCGTTCACGTCGGCCGAGGTCACATCTTTAGTTTCACCAGCATCATCGAGATATTGAAACAGTTCCTGGCCCGGTAATTCTTGGCAGCTGCGAATGACTTTGGCGATCCGCCGGTCGGTTACCCCGAGCTGCCACATCTTGCCGCTCTTGCCCTTGAAGCTGAATTTGAACGTCGATCCTTCCACCTCGACGTGTCGGTTTTTCAATGTCGTGAGGCCATAGCTCTTGTTTTGTTTTGCGTATTCGTCGCTGCCGACCCGGATGAGCGTCGCCTCCAGTAGGTGCACGACAGTGGCGAGAACTTTCTCGCGCGGCAATCCGCGTAGCGCCAAATGCTTGTCAACGCTACTCCTGATGGCGGGAAGGCGTTCGGCGAACATCAGCATGTGATGATACTTCGTGCTCTCGCGCACTTCGCGGAAACGGGCGTGGTATCGGTACTGCTTCCTGCCTCGTGCATCACGTCCCGTGGCTTGGATATGACCGTCGGCTTTCGGGCAAATCCACACGTCGGTCCAAGCTGGCGGAATGGCGAGCGCCTTGATGCGCCTGAGAGTATCTGCGGCCTTAACGGAAACACCGCGCGCTTTGTACTGGAAACCCTTGCCAGCGCGACGGCGGCTTATCCCCGCCGCTTGATCGTTGACATAACTGAGGCCCGCATACTCAGCTGCATCTTTGGGGTCGACGACTGCTTCCGATGGGCTGAGATCGAGGGCCATGTGACATCCATGCGCAATTAGCCTCCACCAACATCCGAACGCCTGCGCGGGTTCCTTGGCGGTCAATTCATTCCAACCGCAATGGAGGCTTGTGTTCCCTGCCGGTCCAGCTATTGGTCGAGCCATTATCGAGGCGGCCGACCAGGAAATCGGAACGACCGGCGAAGAATTCGAAAACAGGGGCGTCCAACGTGAAGCGCAGAACATTTTTGAAGGCAGCAGGAATTGGTGCCACCGCAGCGGCCGTCGCGGCCCCAGCGATCGCGCAAACCCTGCCAACGGTCAACTGGCGCCTACAGTCGAGCTACCCGAAGTCGCTGGACACGTTATTTGGCGCCTGTGTTTTTCTTGCTGATGCAGTTTCAGAGCTGACCGAGGGCAAGTTCAAGATTCAGGTGTTTGCGGCTGGTGAGATCGTGCCAGCGTTGCAGGTCGCCGACGCTGTCTCGAACGCCACCGTAGAGATGGGCCAAACCGGCTCTTATTTTTACATCGGCAAGGACACGGCCTTCGCGTTCGGCACCGCGATCCCCTGGGGCCTCAATAGCCGCCAGCAGAGCGCGTGGTTCTATCACGGCGGCGGTCTCGAACTCGTCAACGAATTCTATGCCAAGCACGGCCTATACGGCTTGCCGGCCGGTAACACCGGCACCCAAATGGGCGGCTGGTTTCGCAAGGAAATTAAGTCGATCGAGGACCTCAAAGGGTTGAAGATGCGGATCGGCGGGCTGGGCGGTAACGTGCTGCAGAAGCTCGGTGTCGTTCCCCAGCAACTAGGTGCCGGCGATATCTACCCAGCACTCGAAAAGGGCACCATCGATGCGGCCGAGTTCGTCGGTCCTGCCGATGATGAAAAGCTCGGATTAGCAAAAGTTGCGCCGTTCTATCATTACCCAGCATTCTGGGAGGGCGGTGCGGAGCTGACCTTTTTCATGAACCTCGCCAAAATGAACGAGTTGCCCAAGCCCTACCGCACCGCTTTGCGGATGGCGGCAATGGCAACCGGGCACGACATGCAAGCGAAGTACGACGTGCTCAATCCGTTGGCACTCAAGCGATTGGTTGCGGCCGGTGCACAGCTGCGTCCGCTGCCACAGGATGTGCTGAAGGCGAGCTACAAGGCATCGGTCGAGCTTTACAAGGAGCTGTCGGAGAAGAGCGCGAATTTCAAGAAGATCTACGATCATCACGCGGCGTTTCAGCGGGAAAGCCAGCCTTGGTGGGCCATCTCCGACCTAAACTACGACTACAACATTACGCTCGCGCTGCAGCAGAAGTGGGAGAATGGGTAGTGTGGCGAGCGGCAGGGGCGTGACGCGTGTCGCAGCTCGCCGCTAAAACAGCGGTGCGCTGAGCGGTGCGCGCGTGTTGCGACGCAAGTAAGTCACAGGCAGGCTCTCGTTGTTGCCCAAAACGCGCATACCTTGGGCCGTCACGCCATAGCCTGCGGTTTCGAAAAAGCCCACTGCATGCGGCGTTGAGCGGACGACGAATGTAAAATAGTCCTCGGATACCGCTGCCGCTTCGACGGTCGCAAGTAAACGTCGGCCGATGCCTAGTCGGCCGAACATCGGCAGGACGTGGCACCACCGGATCCTTGCCTGCGGACTGTGATCCTCCATCGGCGACCACCCACACGTGCCGACGACGCGCCCATCGACCAATGCAGCGAAGCATCGCCCGGTGGCAATGGCACGTTCGATCGGTGCGCAGTATGCGGGCGCATAGACGAAGTCGACATAGGCCTGCGCTTGTTTCTCTTCGGCCCAGGTCAGCACCGCCGCCCGCAGCGATTGCGCGTGTACGTAGCGGATGGTTGATAAAAGATCGACGGTGGCGTGAATGATCGGCGTGCTAGCGCCGACGCGCATCCGATTATGCGGTGGCGGATCGCTCATCACCGTCGTTTATCCGGTGCGGCACTCGATCGTTGGTCGTTGGCTGTTTGATGCACGATCGGGTCGGACTATGGTGTTTTGCGCGGTGGGACTGCGGCGACGGCTGCTCCTGGAACTTCGGCGCGCTTGTCTGCAGGCTGGGTGCCGGGCACGTACTCGGCTTGCTTGCAAGAGCAGCCTTGGACGAATTCCTTCCGATAGCGAAAGGCCGAACGCAAGCTTGAATAGTTCTGCTTGGACTTGAACGAGACAGCCTGCTCCATGCCGCTACCGGGGTTTTGGTGGTAGAACAGCTCGACCGGCGCTGCACATTTCGACTGGCAAGCATCGGCGTCGCGCTCGAAGTGGTTGGGCAAGGTCGAGAAACTTACCGGAAAGTAGTAGCCGTCGCACAAGCGGACACAAACAGTCTTGTAGGTCGCGAACGGCAGATTGCCAAATTGGCCGTTGCCCGCGCCGCCGCTGTCTTCGTCCTGCCAGAGGGAGGAAATACCGCCGCGCTTGTTCGCTTCCTGCTGATAGTTGGCGCCGCAATTGTTGCGCGCAAGCTCGCGGATGATGTCGTCCTGATAGGACCGTCCGCCCGACGAGATCAACTGTTGGCGCTGGGCGTCGAGCTCACTCATCCGGCGTTTGGCGCCTTCGACTTGCGCGTTGAGATCGATGCACGTCCGGGTGCGGCGCAAGGTTTTTGAAAACAGAAAATATTCGAAACAGTCACCGCGCTCAAGCTGCGCTTGGCCCTGCTGGGCAGTGCGATCCGCACCGCGAATGTCGGCTTCCAATCTCGGCAGAAGATCCCGCGATTGATTGCCCCGGCTGGCTTCCTGGGCAAGTCGCTGCTCGAGTTGCAGGCAAATCGGATTGCCGGAGCCCCGACTGCCGGCTTGCGGTCCGGCCTGGGGCGATGGCGAGTATCCGCCCTGATAACCGCCTTGCGCGGGGGGCGGCTGTACAGCGGCAGGCGGGCGATAGACCGGCTCGCGCGGCTGGGGCGCCGGACGCTGTTCCTGCCATGGCCACGACCATCCTTGCGCGTGCGCCACGATCGGCAAAGCTGTCGTCACCGCGCAGACAAGCACCGCAGTTACCGCAAGCGCTCTGCTTCGCGACGGCTGGCTGCTGGCTGTTGTCTGGCGCTTCGACATATCTACCCGTCTATATACTGCGACTCGACCTGTCTGCTCAACTCAAGCAATAGCATAGGGCGCGGGTGAGGGGTCAATGCAGCGAAATTGCGGCTGATCAAGCTTTCCACCGCAATCACCGCAAGTCGCGGGTCCAAAACGGCGAATGCGGCCTATCTGAGCGGCTGACGAAATCCGAAGCTCAGACACGCAGACGAGAGAATGATCCCTGTCTGACGGACGCACTCGAACGACGCCGCTCGGTCAGAACTTGGCGATAAGTGCGGCGTCGACCGTCGACGAACCACTTGCTGTAGCTTGGATCGCGGGCAAAATCTGATCGGCCGAATTTACCACCACGAAACGAATATCGAGACCGGCTCGGATGAAAGCGTCACCCTTCATGTGGGTCAATAAATGCAAGAACGGCGTCCAAAATCCCTTTATATTCGCAACGACAATCGGCTTCTGGTGACGCCCCAACTGGGCCCAGGTCAGCTGCTCGACCAGCTCCTCCAGGGTGCCGATCCCGCCTGGTAAGGCGACGAACGCATCGGAGCGCTCAAACATCAGCATTTTGCGTTCGTGCATATTCTCGGTGACGATTAACTCGTCGACCGAACGTAGCATTTGTTCCTTCGAAGAAAGAAAATTCGGGATGATGCCGGTCACTTCGCCGCCCGCATCAAGCGTAGAGCGTGCAACCTCGCCCATCAGGCCCAGGCTGCCGCCACCATAAACCAGGCGAACACCGTTCGTTCCTAATGCGTGGCCGAGTGTTTGAGCGGCGGCCATATAAGCGGGATCGAGGCCTGGCCCGGAGCCACAGTAGACGCAAACGCTTCTTACAGCGCGACTGACAGAGGTCGCGGTTGTCAACAGATTGGAAACTTGATCTTGCATGGAAGGCATCCGAATCGTGTCTAGATGGCTTTCAGTATGGCCCTCAACGGGGGCGAATGTCTTGTCTGTCATTAAACCCACTCTAAGATACGCTCAGTTTAAAATAGGGCGGCGAGGCCAAGCTGAACTCGCGATCGACGTAGCAATGTCAAATGATCTCGATTTCCGAAAAAGCAAGGCCCTTTGCAGTCGTGCCGGGATCGGTCTAAGCTGCGTTTCAAACGTCGGAAAAACTTTTACTCGGACTATATAATATGCTGAATTTGAAGGAATTTTTCGCAGGCAACGCATCTGCGAAAAATTACAGGGACACTGCGTGGATCGCGCTGCTTTCAGTCGCTGTGCTTTCCGCGTCGTCGAGCGTCGCGTGGCTTTTGCACTCCGGTGTGACGAAAGCGACAGCGCAAAGTGGCCAGCAGATAGCGGCGACGGGCCCAGACCGCAATAGTTCTCAGTTGCGGGCTGATTTCAGCAACGGGTTCAGCGACATTCGGACGGTCGCATCTCGGATCGAGAAAATCACGATCGAGGATCAAAAGTCTTCTGTTGTCGAGGGTCGCGCGCCTGTGCGCGCGCTCGTAACGTTATCGGTCGCTGGCAAGGCGATTGGGACGGCAACCGCCAATTCTGACGGTATCTGGAGCGTGGCGGTCGAGCGAGGCTTAGGCGTTGGTGATCATCGTTTGGCTGTTCGCATAGTCGGTGCCAACGGCGAGGAAGACGGCAGTGATACGGCGCGGATTTCCGTGCCGCGCGGTCTGTCGGGTCCGCTCGTGATCACCTATGCCGGCATTGACGCAGCGCCTGCGCGCGCCACTATCTTAACCGTTGCCGATGGTGCAACATCTCTCGCTCGCTTTGCTCAGGTGTCAGGTTCAGCCTCAGCGATGAAGAGCTGGACGGACAACGCCTCGGCAACTGCCACCGAAACGGCGACCGTTCGCCCGATCATTCTCGCACAATCGGCGCCAACGCCCGAGCCACCCGCTCCACCGGCCGCACCTCCGACGGGAAGTTCGGCGCTCGACACGCTGCAAAATTGGTTGCGACGCTCCAACGAGACCTATCAAAAGGCAATCGTCAAGCGGTTGACCGAGCCGACGACGTTGGAAGAGATCGAAGCTCGAGCCAAAACAGAAGAAGCCGAGAAGGCTGTCGATCTTAGAGCTGTTGATCAAAAGGCCTTGGAGCCTAAAGCCGTTGATGTCAAGCCGGTAGATCCAAAGGCAGCAGATCCGAAGATCGCAGAGGACGCCGCACGAAAGGCGCGCGAAGAATTGCGGGCGGCACAAGCCAAGCGGGATGAAGATTTGAAGCAGGCAGAAATTAAGAGAAAGGCTGCGGACGACATCGCCAAGGAAGCCGCAACGAAAGCCCCGGTTACCGCGCCGTCGAGCGTCGTCGACGAAGCATCGCGCAAGCAAGCTGAGGACAAGCGCATCGCCGACGAGACAATCAAGCGTCAGGCCGACTTGAAAGCTGCCGAAGAAAAGCGCGCGGCTGACGCCAAGAAGGCGGCCGACGATGCCGCCTCAAGGGCGGCCGAGGCGAAGAAAGCAGCCGACGATGTTGCAGCCCGCAAACAGGCCAATGAAAAGCGCCTCGCCGAGGACGCTCAGAAGCGTCAGGCCGATCTGAAGGCTGCCGAAGAAAAGCGCGCGGCGGACGCCAAGAAGGCCGCCGATGATGTCGCCTCAAGGTCGGCCGAGGTGAAGAAAGCCGCCGACGATATGGCAGCCCGCAAACAGGCCGATGAAAAGCGCGCATCTGATGCGGTCGCTCGCAGGCAAGCCGACGAAAAGCGTTCCGGCGACGCCAAGAAGACCGCCGACGAAACCGCCGCAGCCAAGTCAGCCGAAGCCAAAAAATCGGCGGACGATGCGATTTCCCGCAAACAGGCGGAGGACCGTCGGGTTTTTGAAGAAACAGCGAAGCGCTTAGCCGACGCAAAGAAAGTTACCGACGAAAAGCGCCTGGAAGCTGATGCTGCGAAGCGGGCCGCGGACGATGCCAAACGGGTCGGCGAGTTGGCGCGCCAGACCGAGGCGCGTCGCCAAGCCGATTTGAGGGCTGCCGAAGATGCGCGGCGCAATGCGGCGTCTCTGGCAGATGCCGCATCGAGGATTACGAAACCGGGCAGCCCAAGTGTTGTAATGCCGGCATCGGATGCAGCCTCGTCGCCGCCCGTTCGAACGTCCGGGCATGCGGCTACGCTTCGCAGTTCGCGTCCGTCCCGGCAAACTCGGACCACCAATGCTGCGGCATCTGTTCGGCGCCGGGCAGCAGCCAAGGAATGCTCGCTTGCTGGTAACCGCGTGACCCCGCCGGGATATTATATCGTGAAAGCTGGCGACACGCTCTGGGACATTGCCGACCTGCATTACGACGACGGCACGCGGTTCGCACTGCTACGACGCGCGAACCGTAAAATTGATCCTGATGTGATCCGCCCGTGTCAGCGCATCTATGTGCCAGCAAACAAGCGCGGATAATGCGGATCATGCCGGGCGTTGTGTCGCGGGCGCACGGGGCCTTGCTTGCTCCCGCGCGTGTCTGTGCTAAGCCACCGCGATGAATGCTAATCCAAGGACCATGTGATGGCTGTTGTCGATACGGGCAAGCAGGGTAGCCCGCGCGGCGGTACCGCATCGCCGACAGATGCCAAAACGATAAGCGAGGCTGAGCGCAAGACACCGGTTGATCAGATGACCGTGTTGCGCGGACTACTGCCGTTTGTCTGGCCGGCAGATCGACCCGATCTGCGGATGCGAATGATCTGGGCTTTTGCGCTGCTGGTGCTGGTCAAGCTCGTCACCGTGACGATGCCGATCATCTACAAATCGGCGACGGACTGGTTGATCGCCCATGTGCCCAGTGCTGCAACACCGGCCGGTAGCGCGATCACTGTGGGCGCCATGTTGATCATCGCTTACGGTATCGCCCGCGTGACGATGGCGCTGTTCACGCAAGTCCGCGATTACCTATTCATGCACGTAGCGCTCAACGCCGTGCGTCAGTTGAACAACCGCACGTTTCAACATTTGCATCGGCTGTCGCTGCGCTTCCACATCGAGAAGCGAACTGGCGGGCTCAATCGAGTTATACAGCGCGGCACGCAAGCCGTCGAACTGATCATCCGCATGGGTGCGCTGAGTGCCGCCCCCACAGCACTCGAACTGGTATTACTGTCGGCACTGCTTTGGTACTATTTCGGCGGCGTGATCGTCATAATCGTCTTGATCATGGTCGCTGCCTACATCTGGTTTTCGGTCGTCGCCAGTGAATGGCGCATCGGCATTCGCCGCGAGATGAACGACAGCGACACCGACGCCAACACCAAGGCGGTCGACAGCTTACTCAACTTCGAGACCGTTAAATATTTTGGCAACGAAGGCCTTGAGGCCAAGCGTTTCGACACCTCGATGCGGCGCTACGAGCAAGCTTCGTTGAAGTCGTACTGGTCGCTCGGCGCATTGAACTCCGGCCAAGCCATGATCTTCACCATCGGCCTCACGCTGGCGATGATCCTTGCTGCGCGCGGCGTCGTGCAGGGCACGCACACTATCGGCGACTTCGTGATGATCAACGCAATGCTGATCCAACTTTATATCCCGCTCAATTTCATGGGCATGATTTATCGCGAGATCAAACAGGGATTGGTCGACCTGGAGACCATGTTCACGCTGTTGGGTGAGCATCCCGAGATTGATGACAAGCCGGGCGCGAAGGCGCTTGTCGTGAGTGGTGGCACGATACGTTTCGACCATGTCTCATTTGCCTACGATCCGGCGCGGCCGATCCTGAAAGACGTGTCGTTCGAGGTGCCGGCAGGCAAGATGGTCGCAATCGTGGGACCATCGGGTGCCGGCAAGTCGACCGTTAGCCGGATCCTATTTCGCTTCTACGACATCGCTGGCGGCAAGGTCACGATCGACGGCCAAGACATTTCCGACGTCACGCAATTGAGTTTGCGCGCAGCGATCGGCGTGGTGCCGCAAGATACGGTACTGTTCAACGACACCATCTTCTACAACATCCGCTACGGCCGCGCCGACGCCACTGATGCAGAGGTGTATGCCGCTGCCAAACTCGCCCAGATCGACGAGTTTATCCGCACGCTGCCGGAAGGCTATAAGGCGATGGTCGGCGAGCGTGGCTTGAAGTTATCGGGCGGCGAAAAGCAGCGTGTCGCCATCGCGCGCACCATCCTGAAGGCTCCGCCGATTTTGATGCTGGACGAGGCGACGAGCGCACTCGACAGTCACACGGAGAAGGAAATCCAGGACGCGTTGGATCGAGTGTCAAAGGGGCGCACGACGCTCGTCATTGCCCACCGGTTGTCGACCATCGTGCACGCCGACAATATACTTGTTCTGGAGAAGGGCGTGCTGGTCGAACAGGGTACGCACGCTGAGCTGATTGCGAAGAACGGATTGTATGCGTCGCTCTGGGATCGCCAGCGTCAGGCCGAACGCGCACGAGAGGAACTTGCCCGCACGCTTGAAGAAGCCGAGAACGCCGGTGCGCTCAGACGAGCCGACAAAGTGGTTTGAAATTTTTTTTCGCAGCAACCATCGCCATCACTGTCAACCGACCAGCATCCCTTCAAGCGGCAGCTCGGGCTTCGTGCCGCGCACAATGTCGGCTGCAATGCGTGCGGATCCGAGCGACATGGTCCAGCCGATGTGGCCGTGGCCGGTATTGAAGATCATGTTGCGGTAGCGTCCGGCTCCGAAAATCGGCGTGCCTTCCGGCGTCATTGGCCGCAAGCCGGCCCAATAGGACGGCTGATCGTAGTTTGCGCCGGAAGGGAACAGATCCCGTATAGCGGCGGTCATATGCGAAAAGTCGGCGGGCTTATGGCTTTTGTCATAACCGGCGAACTCGGCAGTGGCTGTCACCCGCAATCGATTGCCTAAACGCGAGTACGCGGTGAGGTTGTCCTCGTCGACGCCTCCGATCGAGGGTGGATTATTGCGACCGTCGATCGGCAACGTCATCGAATAACCCTTGATCGGATAGATCGGCAGCCGCACGCCCAACTGGCGCGCGAGCTTCGGGCCAAACACCCCTAGGCAGAACACGAACGCATCGGCGTTGATGACGCCCGTTGTCGTGCGCACGCCGGTGACCTTATCTCCAGCCGTCTCGAAGCTGGTGATCTCGGTGTCATATTTGAACGCCACGCCGAATTTCCCGGCGGCATGTTTGGCGAGCTCTTGCGTGAACACGCGGCAATCGCCGCTCTCGTCGCTCGGGCAATAGATCGCGCCGGCAAATTTGTGTTTGACGGGTGCCAATGCCGGATCGATACGCGCGGCTTCATCGGCGCTGATCGGGCGAAGCTCCAACCCCTCTTCGGTCAAGATTTTGGTGTTGGCGGCGCCGCGATCGAAGCTCTCTTTGCTGCGATAGAGATAGAGCAAGCCACCCTTCAACCCGTGATAGTCCACGCCGGTTTCCGCTGCCACCTGCTGCAACCGCTGCTGGCTATACATGCACAGCCGAACCTTGCGCTTAGTGTTGACGCGCGCGCGCTCGGCCGTGCAGTTGCGCAGGAACTGCCACGACCAGAGCCACAATTGCGGATCCAAACTCGGCTTGAAGCGCAGCGCCTGGCCTTCCTTGAAAAGCGATCTTAGGAGGATCTTCGGCGCTTTTGGCGAGGCCCACGTGTAGGCGTGCCCCGGCGAAAACAGTCCGGCGTTGGCGAAGCTGGTTTCGGCGGCCACGCTGCCGCGACGCTCGTAGACCGACACGTCATGCCCGTCGGTCGCGAGTTCGTACGCGGTGGTGACGCCGACGATGCCGGCGCCGATGACGGCCACTCTCATGGTGGCGCGAGCGCCGCCTCGATCGCGAGCGAGGCCTCGAGCACCGCGTCGTCGCGCAGCGCGCCGTGCCAGACCATCAGGCCGACCGGCATCTCGCCGGGTGCGTGGCAGGGCAGCGAC
>JANLXZ010000292.1:0-11693 GCA_031365375.1 Hyphomicrobiaceae bacterium | reverse complement strand
GTCGCGAACTTGGCGCCGGCGCGTTCGTCGGTGTCGTCGTGCAGCACGGTCAGGCCCGCCCGCGTCAACTGTTCGTAGAGATCGGCGCAGACGCGGTCGCAATCCTTGTCGCCGGCCTTGAGGTTGATCAGACCGATCTCGAACGGCGCCACCGGTACTGGCCAGACGATGCCGTTGGCGTCGTGGTTGGCCTCGATGATCGCGCCCGCCAGACGCGATACGCCGATCCCGTACGACCCCATCTGCAGGGGAATCATGCTTCCGTCCGGACCTTGCACGCGACATCCCATTGGTTCGGAATACTTGGTGCCGAAGAAGAAAATATGGCCGACCTCGATGCCGCGCGCGGTCACCTGTTTGTCTTTCGGGACTTCGGCGTCGAATTTGGCCGCATGTCGTACAATCGCATGTTCACCTCCTACCTGCGGACGTTCGCGCGGATGGGGCTAAAGGCGATCCCGATGGCTGCCGATTCGGGCCCAATCGGTGGCGACATGAGCCACGAGTTCATCATCCTCGCAGATACCGGCGAAAGCCAAGTGTTCTGCCACAAGGATCTGATCGAGGGTTCAGCCCCGCCCATCGACACTGATTACGACAGCGATTTGTCGCCGATCATCAAGCGTTGGACCTCGATGTATGCGGCAACCGACGAGAAGCACGACGCCGCCAAATTCGACGCCGACGTCCCGAAAGACAAACAGGTGACCGCGCGCGGCATCGAGGTCGGCCATATTTTCTTCTTCGGCACCAAGTACTCCGAACCGATGGGATGCAAAGTACAGGGCCCCGATGGGCAAATGATCACGGTGCAGATGGGCTCTTACGGCGTCGGCGTCTCGCGCCTCGCCGGCGCGATCATCGAAGCTTGTCACGACGATGCCGGAATCGTCTGGCCGGTGCCGGTGGCGCCATTCGAGGTCGGCGTGATCAACCTGAAGGCCGGCGACAAGGACACCGACGCTGCCGCGAACGACCTCTACAAAAAGCTCGAATCGGCCGGCATCGAGGTCCTCTTGGACGACACCGATGAACGTGCCGGCGGAAAGTTCGCGACCATGGATCTGATCGGCCTGCCCTATCAGCTGATCGTCGGACCCAAGGGTGTGAAGGCTGGCGAGGCCGAAATCAAAACCCGCGCCGGTGGTTTGCGTGAGACCCTGCCGAGCGATGCTGCGCTCAACAGAGTGATCGCCGAAGTCAAGTCGAGGCGGATGCTGGCGTGATGTAGGATTTGCGCGGCAATCACGGTTTATTCGTAGGTTGGGTTAGCTGCCCACTGGGGCAGCGTAACCCAACATTTCACGGGCGGTCTAAGATGTTGGGTTACGGCGTAAAACGCCTAACCCAACCTACGGTTTGGAGCGTGCATGACCACGGTGGCCAACACTACTGACACCAAAGACACCCGCGCATTTGCGCCTTTCGAATGGTTGCTGGCGTTGCGATACCTGCGGGCGCGGCGCAAGGAAGGTTTCATCTCGGTGATTGCCGGGTTCTCTTTTGTCGGCATTTTGCTGGGCGTTGCAACGCTGATCATCGTGATGGCCGTGATGAACGGATTCCGCAATCAGCTCTTCGAAAAAATTCTCGGCCTGAACGGACATCTGGTCGTCTATAAGCTCGCGTCGGCCGGGCCGTTCGACGACTACGAGCAGCTGGCCGCCAAGATCAAGGCGCTGCCTGGCATCAAGACCGCCGTGCCCCTGATCGAAGGCCAGGTGCTGGTCTCCTCGAATATCGCTGGCCTCGGCGGTCTGGTGCGCGGCATGAATGAGGAAGGCATGCGGTCGTTGCCCCTCGTCGCCAATAACATTCTGCAAGGCACGATCGATGGGTTCGATGCGCAGGACGGCATAGCGATCGGCACCCGGTTGGCCCAGGCACTTGGTGTCAAGTATGGCGACAGCATTACGCTGATTTCGCCTCGCGGAACGCAGACGCCGTTCGGGACCGCACCACGCTCTAAACTTTATCGGATCTCGGCGCTATTCGAGATGGGCATGTCCGAATACGATCGGACGATGATCTTCATGCCGCTTACCGAGGCTAAGCGGTACTTCAACAAAGGCGATCAAGTCGACGTGCTGGAGATCGTCGCCAACGATCGCGATCGGGTCGACGAGTATGCGGCCGAAATCGAAAAAATCGGCGGCACTGATCTCACAATTACCAACTGGCGGCAGCGCAATGCGACTTTCTTCACCGTTCTGGAAGTCGAGCGAACCGTGATGTTCATCATTCTCTCGCTAATCATCCTGGTGGCGGCGCTCAACATCGTGTCCGGGATGATGATGCTCGTGAAGGACAAAGGCCGCGACATTGCCATCCTGCGCACCATGGGCGCGACAAAGTCGTCGATCATGCGCGTATTTCTGATCACCGGAGCCTCGATTGGTATCGTCGGTACCATCGCCGGCTTCATTCTCGGCGTACTTTTCTGCTGGAATATCGAGGCAATCCGTCAGTTCGTACAGTGGGCGACGAGCACCACATTGATGGACCCGACCGTCTACTACTTGACGAAATTGCCAGCCGACATCAATCCGCGCGAGACGCTAAGCATCGTCTTAATGGCCCTCGTCTTGTCAGTGCTAGCGACGTTATATCCTTCGTGGCGCGCCTCGCGGCTCGATCCCGTGGAAGCGTTGCGCTATGAATGAGGCAGCCCGGGAATGAAAGATACGGCAATCGAGCCAATCCTCAAGCTGAGCGACTTACGCCGCACATTCGGCTCGGGCGAGCGGGAGATCCGCGTACTGGCCGGCGCGACGGCAGCGCTCTATCCGGGCGAGGCGGTTGCCCTCGTCGGGCCGTCTGGTGCGGGTAAGTCAACATTGTTGCACGTGGCGGGGTTACTCGAAACGCCGGACAGCGGACAGGTCGTGGTGCAGGGCCGCGATTGCGCCAAGATGACCGATGACGAACGAACCCGCGTGCGCCGATCGGAGATGGGTTTCGTCTACCAGTTCCATCAACTGCTGCCGGAGTTCTCGGCACTCGAGAACGTCGTTATTCCGCAATTGATCCGTGGCCGATCGCGTAAGGTGGCCGAGCTTCGCGCGACAGACCTACTGAGCGGGCTTGGCCTCGCCGCGCGCCTCGATCATCGCCCAGCTGAGCTGTCCGGCGGTGAGCAACAGCGGACGGCCATCTGCCGCGCGCTCGCAAATTCGCCGAAGCTGCTTTTGGCCGACGAGCCGACCGGCAACCTCGATCCGTCGACCGCCGAGCATGTGTTCAAAGAGCTAATTTCGCTCATAGAGACGACCGGCGTGGCAGCCCTGATTGCCACCCACAACATGGATCTGGCCGCCCGCATGCACCGTACATTGCGGCTGGAAAACGGATTGCTGGTCGAAGTGGCGCACTAGAATAATTCCGCGACACGGCGCGCGACCGTTTCCCAACCAAAGTTGCGCTCGGCAAAGGCGCGAGCCGCCAATTCTGCGGTTTGCCGATCACCATCCAACGCGTCCGTGATGGCGCGCGCGTAATCGGCGCCATCGTGCGCTTTCGCCAAATGCAACCACGGTTGCGGTTCGAGATCGACGATCCCGGGCAACTCCGTCGCGACAACAACGCGACCGGCCGAGGCATAGTCGTACAGCTTCAAGGGCGACAAACCAATGCGCGCGTTGCGAGCCGATACAAATGGCGCGATGGCAACGTCTGCGGCGGCGATCACTTCGCTTGCACGTCGAGGTGGGAGAGAGCCGAGCCAACGGACGTCGTTGCGCGCCCCCCTTGCCTCAAACTGACCTCGCGAGACGCCATCCCCAACGATCAGAATCTGGAGCTTCGGACGGGTCGCCGCCAACAACGCCATCGCCTCGAAGACAACGGGCAAGTCGATCGCCGGCCAGAGATTGCCAACGAACACCAACACTTCCGCATCGAGCGGAACAGCCAGTGCATGACGGCTCGCTGCCCGATCGCCGGGGCGAAACACATCGAGATCGGTACCGTTGCCAATATGGCGGATCTTGGCTGACGCAATACCGTTCGCCTCGAAAAGAGAGCCCAGACCGCGTGTCACCACGCGGAGTTCGTCAGCGGAGCGCGCCTCGGCCACTTGCAGACGTCGCGCCAGCGCCTGCCACGGCTTCGATTTGCCAAGCACGGCCAGATCATCTTCGAACCAACCGTTGCTCTCGACGATGATGCGCCGGAATCCAAGTGCGCGCGCAGCGCGAACGAGCGCAAGCGTGCCAATGCCGCTGCGCACATAAAGTCCTTGGTTGACGTCTAGTCGCCGGAGCGCCGGGACCATCATCGGAATGCCGCATGCTCGCGGCAAGCGCACCCGATCAACGGACGGCGTGAAAGTGATTTGCACGCCGGTTGGCATGGCCAAAAAGAGGGGAGCCGAGACTCGCGGAGCAACGATATGAACCTGGCACCCGCGCTCGTGCATAGCCTTCGCCAAGCTTAAGAAGTGCAAAGACGATGCGTTGAACGCCGCTAGATCCGTGGTCGTTGCAAAAACTAAATCTTCATGCTCGCCGTCAACCATCAGCCCGCCAGCGCACCGATAAGACCCCCGATAATGCGGTCCTGCGTTGCTTCATCCAAATAGGGGTGCATCGGCAAACTGAGCACTTCCGCTGGCAAACTCTCTGAAACTGGCAGACCGTTACCAGCGACCGCATAGTGCCGATAGGCGATCTGATGGTGCAGCGGTTTCGGGTAGTAGATCATCGTCGGAATGCCGGCGGCCTCCATTGCAGTGCGCACGGCATCGCGACGGCCATGCTTCACGCGGACGGTGTACTGCGCCCAAACCGACGTCGAACCGGCAGGCACATGGGGGGTGATCACATCCGCGTTCAGTGCCGCGGTATAACGCGCAGCGATGACATTGCGGCGCTCGATCTCGTCGGCAAAGATTGCGAGCTTCTCGATTAGGATCGCCCCCTGCAGCGTGTCTAGCCGGCCATTGATCCCAATCCGGACGATTTCATACTTATCCGCGCCCTCTCCCTTTCCGTGCAGGCGAATGCTGCGCATGACGCCCGCGAGTTCGTCGTCGTCTGTGAACAGTGCGCCGCCGTCGCCGTAACAGCCGAGAGGCTTGGCCGGAAAAAAACTTGTCGCCGTCACCCGGCCAAATTGGCCGGCTTTGCGCGACTTGTCGCTCGCGCCGAACGATTGCGCCGCGTCCGCCATGACCCACAGCCCGTGTTGCGTCGCAAATGCCTCAACTTGTCCGTAGTCGGCCGCTAATCCAAAAAGATCGACCGCGATGATGCCAACGGGCTTTAAGCCGCGCCGCACTGCCGCGTCTAGACCAGCCGAGAGCGCTTTCGGATCGACGTTGAAGGTGTCGACTTCAACATCGACGAAAACCGGCTCGGCACCGAGAAGCGCGATTGTCTCCGGTGTCGCCGTATACGTGAAACCTGGACACAGAATCGCGTCCCCTGGTTTAACGCCGAGAGCCATCATCGCCATCAGCAGCGCATCCGTCCCGCTGGCGCATGAGATAGCATGCTTGGCACCGCAGAACTTGGACGACTGCTGCTCGAAGATGCCGATCTCCGGCCCCATAATGTATTGGCCATGATCGAGCACGCGTCTGATCGCTGTATCGATACGGTCGCGGATGCGCGTCTGTTGAGCTGCAAGATCGACGAATGCGATCGCCGGCAATTCTACCTCAAAGCGCTTCGAGACGGCCATCTCTGGTCTCCTTGTAACGGCTGCCATCCTCGGGGCAAATCAAGTCCGCAGCCAACTTGCGCCCAGCGCGACTGACCCAGCCTTTGCGTTTCGCTGGCACACCGGCCATCAAGGCATGCGGGTAGACATCACCGGTCACCACGGCACCGGCCGCGATGAAACAATAAGCACCGAGCGTGTGGCCGCACACGATGGTGGCGTTGGCACCGATGGTCGCGCCCTTGCAGACGCGTGTGCTTGCAAATTCAGCCTTGCGCTCATAGGCGGCACGAGGATTGTTTACGTTAGTAAATACGCAGCTTGGCCCGCAGAAAACTTCGTCCTCCAAATGCACACCAGCATAGAGAGACACATTGTTCTGAATCTTACAGCGATTGCCGACCGTTACCGCTGGTCCAATCATAACGTTTTGCCCGATCGAACACTCATCACCGATATCACAATCCTTCAAGATGTGGGCGAAGTGCCAAATCTTGGTGCCCCGACCTATCCGGCAAGGCTCGTCGACGTAAGCACTTTGATGAATGTCGACGCCTTCAAACCGGCTAGTCATCTTGATACCTTTCGGTGCCCGACATTGGGGCGAAATGCGCTGGCAACATCCTATCGTCGCGAACTGAATGGATGTATGTGAGCCAGCTGCGGTTGCGGTCAAGCCATGGCGGCGTCGGGAAACGGGGATAACAGCTCATCATGTGTGGGATCTGGGCATCGCTCGGCTTCGTTGTCGACCGTGTTCGGATCGATCGCGTGGCCCATCGTGGGCCCGACGGCAGCGGTTGGCACGAGACGACATGCTCACGCGGTATGGTCGCAATCGGGCATCGGCGTTTGGCCATCATCGATACGTCCGACGCTGGGATTCAGCCGATGCAGGATCCCTCCGGCCGGTATTTGTTGACGTTCAACGGCGAGATTTACAACTACAAGGAGTTACGCTCGGAGCTTCGCGACCTCGGCGTGGCATTCAAAACGCAGTCAGACAGCGAAGTGTTGCTGCAGGCATTTATCCAGTGGGGTGAAAATTGTTTGCCGCGTCTACTCGGCATGTTCGCCTTTGTGATCTGGGACGAAGCGGAGAAACGTTTATTCGGTGCAAGGGACCGATTCGGCATCAAGCCGCTCTATTATGTGGCCAACGCCAGCGGCGTCGGATTCGCTTCGGAAATCAAGCAACTGTACGACCTGCCCGGCGTTTCGCGACGCATGAACCTCGCACGCGTTTATGATTTTTTGAGTGCGGGCATCAGCGACCACACCGCCGAAACGATGTTCGACGGTATCCATCAGCTGCGGGCCGGTGAGTGTGTGACGATCGATGCAAGTGAGCAGTTCGGCACTGAGCCCCCGAAAATCCGTCGCTGGTACGAGCTACCTTGTCCCGGCACCCTCAACCCTTCGCTGGAATTGGCGGCAAAAACCTACCGCGCGCTGTTTGACGACGCGATGCGATTGCATTTGCGGTCCGATGTACCGCTCGGATCGTGTCTGTCCGGTGGACTGGATAGCTCGACCATCGTCTGTGCGACACACGAGATGATGGGGCACGGGGCGTTCGCCGGTCAATTCACAGCGGTGAGCGCGGTATTCGATGAAAAACGCATCGACGAACGCCGGTTCATCGATGCCGTCATCGAGCAAACCGGTGCGAAATCGCGCCGGGTCACACTTGATGCGAACGCCATCCAATCCATGGTCGGCGATATGCTGTGGCATCAGGATGAACCCTTCGGCTCGACCAGCATTTGTGCGCAAGGCGCAGTGTTCAAATCCGCCGCGGATGCCGGATTGAAGGTTATGCTCGACGGCCAGGGTGCAGACGAGGCGCTTGCCGGCTACCACTGGTTGTTCGGGCCAGCACTGGCCCAATTGCTGCGTGGCGGCCGGCTGTTGGCCGCCCATCGCATGCTGAGCGCACGTAGGGCGGCACATGGCGTGGCGAAGCGCCAGCAACTGTTGCAAGCGGCACCCCACGTCCTTGCGGCGGCTTGGCGGGCAAATGCGCGGCGCTATCACCGCGCACGAGGGGGCGCCGATTGGCTGGCTGGATCAGCTTTCCGGCCATTCCTGCAGCAACCTGGTCCGTTCGAGACAACGGCACAGGCGCTCGGCGTCGAAGGCCGCACGGATGTCGGCGCGATGTGTCTCAGCCTGACGTCGGCAACGAGCGTGCCGATGCTACTGCACTGGGAAGACCGTAGCAGCATGATGCACGGCATCGAAGCACGCGTCCCGTTTCTCGATCACCGGCTCGTCGAATATGCGATCCGGCTGGGCGGGCGTCACAAACTGGTCGATGCCGAAACCAAAGTCGTGTTGCGACGGGCGATGGCCGATCGCCTGCCGGAAGCAGTGCTCAATCGGCAGGACAAGCTCGGTTTTGCGACACCGGAGCAAGAGTGGGCGCAGGGCCCGATGCGCGATTTCATGCGCAACGGCGTGGTTAAGACACTGGACATGTACCCGACCCTGCTGCACCGCGAAGCAACGCTCGATCTCGTCGATCGCGCGCTCGATGGCCGGGCCGGTTTCAGCTTCACACCATGGCGAATACTGATGGTCGGACTATGGGGCGAGTTATTCGGGCTAGCGGCCTGAAAGGTATTCGCGACCGAACAATGACTCGACCAGCGGTGTAACGTAGCCTGTCGTCTTGATGCTTCGAATATCTGCCGTCTGCCGCACGATCAGGATATCGGCGAGTTCCGGCTTCTCCTCCCGTTCGAGGTGCTGCATGATTTGTCCCCGCAGCTGGTCTGCCGGAAGCTTCGAGTGAAATTCGATACCGATCGCAATCGACGCATCGGCAGCTATGATCACATAACCTGGCATGCGGTTTAGCGTCGACACGTCGAGTCCGGTTTCCTCGGCAATCTCTCGCATGATGCTACCGTCGATATCGATGACAGCATCGCAAACGTCGACTGGATCGATAAACCCGCCAGGGCAATAGGCGCGGTCAGCGTTCAAATTGCCAACCGCCTGTCGTCCGAGCAACAGATACCCTTCGGCGGAACGCAAAATCGCGCAGCCGAAGCAATCGCGGACGCTGTCGTCCGGGTACCGCTCACCACGCCAGTGGAGAAAACTCGCAAAATCAGTGGCGGCAAAGTGTCCCCAAAACATTCCGTCGGCGATGCGATGGCCGGTGAGGATTTGGATGCCACCATTGTAGTATGAGGGATTTTTGATTTTCTGCAGCTGCCAGTTCAGTGCAATCGCATCGGCATTGCCGACCGCCCACGCCCATGTCTCACGACCAACCTTCAAATTGCAGGTATCGACCTTCACGACCTCGCCGTGCTGCATTGAATATCCTCGTTGGCTCGCAAGCGGTTCAGTAACTTTAACAAATTGTAAATATTTGTGACCAATCCTTGGACCACCATCGGCTGTCGCGATGACGGCAGCCTATCGAGTAACGCGTAAAGGTAGTAACATGGGTATTGTTCCGCGAGTTCTGCGGCAAAGATTGCTCGGCTTTATCTCAGCCATTCCACTCGCGGGATTAGCAGCGAGCACGGCATCGGCACAAGGCTATGGCGAGCCATACTCTAGACAGGCCGATATTCCACTTCGATCGATCGATCAAAGTCCAAGGCAGCCCGTCCTACCGATTTATCATCCGCCGATTTGGCAAGGACTTTACCTGGGTGGTCACGCAGGGGGCGATTTCGGATCGCTGCGTTCCAGCGAAGCAACCAACGAAAAACTCGACATACGTGGCGTGACGGTTGGTCTGCACATCGGCCATACCTGGCACGTCAACAACTTCGTTGCTGGCTTCGAAATCGATGGCAGTACGAAATCTACGGAAGGCCAGCGCAGTTTTGCCGGCCCGGTACGGGTCGACGCCTCGCAAGACTGGCTCACGAGCATGAGGTTGCGCCTAGGCTTTGCCGCCGGCACCACGCTGATCTACGCAACCGGGGGATACGCCTTTGCGAACGTAGATCTCGCGCTCTCGGCTCCGGCAATCGCCCTCCGGGCAAGCGAGGTCGTCCAAGGCTACGTCGTGGGCGGCGGCGTCGAGTTCAAATTTTCACCCAATGTGAGCGCTCGCATCGAAGGTCTTCACTACGGCTTTGGCGAGAAGGCGTTCAACTTCCCCAATGGATCCGTGCGCGGCGATGGAGAATTAACGACCGTTCGCGCCGGCCTCAGCTATCACTTCAACTAAAACCGCGCTCTGTACCGGAAGCCTTTTGCATAGCCGTTGATGGCAACCGCGAAGGCGAATTCCTGGGCGCAGACTTAGCCTCAATTGCCCGTAACAATAGGTTAGCTTAGTTGAACGAAATGGTTGCCTCACCACACCGCAGCCGCAGTTGTTCCACATTCGCTTCACAAAGCGGGTGCTTGATGGTTCGGGCACACGATACGGGTTCGACAACACCAAGCGTTACTCGACGAGCGATTGCAACGATGCTCGAGATTTGGCGGCTCACGCGCAATGCGTAAGCCGCCGAAAGCAAATCGTACTTGATGCCGCGCCTTACAGCGCTGCATCAAGCCGGGCGGCGGAAAACCCCCGCTTTTCCGTCGCCCGGTCTGCCCCTGGCCGACAGTCGCGCCGCACGTGACTGTTCGAGCCGGGATCTATTGCCGGAAGGCCTTGATGTCCGCCTCACCGCCACACTCCCTCCCCGAAGCGGCGTATGACGGGGCCTTCCGGCATGTCAACGGCGGCGCAAATTAATGCTTCAGCGCGTGAGCAATCAGTGCATATGCCGTGAATGAGTTCGTCACGCGATGTTTAGCTGAGCAACACGACAACACCCCGAAAAATCCAATCCGGTGACATCGCCGTCCTGCATACCCATCTTGCGCACCACCGAGGGCGCTCGAGCAATGGATACTGCTTAGATGAGACCACGATGACCGCTGTTGCCCTCGTTCTTGCGCTCGGCACATCTGCATTCGCCCAGGACGTGAAGCCATCGACCAGCGCGGCCGCGCCACAACCACTATCGCGACACCGGCTGCAAAGCCTACCGAAGCAACAGCCAAGCCGGTGCTCGCGCCAGAGATGATGCAGAAAGTCGGTGCGCCGATCACCCCGGTTATTGCCCCGAAGATCGAGGCAAAACCTTCGGTCACAGCGGCCACCCCCGCCACTTCGCCGGTGAAAACAGCGGCGCCCGCTGCTCCCGCGAAGTTGCTCAACGTCAATACCATGAGCGCAAGCGATCTCGAGAAGCTGCCGAAGATCGGCGAGGCCCGCGCGAAGCAGATCATCGCTGGACGTCCCTGTAAGTCGGTCGACGATTTGATGGCAAAGACGGTGCTGCCGCAGGATGCCTTCGACGCCGTCAAGGGTCTCGTCAGCGTGCAGTAAGGTTTGAGTTAGGCCGCAGCCAGAAGTCTCCAGACGACCAAGGGCCCGGTGCCTTCCCAGGCGCCGGGGCTGTTTTCACTAGTTCAATATAAAAAGGGCCGCCATCTCGCGATGACGACCCGCCAACTCACCCGCATGAGCTGGTATCGTCGGCCGATGCCCTCTAGCCGGCTGACGACAAGGGCGTACAAAAGCATATTCCTCGTCTGGCACTAGCTTCCGTCTCGCGCTAAGTCATTTCACGAAGCGGGAGCTTGCCAGAAAAGGCATTTCAGAACTTGAAACTGACGCCAGCGCGTATCGCGTGGAAGTCGACGTCACTTTTATCGATCGAGTTGAGAGCGGTACTAGAGGCGGTCGACGAGCCAAGGTCGGTGTAGCGGTACTCCAAGCGCATCGTCATGCGATGGCTAAAGGCGTGTTCGATACCAGCGCCCGCTGTCCAACCCGAGCGAACATCGCTGTAGCTTCCAAAACCCTTGTCGATGTTAACATCGCCATACGCCCAGCCGGCGGTCGCGTAAAACAGCGTGCGATCGTACGCGATGCCTAATCGGCCGCGGGTCGAGCCCACCCAATTGATGTCCGTGTCGTGTTGGAAGCCGAGCGAACCACGTCCGCCACCGCTAATTCCAGAAGCCTCGATGTCGGTCTCAATGCCGAACACGAGGTT
>JANLXZ010000286.1:0-2655 GCA_031365375.1 Hyphomicrobiaceae bacterium | reverse complement strand
CTCGCCATTCCGCGACTTTTCAGGTCAAAGAAGCCGGCAACCCAACTGTTCCGGTCCTGTCTATTGTTAGCGTCGACGGTGCTGAACTTCCTCGCATTGCGCACGCTGCGTCTAGATCAAACGCTAACAATCCAATTTCTGGCGCCGCTTGTGGTTGCGCTGGTGGCCGGACCTTTGCTTGGCGAGTGGGTTGGCTGGCGGCGCTTTCTCGCGATCTGCATCGGTTTTTGCGGAATTCTCGTTGTGATCCGGCCAGGCTTCGCGGAGGTGCCACCTGGAGTCATTTTCGCGCTGGGCTGCATGATTGCCTACGCCAGCTTTATTCTCATTACGCGCTATATCGCGGCCTACGACCCGGCCGAGGTGACATTGACCTATTCGATGTTGGCCGGCGTCTTCTTGGTTGCCCCCATCGCCCTCAGTGATTGGGTTTGGCCAGCCGATGCGCTCAGCTGGGCGCTGTGTGTTTCGATGGGTATCTGGGCATCGATCGGCCATTTCATTTTTATTGTCGCTTATCGGCTGGCACCGGCCTCGATGTTGGCGCCGTTTCTGTACACCCAACTCCTATCAACCACGATCCTGGGATTTTCGATTTTTGGCGACGTTCCGGACCAATGGACGATCGTCGGCTCGGCGATCGTCATCGCGTCGGGTATCTATCTCGTGCATCGCGAACGGGTAAAAAAGGTGCCGCCGCTGGTATCGGCACCTCCGCCCTGAGACGAGCTTTTTCAGCCAATCATTGCATGTGTTGTCCGCCATTGATGGCGATGTTGGCGCCGGTCACGAAGGCGGCCTCCTCCGAGCACAGATAAATGATTAATCCGGCAACTTCCTCCGGTTTGCCCAAACGCGACATCGGAATTTGCGGAATAATCTTGCTGTCGAGCACTTCCTTCGGGATCGCAGTCACCATCTTGGTGCCGATATAGCCCGGTGAGATCGTATTCACCGTGACACCCTTGCGCGCGCTTTCGAGCGCCAGCGACTTGGTGAAGCCATGCATGCCGGCCTTTGCGGCGGCGTAGTTGGTCTGTCCGAACGCTCCCTTTGAACCGTTCACCGATGACACGTTGATGATCCGTCCCCAGCCACGTTCGATCATGCCATCGTGCACTTGCTTTGACATGTTGAAGGCGCTGTCGAGGTTGGTGTGGACGACCGCGTCCCAGTCAGCCTTGGCCATCTTCTTGAAGGTCATGTCCTTAGTGATGCCGGCATTGTTGACCAGGATATCAACGACGCCCAAATCGGCAACAACCTGCTTTACGCACGAAGCGCAACTGTCGTAGTCGACCACGTCGCAAGGGTAGGCCTTGAAATCATAGCCCTTGGACTTCATGCCTGCGAGCCACTCGCCGGAGGTCTTGTTGGATGGCGAATAAGTCACAGCGACGGTGTAACCAGCATCCGCCATTTTGGTCGAAATGGTCTCGCCGAGACCACCCATGCCGCCGGTAATAATCGCTACGCGCTTGCCCATAGTACGTCTCCCTGGTTTCCTTGCAAACTTGGTTCTATTTGTTTCGTGCTAGGGGCCGCTCTGCAAGTCATAACTATCGAGAAGGCAAAAGTTTCTTGCGCGAACCTAAATTCCAGCGGCTGGTCCTGAGCTTTTTCGTGGTGCTCGCCGCCGCGATGGCGATGACCGCACCTGCTGTTTATGCTCAACCGGTGCCGTCGCCCTACCGCCGGGGCATTAATGTCGGTGACTATCTGGCGTACCCGCAAAGTCCCGACTGGCCGATCTTTCGGGGACCACGCGCCGCGACGAGCGATCAAGAATTGGAGCGCTTGGCGGCCGCAGGGTTCGACTTTGTTCGACTGCCCGTCGAGCCATCACCCTTTCTCGATCGCTCGCCGGGCCAGATCCAGTTCATGGAGGAGCGGCTGGTCTCGTTCGTGAAGCGGATCACGGCGACGGGCATGCGGGTTATAATCAGCGGTTGGGCCCGGCATGAGACAACCCCTCGTTGGCGGGCGGGGCAAATCTTGGCGTCGCGTGAAGGCGCGGAATTGCGCGACTACACGGAATTTCTGAAGCGTGTCGTCGTTCTCCTGCGCGAGGTGCCGCAGCATCTTTGGGCATTGGAGCCCATGAACGAGCCACAGGCGGATTGTTATCGTTCCGATGGCCCAGATTGGACGCTGCTGCAGCAAGACATCTACAGGGAGCTTCGTGCGTCGTCACCGCTGCTGACGATCGTGCTTACGCCCGGCTGTTGGTCCAAGATTGACGGTCTCGAGCATCTCGCTATGGCGGGCTACGATGCGCGCACGCTCGTCGATGTACACTACTACGAGCCCTATAGTTTCACACATCAGGGCGCGACTTGGGGCGACGCCTGGATCCGGTATCTCGCGGGCTTATCGTTCCCACCATCGATTACGAGCCGCGAGGCGGCGACTGATGCGAGCGCAAGACTGCGCAGCGCACGCGCGATCGAGGGCACGGTTCAGGCGTTTGTCGAGACGCTGCGAAAAATCGATATTTACGTAAAAGAGGATTTTGGCCAGCTCAGCATCGCAAAAGATTTCGCGAGACTGCGCGCATGGGCCGCCAAACATGGCGTTGCATCCGATCGCATCATTATCGGCGAATTCGGGGCCTATCGTGCGCCGAAGGAAGCATATGTGCCAGACGACGGCAGC
>JANLXZ010000247.1:0-14558 GCA_031365375.1 Hyphomicrobiaceae bacterium | reverse complement strand
GAGCAGCAAATGTTCGCACGAAAGGGCACGAACGGGGACAGTTACCGATCTTACCAGTCAGCCAGAAACGCGACGGCAGTGGCGATCGGTAACTGTCCCCGTTTTTGCGTTTTTGAGTTCATCAGTTACCAATTGTTTTTGAATTTTGGATTTCTTTATGCGCTACCCCAACTACGCTGAACGAAAAAAAATTCGAGGCGAGTGTAAACTACTGCGCGGCTGGAGCTACAAACTGACGCCGCGCCAGATCGCCGAAGGTTATCCACGGTGCTGTCCCCCGTGCAATACTCCACTGGTCGGACATCAGGCGCCCGGGAGCATAGACGTGTGCTGGCGGTTATGTGATGTCGAACGCGTCCAGCCGTCCGTGAGGATCGCAGGCCGTGCCGGAGTGGGCCTACCCACTTTCGGATGAGCGATGACGAGGCTGGGCCTAAGCTCCCTGTGTGTTACCTGCGGGTTGGCGATCACGTACGCTGGCTCTGTTCCGCTTCGGATGGGCGGGACGTGCGGGCCACAACACGTTATCGCAGCGGGACGCGGATGCGAGTTCGAGGGCAACCTTGCGCAAGTGTCCGGATATCGGGGCTCGAAATCCCGGTAGGCGATGAGCCCATCCCCACAAACATACAAGGCGGCTGATCGCCGTCCCGCTTCCCGGGACTTTTGTCTCGGGGTTCGAACGAGTGCCGCACACCCCGGAGCGCGCAAGCGTTGGCGGGCGGTGGAGGTGTGCGCCGTCGCTAAAATCAGAGTTCACATGGCGCGATAGCTGCGCGGATTAATCACGGGATCGCTCAAATCCAACTCGCGCACCACAGCCTACCTCGCCGGCTTCGGCAAATTGTCGAGACTTGAGATGTACCACTCCTCAGCCTTGACGATCGCTGGGTTTTCGCCGTTGGCGTAGATCCAGCTATCGACGGCCCAACGTTGTTTACTGGTGTTTTCGACCAGCACGGCAGTCCAATGGGTCCAGCCGGCGACACCACGCAAGTAGTTCTCTTTGGCAAATGGCGTCGATACAATGTGATGTTTGAGCAGCCCCTTGTTCTGCAACACCGTCATATAGCTCGTCGTGTTGGTGGCCTCGTCGACGCAGTCTTGCTGAGTCGGGTCGCCGGACGCCGCAAAGTCCATGCCAGGGCGGTCGTCTTTGGTGCCGATCACGTTGCCGACACGAGTTTCCATCCAGCCGATCGAATAGGCGACACCGCGACGTTCCTCGTCGGCGCTATCGGCCTTGGTGCGCCACTTCTTCATGATCGCGGTCAGCTCGGCGATATCAGCCTCGTTGAAGGTGAACTTCGTGCGCTTCTGGCAGCCATACGCGTGGCAGACGTGCACGGTGGTGCCTTTTGGCTCGGGGACCGAGAAGGTCGCGAAATGCCGCTGCGAGGTGCCGAAGCCCTCATGCGTGCAGGCGCCGGCCAACAGCGCAGCCGCAATGAGTAGTGTCGATCGAAGGCGCATGCGGTTTCCTGAATAGGCCTAAACACGCTGTCAAATACGGCATGGTGGCGGCCGAGCGCCATTCGAATCGACATCCGCGCAAACAATGCCGAAGTGGCGTGACTTTTTCATTGCTGCGCAAAACAGCCCGGTCAATGGCTGACACAGACATTGTTTCAAACGCTTGATTGTCCTACACCTTCGCCATGGCAAACAACAATTCCATTCACATTGTCGGTGGCGGGCTGGCAGGCTCGGAAGCGGCGTGGCAAGCGGCCTCCGCGGGGGTGACGGTTGTATTGCACGAGATGCGCCCCGTCCGTCAAACCGACGCGCATCATACCGAGGGCTTTGCCGAGCTGGTCTGCTCGAACTCGTTTCGCTCCGACGATTGGGAGAACAACGCGGTTGGCTTGCTGCACGAGGAAATGCGGCGCTGCGGTTCGCTGATCATGATGGCGGCCGATAAGCACAAGCTGCCGGCTGGTGGCGCATTGGCGGTCGATCGCGATGGCTTTTCGGCCGAAGTGACCGCCCGGCTCGAGGCGCATCCGTTGATCACCGTTGCCCGCGAGGAAGTGGCCGGTCTACCGCCTGCCGATTGGGACAATGTCATCATCGCAACAGGCCCGCTGACGTCGCCGGCTCTGAGCGCCGCGATCATCGAGCAGACCGGCGCGGAATCGCTCGCCTTCTTCGATGCCATCGCGCCGGTTATCCATTACGATTCGATCGATCAGTCGAGAGCCTGGAAACAGTCGCGCTATGACAAGATCGGGCCGGGCGGTACCGGCGCGGACTATCTCAATTGCCCGATGTCCAAACCCGAGTATGAAGCTTTTATCGACGCAATGCTGGCGGCCGAAAAGACCGTGTTCAAGGAGTGGGAGGAAAATACACCTTACTTCGACGGTTGCTTGCCGGTTGAAGTCATGGCCGAGCGCGGCCGGGAAACCTTGCGCTTTGGCCCCCTGAAGCCGGTTGGCCTGGCCAACCCGCACGACGGCGGCCGCCGCCCTTATGCCGTGGTGCAGTTGCGCCAGGATAACGCGCTGGCCACGCTTTGGAACATGGTCGGCTTCCAAACCAAGATGAAATATGCCGAGCAAACGCGCGTTTTTCGTATGATCCCGGGACTCGCCAACGCCGAGTTCGCGCGGCTTGGTGGTTTGCATCGCAACACGTTCATCAACGCGCCCAAACTGCTCGACGGGGAATTGCGGCTGAAGCGACAGCCCAGGTTGCGCTTCGCCGGTCAAATCACCGGTGTGGAGGGCTACATCGAAAGTGCGGCGATCGGTTTACTAGCCGGACGGTTTGCAGCCGCTGATCGGCAAAATCGTGCTAATCTCGCGCCACCCGCCACGACAGCGCTCGGCGCGCTGATCAATCACATCACCGGTGGGCATATTGCGGGCGATATCGATGACGCAAAGAACGCATTTCAGCCGATGAACATCAACTACGGCCTGCTGCCGCCGCTCGATCCGCCGACGCACGATGCAGATGGAAAGCCGATTAAGGGTAAGGATCGCGGCTTTGCCAAAAAGCGGGCGATGAGCCGGCGTGCACTTGCCGATCTCGGTGGTTGGCTGGAGGCTTCGTCTGCGCGAGCGGCGGCCGAATAGAGAAAAATATCATGTCCGTGCCAACGAAACTCACTGCCGACCAATTCCGCGCGCTCAGTTTGTCGCGTTTGCAAGCCGAGCCGTCGGAGTCGATATTCGATCCGCGCAGCGAAAAATCGTGGAGCCCGAGCGACTTCGATCTCAACCCTGACATGGTCGCCGACTTCGCGGTCATGGAAGTGGCCAGGCCAGCAGCCGTGCTCATTCCCATTATCGCGCGGCCGGAACTGACAGTGCTGCTGACGCAACGCACGGACAGCCTCTCGACGCATGCGGGCCAAATCGCCTTTCCAGGAGGCCGGGTCGATGACGAGGATGCATCGATCATCGATGCTGCCCTGCGGGAGGCGGAAGAAGAAATCGGGCTTGATCGCCGGTTCGTCGAGCCGTTGGGTTTCATTGACAGTTATCGCACCGGTACGGGGTATCGCATCTCCCCGGTTGTCGCCCTCGTGCAACCCGAATTCGTGCTGCAACTCAATCCGCATGAAGTGGTCGAAGCATTCGAAGTGCCACTCAGCTTTTTGATGGACCAAAGCAACCATCAACGGCACAGCAGAGAGTGGCGCGGCCGCCAGCGCGATTTTTATGCAATGCCTTACGGTGAGCGCTATATTTGGGGCGCAACCGCTGGCATGCTGAAAAATATGCACATGCGACTGTTTACGTGAATGTGCCGCTCCACCGTTGAAGGCGCGATGATGCCATGATCCGAATCGTCATCGAAAATCTGCTGCTTTTCCTCTTACCTACTGTGATTTACGTCATTTATGTCTATATCCGCGGCCGCGGCGACGGAAACGAGACCGCAGTGTTGAACGACGCGCCTTTGATTTGGTTATTCCTTGCCGGCGTGGTCTTGTTGCTGTCGATGCTGCTGGTCTTCGGATCGACGTCGGGCTGGCAGTCGGGATTGCCTTATCAGCCTCCCGTATTTAAGGACGGCAAAATCGAGCCCGGTCATGTCGCCCAGTAGGACGAATGGATAAGCCAGCCCAACCGGACCGATCACTGCCTTCTCTCGCGAACGCCGAATGGTTGCTGGCGACCGCGACCCAAACGGTGCTCGAGTGTCTAACCGCGAGTGGTTTTGGAGCTCGTGTGGTTGGTGGCGCGGTGCGCAACGCATTGCTCGGCCGGCCGGTCGCCGACGTCGATATCGCCACCACAGCGACACCCGTTCAAGTCATCGCGGCGGCAAGAACGCGGGGCTTGAAGACCGTTGCGACAGGGCTCGAGCATGGCACGGTGACGGTGATCGTCGCCGGCAAACCGTTCGAGGTGACGACGCTACGGCGCGACGTCGAAACCGACGGCCGGCACGCCACCGTCGCCTTCACCGATGATTGGGACGCGGATGCAGCCCGGCGCGACCTGACCCTCAACGCAATCTATTGCGACGCCAACGGTGAGATTTTTGATCCGCTCGGCGGGATTGGCGATCTGTTGGGCCGGCGCGTCCGGTTCGTTGGCGATGCGCATGAGCGGATCCGCGAAGACTACCTGCGCATCCTGCGGTTCTTCAGGTTCACAGCCGAGTACGCCGAGGGAGTGCCGGACGCGGCAGGGCTCGAAGCATCGCTCGCAGAGCGGACAGGATTGCACACTCTTTCCGCCGAACGCATCCGCGCCGAATTCATTCGCTTGCTAGTCGCGCCGCGCGCCCTGCCGACGATCGCTGCAATGGCAGACTATGGACTTCTAACCGAGATTTTGCCGGTCGCCCCACGATTGGGTATTCTGGCGCGCTTCGTTGCGATCGAGGCCGCCAACGACTTGACGCCGAATGCGATGATGCGCGTGGCGGCACTGACAATTGCGGTGCACGAAGATGCATTGCACTTAGCAGCAAAACTTCGCCTATCGAGCGCTGAGCGAGACATTCTAGTTCGCGCCGCCAGTCTGATCGTTGCTGATCCGATGCTAGACGACAAAGTGCAACGTGCGACGCTTTATCGGTTGGGTCAATCTGCCTTCGCGGAGGCTGTGCTTCTTGCCTGGGCCCGAGGGTCATCACGCGTTGACGATCCTTCCTGGAAAAGCCTTCTGGAGCTCCCTCAACGTTGGCGTCCGACCGCTCTGCCCTTCTCGGGGCGCGATATCATTGCGCGCGGTGTTGCTCCCGGACCACGGATCGGTCAAGTACTCACCAAGTTCGAGACGTGGTGGATTGCCAATGATTTCCCGGGCGAACACGCGCTAAACGCGGCTGAACTCGAGAATATCTTGCGCCAGACCCCATAGCGCCAATGGGCTTCTGTGGCTTCGCTGCAATGGCCTGATGGATCGTCTCTGTGCTACATATTCGCGCATGTAGCGGGGGCTTTCTGAAATTGAGATCGCGCAGGCTTATTGCAGTTTCGGTACTTGTAGGGTTCTGCCTCGCTGCATCGCAGCCTTGCGGGGCGGACGTCTTTGGCGCGGATGGGGGCCGTCCAATGCGTCTCGGCGTTGGCCCCCCGTTTGACGCGGCAACGCTCACCGAGTCCCGTCCACGTGCAACGACGGCGTCGAATTGCGGCAAGTGGCGACGGGTGGCCGCTCGCCTTGGCGAAACATATGCCGGTGCGCGATTCCGCCACTCGATCGTTGAACGCGCGTGCGCATTTGCGGATTTGACGCCTGTCGAGGAGGCATGGTCCTGGCCATGGGCCAAGTCCGAAATCGACGGCGAACTACCACCACGACTTCACGCCCGCTACGCAGGTTGGACGATTCGGTGCGGCCATTCGGGGCGCCGCGAACGCTGTGCCCTGATCCACGAAGCCAAGGCAAGCGCCGCGTCCGCGGTCGGCGCTTTGGAATCGATCAGCATCATTACTCATTTCGTGATCGATCAGATCGGCGGCCAAGAGCAAGTTCTTTGGCGCGTCTTCGTCGAGAAGGCGGAGCCTGCTTGGTTCGACGGATCGTTGTCTTCCGCTCGACGGCCGTTTGCCACCGAAGTCGTTCGGGTTCACGCCGACGCTTCAACGATACATAAGCGATTTGACGACTGCAGCCGCTTCGGTTGCCTGATGGAAGCGGACATCGCCATCAGCGCACGCATCGCAACCCGGCTTTCCGATGGAGGCGGCATTCAAATCGAGATCCGTCCTGCGCCTGGCATCGTGCTCATGCAATCCGTGCCAGCCGGCGAGTTCCGCGTGGCCCTACGCGAGCTTTCGCGTTTGAAGCATGCAGAGGAGCGCGTGCTGGCGGAACGGTGACGAGCACTTTCTCGCGAATTTCGGTCGAGCGGCGTCACGCAAATGCTATTGTCCCAAGTGCCATGGCGACTGCTGCTTGCGTCGGATCGATGACTGGCACGCCAAGCGCATCCTCCAGCGATCGTCGATGGCGGGCCATGCCCGCGCAACCCATGATGATCACATCGGCACCATTTTGGTCCTTCAAAGCGTGACCGATGTCGATCATCTTCGCGAGTGTTCCTTCACCGGAAGCTGTTTCTGCGACGCTCATCTGCAGTGGGCGTTCGCCAGCGAGACGATCCATCAGGCCCATCTGGCGCAGATAGCGAATGTGACGTGCGATCGAGCGCTGCTTGATTGCCAGCACTCCGAAACGGTTGCCACGGGCAAGTGCGGCCAGAACCCCACACTCAGCGATGCCAAACACAGGGCGCGTTGTGGCTTCGCGGCAGACATGCAGGCCTGGGTCGGAATAACAGGCGATAACGAAGGCAGCGGTGATTTTGTCTGCATCGACCAGACGCCGCAAAGGCAGTGTCACGCTTTCAGCGTCGGCCTGCGTTTCGATGCCGAACGGACCTTCCTTCAGCGTTACGCATGAGATTTCCGGACCATCCTTGAAAGTGAGCGGCGCCAGTGCCGTCTCCAAGCCTTTGGTGACAGCCTCGTTCGAGTTCGGATTGATGACGAGAATGCGCGGGCGGTGGCTCATCTGGCGCTCCATTTGGTTTCACGCCAATGTGGAGCTAACGCTGATCGTCTGTCCAGTCGAGGTGCTGCTCATGTCTGATCCGATCTACAATTGTGTCGTCCGTGGCGGCACGGTTGCGACCGCTACCGAGACCTTCAAGGCCGACGTTGCGATCAATGGCGAGACGATCGTTGCCATCGGGCGCGACCTGCCAAAGGGGAAGCGCGATATCGATGCGACCGGCCACTACGTGCTGCCAGGCGGTATCGACAGTCATGCGCACATCGAGCAGCTTTCGGCCGCCGGAATCATGAACGCCGACACCTGGGAAAGTGCCACCATCGCGGCGGCATACGGCGGCACAACGAGCGTGATCGCATTCGCAGCCCAGCATGTTGGCGGCGATCTGATGAAGGTCGTTGCTGACTACAGCGCATTGGCCGCCAAGGGCGCGGTGATCGACTATACCTTCCACATGATCGTCGCCGATCCGACCGAAACAACCATCAAGGACCATCTACCGGCGCTCATTCGTCAGGGGCACGCGTCGATCAAGGTGTTCATGACTTATGATCTGCTACAGGTGCGCGACGAGCCGTTCCTGGACGTACTCATGACCGCGCGTGAAAACGGTGCCCTCGTCGCGGTGCACGCCGAGAATCACGGCATGATTTCGTGGATGACGAAACGGCTGTTGGCGCGCGGTTACACCGCACCGAAGTATCATGCGATCAGTCATCCTCGATTGGCCGAGAAGGAAGCCTTTGAACGGTTGATAGCGTTGGCCGCCCTCGTCGATCAGCCGATCATGATCTTCCATGTTTCAACCGCCGAAGGCGCTGCCACAATTCGCCGGGCGCGCGGCGAAGGCCTGAAAGTGTTTGCCGAAACATGTCCGCAATATTTGTTTCTCACGCGGCATGACCTTGACCGGCCAGGAGCGGAGGGAAGCAAATGGATGTGCTCGCCCCCGCCTCGCGAAACGCGCGATCAGGAAGCATTATGGCGTGCACTCGACCTTGGCGACCTGCAGACGATATCGTCTGATCACGCGCCTTATGCTTATGACGAAACCGGCAAGTTGCGGACAGGGGCAAATCCAAATTTCAAGCAGGTTGCCAATGGTCTTCCCGGGCTCGAAGTGCGTCTGCCACTGCTCTTCGATGCCATGGTTTCGAAGGGGCGGTTAGGACTTTCAAAGTTTGTGGAGCTCACGAGCACCGCGCCGGCCCGGATCTATAATCTGATGCCGAAGAAGGGCGCGATTACCATAGGGGCGGACGCCGATATTGCGATATGGGATCCGAACCGCGTTGTCACGCTGTCAGACGGGAATGTCCACGATAAGACCGGCTATACGCCGTTCGCGGGGCGGACACTGAAGGGCTGGCCGGTTACCGTGCTGCGCCGGGGGCAAGTGATCGTCGAAGGAGGCCTGTGCACTGCAACCGCCGGGTCGGGGCGTTTTCTGCCTCGGGACGGCGGCGGCGAGGCAGCGCGGCCGAGCGGCGATCTCCAGCCGGAAATGGATTATGCGCACAATTTTGGCGCCAGATTATTGGATTGATGCCATTGGAATTGGCGATCGGTGTTTTTGCGATGGTGTTCGACCAGGGGTACGCACTGGGTACGCTTAACCTAGAGTATCGCGTTGCTCTGGTCATTTGACTTTGCACGGATGATTGTCTCGGCGGGCAGCGCCGGACAGCGATTGGGATGTAGCATGACGATAAATCCACTTTTTATTCTCGCCACGGCGGCGTTCGGTTGGGGCCTCAGTCTAGCGATTTACCGGGCGGTGGCGGCCCGTTTCGGCTGGCCTAGCGGTTCATTGCAAAGGCAGCATCCGCTCGCCGTGATGCTGATCGGCGTGGCAGTGCTGGTGTTGACATTCCTCTTCATTCTTTCGGACCCGGCACGCCGTTGGCCCATTCTTCTTCTCGGATTGCTATTTTCGCTGTTTTGGACCGGTTTTTTGCGGGTCGCGTCGCAAACGGCTCTATTTCTCGCGCCGATCGCCGCAATTCTTTTGGGTATCGTGTGGGCCAGCACTGACGACGGTCTGCGCGAGATCCGCGATCTTGACGACAAATTGATCGAGCGGTCTCGCATGATCGAGGGGCGCATCGAAGAGCGGGTAAGGGGGGTGCTGCAGAAGTATCAACCGTCGGTCGTCGACGAGCGGGTATCTCCTCCATCGGCACCGGCGGCACCGGGCACGCAAGGCCAACCGGTACCCGGCGCTCCGCAGGTACCGAAAAAGCCGACGCCGTAGCCGCGGCTTAACTCGCCGTCATCTGCGAGGACCGATCGAACCACAGGGGCGCGCGCAGGGTGGCATGAGCAATGCATGGTGCAGAGTTGAGCGATCAACCTGTGACGAGTTGCAAAGCCATGATCATGCCCCGTCTGTTTACATTCCCAAAGTCCGTCCGGCTGAGCGACATACTGGCTCCCGACCAGAACAGTTTCGGCGTCATTCGACTGGCGATGGCGTTGGCCGTATTGTTCTCACATTCTTACTGGTTCACGACGGGGTCGAAGATTGCTGACCCATTGGTGCGCTTCACGGGGCATTCCATCGGGGAGCACGCCGTCCAAGTATTCTTCTTTCTATCGGGAATACTGGTCGCCCAAAGCTTGCTTCGAAGCCGCAGCGTACTGAATTTTGCCGTGGCCCGCGGTTTGCGCATTTTCCCCGCATTGATCGCCTGCGTTTTGTTGACGACGTTTGTCGTCGGACCGCTGTTCACTCATGGCAGCCTCGTCCAGTATTTCACCGACAAGCAGCTGCCGCTGTACGTATTCAAAACGTTGATGCTGATCACAGGATCAGCTCCGCTCCCCCACCTTTTCCACGACCAAGCGCTACCCGAAATGGTCAACGTGTCGTTGTGGACGTTGAAGTACGAGGTGCTCTGCTATATCGGGCTGGGACTTATCGGCGGCGTCGGGCTTGTTAACGATCGCTGGCGCCTCGTGACGACCGCGCTTATTGCCGTGCTCGTTTTGACGATCTTTATTGGCCAACCGAAACCGCTCGAGTCCTACACATTCATCGATAACTTACGCTATTTCGCTCTCTACTTTTACGCCGGTGTGCTTGCTTACCTGGTTCGCGATCGGTTGCGCGTGACAGGAATAGCATTGATCCCACTGGCGGTGGCCTTCGTGCTGCTTTTGGGAACGCGGTTCGGCGAACTCTCGAGTTGTCTTTTTCTCGGGTATGCCACGCTTTGGGTCGCAACGTTTCGCTTTGGCATCATGCGTGCCTTTACGAACCAGAATGACTATTCCTATGGCATCTACATCTTTGCGGGACCGATCCAGCAGATCGTTATCTCATTTCTGCCGGAATACGGCCCTACGATGGTGTCGTTACACACTCTGTCGCTTGCATTGCCGCTTGCTGTGTTTTCGTGGGAGTTGATCGAGCGACCAGCAATTGAGATGCGCAAGCCTGTTTTAGCTTGGATCGAAACATCGCTTTCGCTGGTCAGGAATGAATTGGCACCGAGATCGGCGCGGGGACCAATAGTACCGCAAGATCGATTGACCAGGGTGCTTGCAACACCGGTATGGCGACGAGAGTCGGTGCGTCGCGATGCCAGCCCGCGCCGTCGCTCAGCCAAGATTTCCAATCGCGGAAAATAGAGGCACCCGTCCGCTGCGGTGGTAGTCCAATTTTGCATAAGTGGACTGCTAGTAAGGCGACAGTAGTGTTTCTATAAGATTTTCGTTACTCGCTGGTATGCACAAATCTCGATAGAGCATTGTTAAACCGACAGATTGCTTGAATTCACATCAATTTAAGCGATAGTCGGTATAGTGTTCACAGGAACAAAAGTAACGATGACAGCGTACAGCTAAGTGCACTTCAAAACTACGCCAATCAAGTCCCTATGTCGGAATGTCCATTGCCGTAGAATTGGCATGAAACTTGGACAATTCGATTTTCGTTTGTTCGAATTAGTAAAGGGTATCGGACATGAAATCACGCGACACACTTCTTCGCTCGAAGCGATTCGAGGCCAGCGAATCGGCGCGTAAAGTCGGCGATCTCGAGCACATGATCCGTGAGTTCGAACAGATGGCAATCGATCTTGACCGGCAAATTTCGGCGGAAGAGGATCGCACAGGCGTGAAGGATGTGACCCATTTTGCTTATTCGACCTTTGCCAAGGCTGCCGGCCAACGCCGAATGAATCTGCAAGCTTCGATCGAAGGGTTGGCGGCAAAACTCGACGCCGCCGTTCGCGATCGCGACGCGGCGCAGGCAGACTTAGCGGCTGCGGTCATACCGGATGCGCGCGACCAAGTGCGGGGTGGACGGCGTCGGATGGAACGGGGTTCGAGCGCTATAATGCGCTGACAGAGGTATAACTCAACTTTACTTTCCATCACAGTATCCACAGCGGGGGTCATACAACTTTAGGCGTCCGCTTGCGTCCCGGCTAATCGCGTGAGAGGTCTGGCAATTGGTAGTGGCCAGCCTCACGCAGAGAAATGACAACACGATTTTCAGTAACGATAGGATGCGCAGCGCTGGCGTTGCTGACGGTCGCCTTGAGTGGCTGTTCCGGCCAAAATCTTAGCGCCACACTGGCGCAAAGTTCAGTGATTGGCGAGCCGGGCCGCGTATCTGGCACCCCGTTGGTGGTCTACGGATTGATCGCGAGTGGGGCTACGAACTGCTGGTTTGCGCCTACCGGGCAGCTAAAAAAAACTCACGTATTTCATGCTGACGCCGATTCACCTGCCAAAGGCGGCGCAGCTGAAATAGCAGTTCATGAGCGTGACGTCGCGAGCGGACAGACATGGGGAGTGCGGGTTTTTAAGATTGCGCTCAAGCCTGCGAGCGAGCAAACCGACATCGAAGTCGAAAATCTGAAATTAGCGCCGGCGGTTTCACGCTTGATGCGCGCTGATGTGTTCGACTGGGCCCAAGGCGGCAAAGGTTGTCAATTCAAGCCGCCCGAAGTCGAGGTACGCGCACCGCCGCCCGCGGCGACGGTGCCGAAGTCACCGAAAGCGAGAGCCGCAAAAGCGCCTTAAGAAACTCTGGCGTGCGCCGTCTTCCGTTGAACCTGACGCTCAGGCATGGACAGACCAACTCAGGGCCCGCGGTATTCCTGGATTCGCGTCGCGCGCAATCCTGGCAGCCCGTGGCGATCGATGGAACGTTGCCAGCTAAGGAACTCGTCGACCGTTAACTTATAGCGATCGCACGCCTCCTCGAGGCTAAGCAGGCCGCCGCGAACTGCAGCAACGACCTCGGCTTTGCGCCTGATCACCCACCGCTTGGTTTCCCGAGGTGGTAAATCGGCAACGGTAAGCGGGCTCCCATCGGGGCCGATTACATAACGCACACGCGCTCTAAATTGCTGTTCGGTCATAGTACTCACAACACGGTTCAAGACCCAGACTTCACAATAGTCGAACGCAATAAATTTTGATCTAATGTTTTAGGTAAAGATACTCCAATCAACTGCTTCACTTTGCACACTAATTTGTTTTAACTAATGCTGAATGTCAAGAGTTTGCGGCAAAAAATCGATACCGTTGGACCGCTTGTCGGCTGGCGCATAGGAACTCCTCAGCACTCATTTTGTTGCCGCAACAAGGCTGCACAGCCTTGCGTTCGACATTCTTTCAGGCCACATCCCCCTTTGCGAAGCTCTGCTTACGCGCTGCTTTGAGAACACTGGGACGATGATCGGTAAAACTTCCGCACTCAACGCATCGTCGATGTCGGCCCCGGCGATTGGTCGCGGCCGCCGTCGAATCGTTGCCGCCATGTCGGGCGGTGTCGACAGCGCTGTCGCGGCAGCTTTGCTGAAGGCTGAAGGACATGAAGTAATCGGAATAACGCTGCAACTGTACGATCACGGTGAGGCATCGAAGCGGCGCGGCGCCTGTTGTGCCGGGCAGGACATCCATGACGCCCGCCGCGTTGCAGACCATCTAGGCATTTCCCACTACGTGCTCGATTATGAAAAGCGCTTCCAACAGACCGTTATTCAATCGTTCGCGGACAGTTACCTTGCCGGTGAAACGCCGGTTCCGTGCGTGACCTGCAATAGTCAAGTCAAGTTCAAAGATCTGCTCGATACTGCGCGCGATCTGGGAGCCGATCTTCTGGCGACTGGGCATTATATCGCGCGTCGTGAAACAGCGTCTGGGCCGCAGATGTTCCGCGCGGCCGACGGCGAGCGCGATCAAAGCTACTTCTTGTTCGCAACGACGTCTGAGCAACTCGATGCGTTATGGTTTCCGCTCGGTGATTTGCGAAAGCATGAAGTTAGAGCGCTGGCCAGCGAGCTGAAACTCCCGGTCGCAGAAAAGCCTGACAGTCAGGACATTTGCTTCGTGCCGAGCGGCCGCTATACCGATGTGATCGAGCGATTGAGGCCAGACGCCTCAGCCAGTGGCGATATCGTTCACGTGGACGGACGGGTGTTGGGGCGTCACGCGGGCGTTGCTCATTACACCGTAGGTCAGCGACGCGGCCTAAATATCAACGCCAGTGTCGACAACGCGGAGCCGTTGTTCGTCTTGCGCCTGGATCCAGCCCGATCGCATGTAATTGTTGGGCCGCGCGAGCAGTTGAGAACGACGGCACTCGCCATTAGGGATGTAAACTGGCTGTCGCATGAAAGCCGTGTCGGCTCGGTCGAGATCTACGTGAAGCTTCGCTCGACACAGCAGCCGCGACCAGCGACAGTTCACTTTACCGGTTCCGACAAAGCGATTGTGGAATTACACGGGTCGGAATATGGCATATCAGCAGGACAAGCGTGCGTGTTTTACGCGGATGGGTCTGAGAGATCTGCCGTTTTGGGTGGTGGTTGGATCATGCGCGGTGACGCAAACGCAATTCGCGCCAGGGTCGAACCGAATGAGCAGTTGAAGTCAGGCGACCGACAAGTGAATACTGAACAGCGATCCGATATTCTACGTTATTGATTGATCGCATGTGAGGCTCTTCCTCGGAGCTCTCATGCAATCGCGTCTCAAAAGTGCGCGAGACAGCGCAACAACATACGGAGTTGAGCAAGTGGTTGGTGATCCGATTCGTTCGATTGAAACTCATAAAAAGACATCAGCATTTGCTGATCGGGCGAATGCCATGATCCACGGACGCAGCGCTCAAATGCAGGAAACGTCGATCCGCGCGGCCTATCGCCGATGGGCGCCGGTCTACGATCATACGTTCGGTAAGATTGCGGCTGAGGGTCGCAAACATGCCGTCGAGATCATCAACCGCGGTTCGGGACGCATCCTCGAGGTTGGCGTCGGTACGGGGCTCTCGTTGCCGACCTACAAGCGAGATCTCGAGATCGTCGGCATCGATTTGTCACCGGAGATGTTGGAAAAAGCACGCGAGCGGGTCAGCGAATTCCGTCTGAAAAACGTCACGGGGTTACACGAGATGGACGCCCAACGGCTGACGTTTCCCGATGGCGGTTTCGATACCGTCGTCGCGATGTACGTTATGACGGTGGTGCCGGAGCCGGAAAAAGTTATGAAGGAGCTTGCTCGGGTTTGTAAGCCGGGCGGCCAAGTGCTTCTGGTCAATCATTTCAGCCAGGACGA
>JANLXZ010000238.1:0-6935 GCA_031365375.1 Hyphomicrobiaceae bacterium | reverse complement strand
CGGATCTCAACGTCGCCGAAACACTATTCTGCCGACCTGGACGCGCCAAACCACATCGAGCGTCATTGAACGGGAAGCTTTCGCAGGGATTCCGGAATCGCGCGGATCGTGGATGGTGCGGGGTGAGTTGCAGTCGGCTGTTGACGATTGGAGCGACGTTGGCTTATCACTGATATATCAGTTGCAGCTTGTCGCGATCAAAAGCTTAAGCATGCTGTCTCGACGGGCTTTGAAAAGCAGGAGTAACCCGCATGGTCTCGGAACGCCAGAAGTCGTATCGCCAGGAATATCGTTCACGCATCATGGGCTTCTACGACGGTTACCTGCACGTCGTGATCATCTACGCAATGGGCGCGGCCGCGTTCTACATTTATCTCCAGCACGTCCAAGATGTGCGCCCGCTTGAATGGCTGACCATTCCGATCACATTCCTGTTCACCAATATGTTCGAGTGGTTTGTGCACAAATACGTCATGCACCGCCCGATCAACATCAAGGGTCTGCGCGCAGTCTACGAGCGCCACACGCTCAACCATCATCAGTTCTTCACCGACGACGAAATGCGCTTTCGCGATCACAAGGATTGGCGCGTGACCGTGTTCCCGCCATACGCGCTGGTGGTGTTCATTTTGATGTCGCTGCCGGCCGGAACAATTCTCGGGAATCTGTTCTCGGCCAACGTTGGTTGGCTGTTCATGTGCACGACGACCGGCATGTACCTGATCTATGAATTCATGCACTTCTGCTGCCACGTCGATGAGAATTGGTTCGTGCGCAACTGCCCGTTCGTCAACACGCTGCGCCGCCATCACACCGCGCACCATAATGCGCGACTGATGATGGAGACGAACATGAACCTCACTTTTCCGATTGCCGATTGGCTGTTCGGCACGTCTGACCTCGATCGTGGCTTGCTCGGGCATTTGTTCAACGGATACGACACCAGCAAACTGAAGACATCACTGCGTGGCCGGCCGAAGCGGCCAGATGAAGCAGCCTCTTCCCCGCTCGGGAACTACTGATACGAGATTTGTTTCTCCTGGAGGTCCACCGTGCCTAACGACGTCAAGACCATACTGTCGTTTGTGACGTTGCTCGTCGGTTTCGCCTACGCCTATTGGGAGAGATCGAACGGACGCGGAGATTTATTTTGGTTCGTGCTCGCATTCGCGGTGTTTGCCGTTGTCGCCATGTGGGTGTTTCCCGAGGCGGAGGGCGGCAAGAAGCGTCCCACCGAAGGCACGAAGTAACGCCATGAATTACGCTGCAGTGCCGGCGCTGGCGGTGTTCATGGGACTGGTATTGATGAGTGCGCTCTACGGGCTCACCGTAAGCGGCCACTTCCCCGCCGGCGCACGCTCTGCGCGGTTCGACACGAACAGTGGCCGGATCGTCCTGTGGGGCACGCTGATAATCACGGTCGCCCTCGTAATCGCCACACTGGTGCTAGCTTGGCTAAAACTGCCGATCGCGGCTGCGATTATCGGCGGCGGGGCCATGATGCTGTTCGCGCCACTCGTTTTACGAATTTTTCCCGACAGTTTCGTCGACGAGCCGTCAGCGCTGCTCACATTTGCCGGTCTCGGATTGGGGCTCGCTCTGTCGGCAGTCCCTTTATTCGCGTAATCCGAGGAGATGCAATAATGACCGGGGAAACGAGCAAGACCGCCGCAACAACCGATCAGGCGAAACGCGAAAAACGCACCATCACCGAGATCCGCGGGTCGAAGAAGACCGGCGAGAAGATGGTCTACATGTCAGTCGGTGGTTTCAATATTCAGGGCCGCACGGCGGTCCATCCTGGACATTAACAGGATCACCGCCTTGCATGCGCCGGCCAAAATAAACTCGCTCACCGAGCAAGCCTACAATCAGCTCGAAGAGATGATCGTCACCCTGACGTTGGCCCCCGGCACCGTTCTGTCCGAAAAGGCGCTGTCGCTCGAACTCAGCATCGGCCGCACCCCCGTGCGCGAGGCGCTGCAGCGGCTAGCTCGCGAAGGCCTCGTGCTGGTCCTTCCGCGGAAGGCGATCATTGTCACCGAGACCGATCCGCGCCGGCAATTGTTGGTGCTCGAAGTGCGGCGTGAAATGGAACGTCTGCTGGCCCGAGCCTCGGCGGAACGAGCCTCCTCGCTCGAGCGAGCCCGCTTCGACGTCATCGCCAAAGGCATGAAGGCTGCGGCCCGCGCCAATGATGATCTGTCGTTTATGCGTCTCGACCGAGAATTGAACGCACTGCTGGCTGTTGCTGCTCATAACGACTACGCCGCCCGCGCCATGCGTGTGCTGAACGGTCATTCTCGACGGTTTTGGTATCTCCACTACAAGCAGACCGCGGACCTGCCTAAGATCGCTCAACTGCACGCAGATGAGGCGCGCGCAATCGCCGATGGCAATGCCAAGGCCGCTGCGACCGCATCTGACAAGCTCATCGACTATGTCGAGAGCTTCACGCGTGCGACTCTCGATGACCGGGGCGTTTCAGGAGAAACCTGACTGCTGGCGTCCGATCGACTGACATGTTGCCAGCTACTTAACGGCCACCTCGTAAATGAACAGCGTCGACTTGTCGTCGTCGGGCATGAAGTAGGCTTTCAGCCCCGCATCCGACGCTTCAACCCAGAACGGATTTTGTGTCATCGGGAGGCCAGACGGCGACCACAGCTCGATCGGAACTTGGTAGATCGCTTGGTCACTCTTGAGATCGACTATTTCAAAGCCGCCAAGTCTGAAGACTGGTCCGTCGGCCGACGATTTGTAATTATTCAGTCCCGAGCACAGCATCCGACCACCGCCAACATAATGGCAGTCCTGGTAGTCGATGTAGTGCGCTCGATTTATTACGCGCAGCTGTTCTGGCGCCGTATCGGCATTGGTAACCTTGCCTGCGCCGTCGAGCGTCCATTTGTAAAAGCGCCGCGATCCCCAGCTCACTCCGTGCAATGTGCCGTCGTCGGTATTATGCACAATGCCTCCGATATGGTCTTTGAAGCGAAACACCTCGGTGGCAGTCATCGTCTGCGGGTCCACCCGATAAATGATCGAGCGGCTATTGGGCCGGTACTCGGCGACGGTTACCCAGATGTGACGGCCATCGAAATCAATACCGCCTGGATGATAGACCGAGCCTTCGCCGAGGCTGAGATCGCCTATGAGATTACCTTTGGCGTCGATCTTGAACAGGTGCCCAACACCTTCGCCCGTGTCGCGGTCGTAACCGTCCTTCGGGTCCGTGAACCGCTTGGTCGGCACCTTGATGTCAACGGAGGACACGAAGAAATCTTCACCGACCTTTACCATTCCCTGCGGGTGGAAGGTCGGGAAATTGATCGGGATCGACGCTAGCGCCCGCCATTGTGAACTGCGAGTAAGTTTCTGAGTCCGGTCAGCGACCTTTTCGTCTGTGGCCAGGCCCGCGGAGCTGACGCCGAACGATAACAACAATCCAATCGCGAGTTTCCGGATCAAGAACATGGCACCAGTCTCCTGAGCTCTGACAGGGATAGATCGCTCAGACTGGATAACGAAAACACCAGCCATAAGTAAGCGGGTCGAAAGATAGATTGCGAAACCGTTGTCAAGTGATCAAGCCTCAAAACAACCTACCCTTCACCCAAACCGCAGGAGCTCGCCGTCAGTGCCGGTGATCATCGAATTGATCAAGTCGCCTTCAGAGCCGCTGCCACTTCGGCGATCGACGCTTTTTCCGCGTCCGTAACCTTGACGCCGCCGAAGCCCAAAAATCCACCTTCGGATGATGCCTCTGCGACTTTCTCCGCGGTGTGCTTCAGCCAGGCTTTGAAACCAGCGGCTTCGTCCGGCGCCTTGGTGTCGAGCAAACTTCCGATCTTGGTCAGCGCCGCCATCACTTGCGGCTTCAGTTCCGCCGCCGACTTGGCCGACAATTGAGCCTTGAAGGCATCCTTGGCGTGACCGCGGCCTTCGGATGTTTCCATGTCTGCGACGAGTGCCTTTATCAGTGGGCTTGCGCCCGCATCTTGCTTGGCTTCGAGCAGAGCGCGCGCGCCGGCCATGCCTTCCTTCAGCAAGCCCCATAAACCGTTTGGTTCGGCCAGTGTAACTGCCATGCCGGCGAGCATGGGCGCGCCAAGCAACGTGTTCCATTCGTCGGGTGTGAAGGATGATTTGTCGACCATGATGAACTCCTAGAGAAGCTGAAAGCAATCGACTTGAACGGATGGGGTTGAAATTCGTTCAGGTTGAATTGGTCAATTTGCGAACCGGAAGTGCATGACGTCGCCGTCCTTGACGACATATTCTTTGCCTTCGAGACGCATCTTGCCGGCATCTTTGGCGCCGTTCTCGCCGTTGCATGCGACATAATCTTCATAAGCGATCGTCTCAGCGCGGATAAAACCCTTTTCGAAATCGGTGTGAATTACACCTGCGGCCTTCGGGCCTTTCGTGCCCGCAGTGATGGTCCAGGCGCGCGCTTCCTTGGGCCCCACCGTGAAGTAGGTGAGCAAGCCCAACAGCGAGTAGCCCTCGCGGATCAGCTTGTTGAGGCCGGCTTCTTTCAGCCCCAGGTCCTTCAAGAACTCGTCGCGTTCATCGAGCGACAGGCCAGCGAACTCCGCCTCGATCTTGGCCGAGATGACGACGACACCCGCGCCTTCCTTTTTTGCGGCTACTTCGACCTGCTGCGAAAACTTGTTGCCGGTAGCAGCCGATGCTTCATCGACGTTGCAAACGTAGAGCACGGGCTTGGCGGTCAGCAATTGCAGCGCGCGGTAGGCGGGCTCTTCGTCCGGAGTCAGTTTGGCAAGGCGAGCAGGTTTACCCTCGCGCAGGAGTTCCAACGCCTTGTCTAATAGCTTCATGAGGGCGATCGCTTCCTTGTCGCCGCCCTTGGCTTTCTTTTCGGCAGCTGTGCGGCGCTTCTCGCAACCTTCGAGATCGGCGAGCATCAGCTCGGTCTCGACGATCTCGGCGTCAGCGAGCGGGTCAATCTTGCCTTCAACGTGGGTCACGTCGTCATCGACGAAGCAGCGGACCACGTAGGCGATCGCATCACATTCGCGGATGTGGGCGAGAAACTTGTTGCCAAGGCCCTCGCCGGTCGAGGCGCCGCGCACGAGGCCGGCGATGTCCACGAACGTCAGCCGCGTCGGCAAGATTTGCGCGCTTTTGCCGATCGCCGCCAATTTATCGAGGCGGGGGTCCGGCACGCCAACCTCGCCGACGTTCGGCTCTATAGTGCAAAACGGATAGTTTGCAGCTTCCGCCTGCTGCGTTTGCGTCAGCGCATTGAACAGGGTCGATTTACTGACATTGGGCAGGCCGACGATGCCGCATTTGAAGCCCATGGGATCACTCTTTCGATTTACGGCTCGTGAGCCACTTTTTTAGGTTTTCGGCGATGGCGTTGTGCGCTTTTGATGCGCGCTCGCCGACGGGATGTTTGGTTGGTTTGGAAACAGATGGAATTTCACGCGTTGTCTTAATCGGCGCGGGCTCTGGCGCGTCCGATGGCGTGCTCAACCGCGCCACATCGCTTTGAAAGCGTGCAGCGTTACCCTTGACGAGCCAGTGTGCGGACGCCGCTAACGCATCCAGCATAACTTCAACCCACTCGGCTTCCGACTTGGCAAAATCGCCGAGCACATAGTGGGTCACGGCGTCCTTGGATCCTGGATGGCCAATGCCAATGCGGACGCGCATGTACTCGTTACCGATGTGCGCCGTCGTCGAGCGCAACCCGTTGTGGCCGGCGTTACCACCACCAACTTTGACTTTCAATCGACCGGCATCAAGGTCCAACTCATCGTGAAACAGGACGATGTCAGTCAACTCAATCTTCAGGAAGCGCGCAGCCTGACCCACGGACCTTCCACTATCGTTCATGAATGTCTCAGGCTTCAACAGAAGCACGCGTTCGCCGCCGATGTCGCCTTCGCAGCACAGGGCGTCGAACTTTCGGCGCCACGCGGGAAATCGATAACGGTCGGCAATGCGCTCGACCGCCATGAAACCGATGTTGTGGCGATTGCCAGCGTATTTCGAACCCGGATTGCCGAGGCCAACAAATAGTTTCATCGGGCCAGCCCTTCAAAGGCGGCATTTGCACCAAAGTCGCCCGGCACGCAAAATAGGGGTTGCGTGCCGGGGATCGTGACGAACTTACTTCTTGGCGGCAGGCTTTGCTGCAGCTTTGGCGGCCGGAGCGGCAGCCGCACCCTTGGCCGGAGCCGCACCGGGCTTGGCGGCGGGAGCAGCACTCTTGGCATCGCCCGCAGCGGGAGCTGCGGCAACGGAGGCAGCTGGCGTCGCCTCGGTTTCGCCCTTGGACGAAGCACCGGCCACGGTCGCAACAGTGAAGTCGCGATTGGTGATGGTCGGACGCACATTCGGTGGCATGGTCACCGACGAGATGTGAATCGACTTTCCGATTTCGAGACCTTCAAGATTGAATTCAAAGGCCGCCGGAATGTGGTCTGCCGGGCAGATCACTTCGACATCGTGACGCACGATGTTGAGCACGCCGCCACGCTTCAGGCCGGGTGATAACAGTTCGTTAATGAACTTCACCGGCACCTTGACGCGGATCATGCCGTCCGAGGCTACGCGCTGGAAGTCGACGTGGACCGGGCGATCCTTGACCGGATCGACCTGCACGTCACGCGGCAGCACGCGCAACTTGCGACCATCGATATTGACCTGGAATACCGATGACAAGAACTTGCCCTTGGTCACGATTTTCCACAATTCGTTCTCGTCGAGCGAGATCGTCTCAGGGTCTTGCTTGTCGCCGTAGATCACGGCTGGGATTTTTCCTTCACGACGCACTGCCCGAGCGGCCCCCTTGCCAGCCCGAGGACGCGCCGTGGCTTTCATTTCGATCATGTCGGCCATGACTGTCTCCAATAGAAAATGGGCCGCAAGCCGGCCCGTGCCTAGTACGCCCGGCCTCC
>JANLXZ010000194.1:0-39067 GCA_031365375.1 Hyphomicrobiaceae bacterium | reverse complement strand
CACCCACTCCGCGAGATGGTCGGTGAGGTCGCCGTCGTTGGGCATCGGCACCGGACAGATCGGATGCGGCCAATCGGTGCCCCAAACAATGCGATCTGGCCGGCGCGCGACGAGCGCATGAGCAAAGGGTGTCACGTCGCCATAGGGTGTCTGGGTATGACTTGTGATGCGGTAGGGGGCGGTGAACTTGACCCAGCAGTTACCTTCAGAAAACAGGTCCAGAAACGCTTGATACTTTGGGTGCGCTACACCCATCACCGCGGGCATGTAGCCGAAATGGCCGATCGAGATATCAACAGGCAGCTTGCGGATGTCGGCAAGGACATCGTCCATCTGATGGACGTGGAGCAGGAATTCGATATGCCAGCCGAGATCCTTCAGTCGATGACCGAGCCGGTCGATTTCGGCAAATGACGCAAATGGATTGCCGCCCGGATCGGCGATGTTGACGCGGATACCGCGCGCGCCTTGAGCGTGCATGGCCTCCAGCGACTTGTCGCTCACGTCGGGGTCGACGGCGACGACAGCGCGCATTCGATCAAGATGGCGCGATACGTAGTCTAGCATGCAGCGGTTGTCAGTGCCGTAAACGCTCGGTTGGGTGAGCACACCGCGCGTCACACCCAACGCCTTGTGCATGGCCTCGTATGCCGCTGGCGGTGCATCGGGAGGTGTATAGCCTCGATCTGGGTTCCAGGGGTAATTCGATGCCGGTCCGAAGATGTGGCCGTGCGCGTCGCAGGTCTGAGCCGGCAGTGTCAAAGCCGATGGCGATTTGGGATTTGAATCGGGCGGCGGGCAGGGCTTCATCGTGGGATCTCGCTTATCGGTAACTCTGCGCTATCATTGGCCTTACGTTCGCCGATCAAGCAACTCTTAATGAAGCAGGCCGCACATGCGCATTTGGATCGCGATTGCTCTGACACTGACAACAGGATGGCTCACGATGAACATCGCGCACGCGGCGGAGACGACTGTAGTCGCGCTCGGTACGGCAACCCCGGGAGGTGGTTTCCCAGTGTACGGCGACGCTTTCGTCGCGGCCATCAAGGCGGCAGACCCATCTCTCGACGTACAACCGCGCAATACAAAGGGCAGCGGCGAAAACATTCCGTTGCTCGAAGCCGGCAAGCTCGACATTGCGCTGGTCCAGGGCGAGAGCGCGTACGAAGCATTGAGTGGCATCGGGCGAACGCCAGCGAATTTGCGTATCCTGACAGCGATGTACTCGTCACCCGGCATGTTCGTCGTGAAAACGGGCTCTCCCTACAAGACTATCTCCGATTTGAAGGGCAAGCCGATCGCGTTCGGCGCGGCAGGTTCCGGTCTCGTCATCCTCGCACGCTACGTATTGGACGGGATCGGGCTTGATCAAAGCAAGGACTTTAACGCCGTGTTTCTCGAACGTGCGGGCGACGGCCCGGCGATGGTTGAGGATGGACGGGTCGCGGCTCTTTGGGGCGGCGGGGTTGGTTGGCCAGGTTTCACGGCCGTAGCGAACGCTCCCGGTGGCGCGCGTTTCATCGCGCCTAGTGCCGAGGAGATTTCGCGTATCCAGGCAAAACATTCGTTTTTGAGAACGATCGCGGTTCCGGCCGGCACATATCCAGGCCAGGATTCGCCGATCACGTCGGTGGGTTCTTGGAGCTTCGTTCTCGCCCGACCAGATCTCGATGAAGCGGTGGCCTATCGCCTCGCCAAGGCGTTGCATGCAGCGGAGGCCGATATTGCGAAGCGACTACCGCAAGCATCTGAAACGACGGCACGCAATACCGTAGCAGCATTACCGCGAAAGGAGCTGTTGCACCCAGGCGTTGCGCGTTACTTCCGTGAAGCAGGGCTTATGCAGTGAGGTCTCGCAAGTGCGCCTCTCAAGTGCCGCAAAACGTTCGTCGAACGACCTGGTCAGGCCGCGGCGCATCCATATAGGCAACATGTTCGGGTTGATCCTCGTAAGGCTTCGATAGCACCGTCAACAGCGTCTCGAAGGGTACAAAATCATTATACAACGCCGCCGAGATCGCCTCTTCGACCCGATGATTGCGCGCGATGAAGGCCGGATTGGATGACCGCATCATAGCTTGCCGGGCCTTCGCATTACCGCCTTCGTCATATAAGCGGCGGCGCCATTGCACGGCCCATTCATCGTAGGCCGTGGGATTGGTGAACAGGGCGCGCACCGCCGCATCACCATCAGAGCTGACGGCTGCGTCGCACATCCCTCGGAACGTCAGGGTAAAATCGGCCTCGTTTTGCGCCATTCGACTGAGAAGATCCTGGGCCAATGTCAGATCGTCCGGCCGCGATTGCAGCAAACCCAGCTTGCGGCGCACGCCTGCGAGATAAGCCTCTTGGAAACGGGGGGCGAAACTGTCGATCGCGGTTTGTGCCGCAGCGATGCTTGCATCTTCATTGGCGTCGAGGATGGGTAAAAATGTCTCGACCAGGCGGGCGAGATTCCACTGAGCGATGCGGGGTTGGTTGGCGTAGGCATATCGCCCGGCCCGATCGATCGAGCTGAACACCTTGTCGGGATGATACGCATCCATGAACGCGCACGGTCCATAGTCGATGGTCTCGCCAGCAATCGACACGTTATCGGTGTTCATGACACCGTGGATGAAGCCGATCATCATCCATCGCGCAACCAAATCGGCTTGGCGGGCGATTACCATTTCCAATAGCGCGCGGTAGCGGTTGCCAGCGTCGGCAGCGTCCGGATAGTGCCGTTCGATCACGTAGTCGGCGAGCTGGCGGATGCCGTCGACATCACCTCGCGCCGCAAAGTATTGGAATGTGCCGACACGGATGTGGCTCGCAGCCACGCGCGTCAGCACGGCACCCGGTAACGGCGCTTCGCGTTGTACGCTCTCACCGGTCGCGACGGCCGCGAGTGCTCGCGTGGTCGGAAGCCCTAACGCGGCCATCGCTTCGGCGACGATGTATTCCCGCAGCACCGGTCCAATCGCGGCACGCCCATCACCATTGCGCGAAAACGGCGTCGGACCAGAACCCTTTAATTGGATATCGCGCCGCACACCCTGCTGGTCAATCACCTCGCCCAACAAAATGGCACGCCCGTCCCCCAGCTGCGGCACGAAGTTGCCAAACTGATGACCCGCATACGCCATCGCGATCGGATCGCCACCAATGGCGGCCTGGTTGCCGCCGAGGATTGCTACACCTTCGGAGGATGCCAGCTTGACTGGATCAAGACCAAGCTCCCGCGCTAGTGTTCCGTTGATCCGGACGAGGCGCGGGGTGGCGACCGTCGTCGGTCGTTGGCGCACGAAAAACCTATCAGGCAATCGCGCATAACTGTTGTCGAATGAAAAAGGACCAGCGGTGTCGACTTGAGCCATCTGAGCGGTTCCCGGATCGGCAGTTGACGAAGTTTGCAACCGGCAAGCGAATTGTCGCCTTCATAGCCAGCATATTGGTCTTCACCAAAGAAAATGCGAGGGATAGCCGGCGTAACGAGGTTGGTGGATCGGATATGGACGAGGGCAGCGCACTATCGCTGATTTTGAACGGCGACGCGGCCCTCTTTGCGGTCGTGCGCTTGTCACTATTCGTCACCCTGTGTGCGACACTGGTGGCGAGCGTTATCGGATTGCCACTCGGAGCGCTGATCGCCGTGACGCGGTTCCCGGCTCGCGACGCGCTAATTGTATTGATCAACGCCATGATGGGGCTGCCGCCCGTGGTCGTCGGTTTGGCAATTTTCCTCATTTTATCGCGTTCAGGGCCACTTGGCGGCTTGGGGCTACTCTTCACGCCGCAGGCGATGATCATTGCGCAGGCCATTCTAATTGCGCCTATCATCGCAGCCCTTACCCGCCAGGTGATCGAGGATTTGTGGATCGAATATCGAGATGAATTCGGCGCGATGAACGTTGGCCTGAGCGCTCGAATGAAAGCGTTGCTTTGGGACGCTCGATTTGCGCTGGTGACGATCCTGCTCGCGGGGTTTGGCCGCGCTGCAGCCGAGGTTGGTGCTGTGATGATTGTAGGCGGCAACATCGATGGATATACGCGCGTGATGACCACGACAATCGCGCTCGAAACGTCGAAGGGAAATATTCCATTGGCGCTCGGCTTGGGCATTATATTGATTGTGATTATTCTTGCCCTGAATGCGTTAGCTTGGGGCCTGCGCCAATGGTCCGAACGCCATGCAGGATAGAGTGTCTGAAAGAACTGTCAGTCGCAATCCGAGCATCATCACTCTTGAGAAAATAGGCCTTCGCATTGATGCGACAGATCTATTGGTGGGCATCGATTTGGAGATCCGAAATGGTCCGCCGACCATTTTGATGGGTCCAAACGGATCGGGCAAGACGACGCTCCTCCGCCTATTGATGGGACTGATTGAACCAAGTGTAGGCCGCGTCCACTTCCACGGCGCAGCGAATGGCTTGCCAATCCGCCGCGCGATCGTATTTCAAAAACCGGTCATGCTCCGGCGAACGGCCGCCGCAAACGTCGCATTTGCGCTCGCCGCAGCTCATCGCTCATCAGATGCTGCCTCAATTGTGAGGCTGTTGGACCAAGTGGGATTGTCAGCGCTCGCAGATCGTCCGGCGCGCAAACTTTCCGGCGGCGAACAACAGCGGCTAGCATTGGCGCGTGCACTCGCGCGCGAGCCCAATATTTTGCTTCTCGACGAGCCGACAGCGAGTCTCGATCCGGCGCAAACCAAGGCGGTGGAGGACATCATCACGCGTGTCGCGGATAACGGGGTGAAAGTCATCATGGCGACGCATGATATCGGCGAAGCCAAGCGCCTCGGCGGTGATGTCATATTCCTCAACAAGGGCCGCGTGATCGAGCATTCCCTGGCGCAGCGGTTCTTTACACAGCCAGCAACAGCCGACGTTCGGCGTTTTCTCGCGGGTGAACTGGTGCTATAGGCAACTTCTGCTTACTTTTGGATTGTTCTTGCACTGGTGTTTCATTTCTTCAGTCTAGAAAATAACCTGCAAACGTCGCGATGGCGTCGTCGTTAGGACGAGGAAGCGCCGCAAACTGAGCGTACATAAAGTTCCGTTGCCGCCGGTCATTTCGTCGAATTGCTGGCTCTGGATCAATCAGCCCCCCAAGCCAACCGGGGCCGTGATCGAGGTAGGAACGGCGGCAACAATAGTGCCCTGACATTTTCCGGCCCCGCCCCCAGGGCCGGGGATGTTCTCCCAACTGAGAAAGCCCGGCGCACCCCCGCTGGGCTTTTTTTGTTGCTTCGACTGTCGGCGCTAGAACAAAGGCACCTGCAAAAACCTCAGTTAGCGGCCGGGTCCACCCAGGTGGCGGCAACAATGGGGCCGCCAATACCCTGTTGCAAAAGCACGGCGAAACGCTGATTAGCGTCGGTCGCCAACGCCGATGACGGTTGGCGAATGATCGTTGCGGGCCCACTCCACATACCGGCTGGAACGATGTCACGAACAACGTTGAAATAGGTCAGCTTCCTGCCTCGATTTTCACCAGCCTTGACGTTGATATGAGCCTCCGCCTGTACGATCGCGAGCCAGACCGTGATCTCGGATGCAACGTTGTTCGACTGGGCGATGTCAATTGTCACAGTGCCGTGGTCAAGTGCGGCGCTTAATGTGATCGTCTGCGGCCGGCCAGCACTGGCTTTGAGGGCGGATTCGATCTCGCTCTTCGACGACCCGACGATGTGATCGCGACCGTTCACGATCGCTTGGGGCGTGTACACTTGGCCATCTGCACGCGCCTTGGCATATGCGCGTTGCCGTTTACTAAACTTCGGGCTGGCGAAAGTGTCCTTCCAACCCAGATAATCCCAGTAATCGACCGACATCGATAGCGCGACAATATCGGTTCGCGCTGCGTAAGTCTTGAACACGGCGTCGGCAGCCGGACACGACGAACACCCTTGGCTCGTAAACAACTCAAGCACCAACAGCGATGGCGAACGGTTAGGCACCTGCGAATGCGCAACGCTCGCTCCCGCAAGGAATAGCGCAGCTGTCACGAGCTGATACAGTATAAATCGGATCATTTTTTCTAAAGTCCTGCGAGCGCCGGCTTATAAACGGCCGACTACGCAGCATATATCGCGTCATCAGCCAGCAAAGCGAGTAACGATCGGGTGACGCCACGAACCAAACGCGACGCGCGCACGCAATGATCGGCGTCAGCACGATGATGGGGTGCGTGGATGCTACTTCAGTGCGGTATCGACGATATGCTTCACGTGCGGTGGAAATTGCAGTGCGAGGACTGCTGCGTGGCCAATCGAATCCATCTTCCGCAGCGTTTTTCGCAAAATTCCGACGAGCTTTTCTTCGTCGTAGTCTTCGTGCGCAGCGACGAATTCATTCAAATAATGCTCAGCAAAAACGATAGCCGCAATGTTCTCGAGGGCCTGGCTCTCGCGATCTCGCTTCAACTCTTCCTTTTTTATAATTTTGGCGACATGCGCGACTTGTCGCTCGGCATACCCATGACGGCGCATAATGGCAGTCGCGAGAACGGCGTGGTGTTCGCGGCAGGCAAGTCGCCAGGAATTGTAGCCGTCGCGTCCGAGCGGATAGGTGTCTCGCGCGATTTGCCAGCGACAGATATGTTGCGCGCGGGCTGCAATTCGCAACTCTTCCGAGGCATCGGGATAAATTCGCAACAGGCACGCGGACATCCGCTCCGCGTATATGACTTCACGCGGTTCGCTTCCAACGCCGACGACATCGCGCCGGGGATCGCTCGCGTTTAACGCGTCAATTTCCGTGATAACGGCCTGATATTGTGGCGTGGGATGGCTCAATGCAGCTCCTGCACAGCGTGCGCCTGGCGCCTCCTCTTAATAGGAGCCGGAAAGCAGAATTGCCCGCCGATCAATGCGCCACTGCCCAAGCAACACCCATGGTGCATTAAAATAAGGCATTCTATGTTATTGCCTTCAATTTGGGCATCAACTACACACGCTCAAAGTTCGGACATCGGCTCGAGCGACGATATTCAAGCCAGCAAATCAGGGGAACTGCAATGTCCTATCTCGTGCCTTCGGAATTCGTCACCAAAATGGTGGACGCCGGCGAATCAAAGATTTTTATGTCCACCCGCGACACGATCATCCGTGCCTACATGGCAGGTGCGATCCTCGCATTGGCGGCGGTGTTTGCTGTCACGGTGACCGTGCAGACCGGCGTTCCCATCGTCGGAGCGGCGCTATTTCCTGTCGGTTTCTGCATGCTGTACTTGCTGGGCTTCGATCTGCTTACCGGCGTTTTCGTCCTCACGCCGCTCGCACTGATCGACAAGCGACCCGGCGTGACGATCAATGGGATTTTGCGTAACTGGGGTTTGGTTTTTGTCGGAAACTTTCTCGGCGCCTTTACCGTCGCCGTGATGATGTCGATCGTGTTCACATTCGGATTTTCAACCCCGCCGGACAAGGTTGGAACCGTCATCGGCCACATCGGCGAGGGCCGCACGCTCGGTTACGCGCAGTACGGCGCTGCCGGTATGCTCACTCTCTTTATTCGCGGTGTACTCTGTAATTGGATGGTGTCCACGGGGGTGGTCGGCGCCATGATTTCCACGACCGTCAGCGGCAAAGTGATCGCGATGTGGATGCCGATCATGCTCTTCTTCGCAATGACTTTCGAGCACTCGATCGTCAATATGTTTCTTTTTCCGGCGGGCTTGATGTTGGGTGGCAAGTTCTCGGTTCTGGACTACTTAATCTGGAACGAAATCCCCACAGTGCTCGGCAACCTGGTCGGAGGACTGGCGTTCACTGGGTTGACGCTTTACGCAACCCACATCAAGACCGCGCCGAAGCGTACTTTGGCCCATTCGCAATAGGGATTGCCGAGCCCCGCCCTTCCGAGGTGGGGCTCATTCTTTAGGCGCCACACATGTCGCGTGAGCTGAAACTCTCGATCGGTCAGCATTCTGACAAGGGTCGCAAGGAAACCAATCAGGATTTTTACGGAGCCCTTATTCCTCAACAGCCGGCGCTCGGCTCGAAAGGCATCGCCATCGCACTTGCGGATGGTATCAGCAGCAGCAGCGTCAGCCGTGAAGCCAGCGAGTCGGCGATCAAAGGTTTTTTGACTGACTACTACTGTACATCCGACTCCTGGTCGGTGAAGACGTCGGCGCAACGTGTCATTGCCGCGACCAACTCTTGGCTCCACTCTCAAACTCGCCGCAGCCAGTACGCTTACGACAAGGACAAAGGCTTCGTTTGCACTCTGACTGTCATCGTCGCGAAGTCAAAGACCGCGCATATTTTTCATATTGGTGATTGTCGCATCTATCGTGTGGCCGGTAACGCGCTGGAGCAGCTTACCAACGATCATCGCGTCGTAATTTCGTCTCAACAGTCCTATCTCGGTCGCGCACTTGGAGTGAACCCCCAGGTCGAGATCGACTATCGGGCGGTCCCGCTCGCAGAGGGCGACGTCTTCGTCATGGCGACCGACGGTGTCTATGAACATGTGAGTGACGGCTTTGTCACGAAAGTGGTCACGGAGCACGCCGGGGACCTGGATCACGCTGCGAAAACGATTGTCGAGGAAGCATACAAGCGAGGCAGTCCCGACAACCTTACGATCCAGATCGTTCGCTTCGACGAGTTGCCGGCTGGCGAGCTAAGCGAGGTCCTGGGCCAAGCGGCAGAGCTCCCGCTTCCCCCGCTTCTGGAAGCAAGGATGGTTTTCGATGGCTACAAGATAATCAGGGAAATTCACGGCAGCAGCCGCAGCCATATTTATCTGGCGTCTGATACCGGAAGCAATGAAATCGTTGCTCTTAAAATACCATCGATCGATCTGCGCGGTGATCCCGCGTACCTTAAGCGGCTCATGATGGAAGAATGGATCGCGCGTCGCGTCAGCAGCGCTCACGTTCTCAAGGCGACGACCCAAACGCGTAAGCGCAGTTATCTCTACGTGGTAACCGAATTCGTCGAGGGGAAGACCCTGTTCCAATGGATGATCGATAATCCCAACCCAGATCTTGAGACCGTACGAGGGATCGTCGAGCAAATCGCCAGGGGATTACGGGCTTTCCACCGCATGGAAATGCTGCATCAGGATTTGAGACCACAAAATATCCTGATCGACAAAACCGGAACAGTTAAGATCATCGATTTTGGCTCCGCCAATGTGGCTGGCGTCATCGAAGCTTCGCCATCGACCGATAGGGGCGATATCTTGGGCACGGCCCAATACACCGCCCCAGAATATTTTCTAGGCGAAAGCGGATCACCCCGGTCTGATTTGTTTTCTTTAGGGGTGATTGCATATCAGATGCTCACAGGGACGCTTCCCTACGGCGCTCAAGTCGCGCAGACACGCACGAAAGCGCAACAGCGCAAATTGACTTATAATTCTGCACGCAACCGCAATCGCGAAATTCCAGTATGGATTGATGGGGCACTGAAAAAGGCGGTACATCCGGATCCTTACAGCCGCTACGAAGCGCTTTCGGAGTTTGTATTCGACCTTCGCCAGCCCAAAGACGAATTCTTAAGAACGACGGCCGCACCGCTATTGGAGCGAAATCCACTGTTGTTCTGGCAGGGCTTTTCGTTCGTTCTCGCGTGCATAGTCATCGTGCTGCTTGCTTATCGCGCACGTTAAATGCCTTCGGTTTGAATCGCCTGAGAAACGGCGACTATAAGGGCGCCATCAACTTTGGGTAAGCAGATGAGAGCGAGCCGATGTGCGGTCCCTGGCTCTGCGCCTATTTGCTCCTCGCGACGAACACGCAGTCCCAGTCTAGTGGTGGCGGGTCTACTTCATATTCAACTGCACGTTCCTCATAAACCAAAGCAATGGCGCCTAGCGCGAGGTTGCGCGCGGCATTCGCGTTAGCGCAAAGTTCTCGCACGTTTGCCCATTGGCGGGCTCGATAGGCTTCGATGATCTCGCAAATCTGCCCCTGCGCCTGGGCAAACACAGGATCGGCGCGCAAATCCGTGGCACCGACCAGGGCAAAAGCACGGGCGGGCTGCGACTTGCCCTTGACGCGGATCAGGTCAACTTCGACCAGCGCGAACTGTCCGACAGCTTTCGCCGCCGTCTCCTCACCCATCAGGATCGAGACGCCATACTCTCTGGTCTGACCTTCGAGGCGGGACGCGATGTTGACGCTGTCACCGATCGCCGAGTAGTCGAAGCGTACATCCGATCCCATGTTGCCGACGACGCATCGCCCGGTGTTGATGCCGATGCCGATCACGATGGGGATGTGGTGGCGCCCGGCCACTGCGTCCTCGGTCGCGCGCTCGGCATTCAGCTCGTCGAGGCGGCGCACCATCTCCAGGGCGGCAGCGCAAGCGTTGTTTGCGTGATCAGGGTCGTCGAGTGGCGCATTCCAGAATGCCATCACAGCGTCACCCATATACTTGTCGATCGTGCCGCGGTTTTCGGTGATGGCGCGGGATAGCGGAGATAACAGCCGGTTCATCAATCGGGTGAGGCCCTGAGGGTCTTCGCGATAGCTTTCCGAGATGGCCGTAAAGCCGCGCACATCGCTGAACAGTATAGTCAACTCACGGGTCTCGCCACCTAGCGACAACCGCTCAGGATGGAGCGCCACCTGTTCGACCATTGCCGGATCGAGATAGCGCGCGAAGGCATTTCGGATCGCCTGCCGGCGGCGCTCTTCCTGCCAGTAGTTCATGAAGGACATTGCGGCGAATACAACGAAACTTGTTGCCAGCGGGAACAGCGGATCAAGCAACATGCGGTGACGGGAGAAGAGAAACCAGCCGGCACCCAGAACAAACGCCGCGAGCACACCGCCCAGCAGGAGCGCGCGCACTGCCCCAAGGACGGGCATCAGTCCAATGACGAATAACGAAAGCACGATTGCCGCCACGATCTCGGCACCAAGCGCGTAGTGCGGCCTCTCGAGCCAACTCTTGGACAGGATCGTCTCGAGCAGCTGAGCATGAATTTCCACACCAGGCATTGCGGCGGCAAGTGGCGTCGCCCGAATATCGCCAAGCCCAACCGCCGAGGTTCCGACGAGTACCAGCTGACCGGCAAGGCGGGCTTTCGGTAAGGTGCCCGCGATAACGTCGGCTGCCGAAACGAACCTCGATGGATCGCGCGGCGCATAGTTGATCCAGATACGGCCGTTACGGTCAGTTGGCACCTCGACACCGCCCACGACCACACTGGCAATACCGGCGGCGTTGGACTTGATTGCAATGGCATTGCTGCCGGTTGCAACGCGCAACAGCTCAACCGCAAGTCCGGGCTGAATTTGCCCCGCCGCGACTGAGATCAGCGGGACGCGGCGCACGATGCCGTCGAACTCGTTGCGCATGGAGAAGATACCCCGGCCGCTCGCGGCTCGATCGAGCGTCTCATTGTTCCGCAATAGTCCAGGGTAGGTCACGAGAAACCGGGTCGGCTCGCCGCCGATGGTTGCCACCGGCGTCTGCGGCCCCGGCGGTCTACCGGCGATTTCGATTGCCGCAGGTGTTCCAGATTGACCCAGCACGACACGCGCGCGTTTGAGGGCCGCTGCCATCACCTCGTCGTTGTCAGGCTTGGACTTCAACTCGTCCCGGGCGGCAGTCGATAGATCGCGCGTTGAATTGGCAAAACGCGCCGGCGACATTCGATCAGCCTCCGCAAATACGATATCGAAGGCGACCGCCGCCGCGCCTTCGGTCATCAGTTGCGTTACGAGATCCGCCACCAGCGTCCGCGGCCAGGGCCATTGCCCACGAGCAGCGAGGCTTTTTTCATCGATATCGACGATAGTAACGGGAAGCGGTTGCCGGTCTCGGGGCTTGAGCCGTTGCAGCAGATCAAATGTGCGCAATTGAAAAGTCTCAAGGGCCCCCGGTTCGAGCACTTTGAAAGTTAGGGCGGCGATCAGCACGGAAACACCAACAAGCCGCGCCACCCCAAGCCAGCGTCCGATAGCCCCCCAGTGCATCACGATCGTCTAGCCCGTTACGTGAGCAGAGATCGTGGCATGCTGCGTGTGGTTGTCGAATATGATCGAGAGTTGATCTCCCTCGCTGATCGGGGAGGTAGCGGTGGCGGACATGCTCGCAATCTGAACGTGGTCGACCGGTCCACTGCCGTCGGGATCGGCAAAAATGGCAACGCGACCGTCTGCGCCGATGCTGGCCTGAACGTAATTATCGATATGACCCGATGCGATTGTCAGGGGCAGCGAGCCGATCAATTCTGACACATCGAGTTGGTGCGTGGCTTTGTCGAAATTGTCGATCACGTCGACCGCATAATTCGCGAGGTTTTGTGTTCCAGCCCCGAAGCCAATCTGCGAGACTTTCGCAAAGCTGGTCGACGACAGATCGATCGTGTCCACCGCCGAGCCGACGCCATTGAATGTCTGGTCTTGGGCGGCAAGCGCACCGGCAGTCGAAATAGAAAGCACATTATTGCTCGACCGGTGATCGTCCTCGGTGGCGATGAGATTGGCTGAACCGGTTACTGTCCCCAACGCGTTGTCGCTGACAATGTACCTGAATTGCACCAATGTAGTTTCGTGGTCATGATCATCGTCGTGATGGCTATCGTGGCTTGCCGGCTCATATCTCCAGGTGCCGTCCTGACGGTCGACCAATGTTCCGACGCCCGTTGCTATCTGAAGGTTGCTCGCAAACAGCAGGCTGCTGTCGACGTCGTGTGCATTCGAGAGAAGTTCGGCTTGAGTAATGATCCGATCGTCATCTTCGGAGATCGATTTCAGATTCACGGGTGTTGTTGTCGGTGCATCGTTGGTGCCGAGGATGTTGACGGTGACAGACGTAGTCGTCCCATCGGCCGTTGCGACTGCAAAGGTGTCGGTATAGGTTTGACCACCGGCAAACTCGTTGTGGCCACTATCCGCGATGTACGTCCAGGCCCCCGCGCTGTCGATCGAGAAGTGACCGAACGCACCATCGACGTTTGACCGCGTCACGAACGTCGCCGGACTGTCGATATCAGAGATCGTCAGCACCCCGCTCGTACTGATTTGTTGCGGGGTATGATCTTCTGTCAGGTGGCGGCTGTCCGATGACACATGCGCTGGATCGTTCTCGCCGCTGAAGTTAAATGTCAATGTTGTGGTGGCGGTGGCACCGTGGTCGTCCGTGACCACGACAAGATAGTTCACCGACGCATTTGCATCATCCGGCAAAGCGTCGATAGCGGACGCATTCGGCGTGAATGTGTAATGACCGTCCGGTTGTACAACGAGCGATCCGAAGGCGGTCGTGCCGCTGACGCCGGTTGCCAGTGCAAAGATTAGGGCCACACCCGCCGCCTGATCGATATCGTGACCGATGAGCGTTCCGGTTGCCGGAGCGAAATTGTTAGAATGCTCGGTGTCGTCGAATGTTGCTGGCTGGACCGGATCAAGCGTCGGTGCATCGTTTTGCGGATTTACATTAATCGTGACGGTATCGGTTGTAATGCCCGGCCCACCCGCGCCTGTCAGTCCGCGATCATTCGTGGTGATCGTTAGCGTATCAGATTGATCGAAGTCGTGGGCCGGCATGTAAACGAGCCCATCGAGAACTGCGTTAATTGCGGACTGCGAGCCCGCCAGCGTGACACTTCCCGTGCCGTTGCCTCCGATGCTGACGCCGGCGCCGGAATGGACCGACAGGGTGCCGTGCGCAACCGATAAGTGCACTTCAATCACGCCTGTTTCAGCGTCGACATCCGAAACGGTAATGGCATTCCGTGAGGAGTTGGAAAAGACCAGTGAATGGTCCTCATCGACGGATTGGCTCGGCGGTAACGAGTGCACTGGAGCGTCGTTGGTGGCTGCCACACTGATGCCCAGACCAACGCTTGTCGTCGTGAGAGCGCCGCCATCGCCAAATGCACCAGCGTCGTTCGTGCTGACGATCATCGAGTCCGCGCCATTGAAATCGGGGAATGGCGTGTAAGCCAAACCGTCGAGCGCGGCGTTGATGGCCGATTGCGATCCCGTCACGATCATCACGGCGCTCCCGTTGCCGGCGATCGTTATCCCGGCGGCTGCCGCGATAGCCAATGTTCCGTGCTGGACAGCAAGCGTGACCGTGATCGGCTGCTCCCCGGCATCGGCGTCCGATACCGTTATGGCATTGCCGTGTGTGGTCGAGAAAACCAGCACCCCATCTTCCGCGGACGTCTGCGCGGCTGGCAGATGATTGACGGGTGCGTCGTTGATCGGTTGAAGCGAGATCAATGTCGTGGCAGTGGCGGTCTCGCCATCAACTGCCGTAACCGTGACTTCGATAATGCGGGCCTCTGGCGAGGGATTGTCGCTGGTGTTGATGAAGCTGATCGCCTGGATCGCGGCAATGTAGTCGGCGACGCTCGCTTCGCCTGTCAAATTGACGTGAATGCTGCCCTGGGTGATGTTCACTGTGATGCCCGCCGGCAGCGCGCCCACAATCATGTTGTCGCCATCGAGCGCATTGTGCAGCACAATCGTTGCTCCTGAGAGCCTTGTGACGCCGGCGGGTACGACGATCTGGGTCGCAGTCGACACAGGAACTGCAACACCGTTCTCGGCGAACTCTGCGGCGCGATTATTTCCCGGCGTCGTCGGATCGAGATCGATGGCGATTCCTGTTGGAATAGCTCCTTTGAAAAGAACATCGAACAGTCCTCGACTGTCGACGCTCGCAAGCTGGTCTTGACCGCCGAAGCGTGAATCGCCAAGCAGCGGGGTAAGCTGCAGATCGCCCCAACCTTGGGGGCTATAAGCGAACTCAACACCACCTTGGCCTTTGCCGGTCCTGTGGCCATCCCCCGGGGCTTCGCCGCGCTGGCCCAACAACTGGAACACCTGATAGGCGGGCCCGAGTAGTTGCAGGTCCTGGTTTTGATCGTTCGGCGTTTTCAACGCGATGTCAAAGGGCCCGGATGATGATTGAATTCTAACTGTAATATCCGTCGAACTGATCGAAGCTATTTGCTGACCGGTTATAACACTGTTGAGAATATAAGTGCCGACCACGCCGCCGGGATCGGCTCCGATAGAAAATTCGCCTGAACCATCGGTCGTCGAAAGCTTGACGATCGGCGTCGTGCCGCGAATACCCATGGTTGCGACTGGTGTCGTCACCGCAATCGAACCGGATTTTGCCACTTGGCCAGTAATAAAAACGAACGACCCTTGGACGAGACTGACCGCCATTGAATTGTCGTTGCGTGCAGGATCGTAAATGAGCTCGTTCATTATCATACGTGCGCTGGAGGATAATGAGAATACCGTGCGGTCGCTCAAAGTTATGCCGAGACTGCTGTTGGCGCCGGTCTCGATCACATCGCCCTGAAACACCGGTTGGCCGACAGCCAACTCTTGCGGTACGCCTCCACGCCCTGCGGTCGCGGTGCCGACAAGCGTTTGCACTTTACCAATCTCAGCAGGTCCAATTGCACCACCGGCCTGAGCGAAATGCCATTGCGAGCCGATACCCGATAGCGCTTTAACCGTTGCGGCATCGAGCATCGCGCCTTCTGGCGAAAACAATGCAGGTGGATGTTCGTGATTGAAATAATCTGGCAGCAAGGCGCGCCGGCCGTCGGCTTCGATCAGCAGGTCAGATCCCTGCTGCTTGAAGGTGCCTGAGAAGAGCAAATGCGCATCGGGAACGGTGATCGGTCCATCCGATGCGGGGAGTACCCAGTTGAACGATGCGGAATTCGATAAATCAAAAACCTGAAGCTTCGACACGGACGCCTCCAACCCTTACGCTGCGCACCGCAGTAAAAAATGTTAAAATGCTATCAATCTAACGAAAACGGTATTTTGTCGATTAGCAAATCACCTTTTGACTCTCGGAAATTCACCCCATTGCGCATGGTCTAAACGACGGAAGAATCAGTGATCTGACTAATTTTACAAATTGAAAGATGCTCAATTGACCGGTTTTGGTGCTCGTGCAGCACATCTTATTCAAAATAGCGCGCGCGTTCTACGTTAATCGGAAACTAATCGTTGCGTCTACGCGCGCGATTATTCAGGTTAAAATTTCAAGCTGTCTGATTAACTCGGTCGATACTCAAACGATTTTCGTAAGGTAGCGTAAGATAATTCAATCTCGGGTGGGCCAAATGCATTTTCTCCTATTTTCGATTGCGCGCACGGCAGCTTTGATTCCACTATTTGTTGGATTTGCATCAGCGGTAAAAGCAACCTCGGTTCGCGACGCAATTGCACTCGCCGTTCAAAACAATCCCCAGATTCTTGAAGCGGCCGCAAATCGCCGAGCCGTGGACGAGGAGTTGAACCAGGGGCGCGGCCTTTATCTGCCGCGTCTCGATCTCGAAGCATCGGCGGGATTTGCCTATAATCATCGTCCCTCGTCAGGTGTCAATCAGGATAGCCGGTGGGGTGACTCTGGTGGTTTGGTTGCTCGCCAGACGATTTTTGATGGCGGGTATCGCCAGGCCGAAATTGATAAGCAATCGGCGCGCGTTGGCGGCGCAGCAGTTCGGGTCCGAGAGCGATCCGAGCTGATCGCAATCGAAACAATACAATCCTACATCGACGTCAGCCGGTTCAACCGTATCCTTCGTGTGTCGGAGGAAAACATCCGGATTCATCGCGAGTTGTTTGCTCTTGTGCGGACGAGGTCGCAGGGCGGCGCATCGACCCAAGGTGAAGTTTATTTAGCACAGGAGCGCCTCTATGCGGCCGAGGCAATTCGTGCGGACATCAAACGCACTCTCGGACTAGCCGAGGCCCGTTATATTAATCTGGTTGGCGCGCGGCATTCGAACCTCGAGCCCGTACCGAGACCAAATGGTCTGCCGGCTGCACGCGATGCAGCCATACATCGGGCCCGCAACAACAATCCAACTTTGCACGCAGCCGACAAAGACGTTGCAGCGGCTCGCGCAGACTTCACCCAGAGCGAGGCGGCGTTCAGGCCCAACGTCGCGCTCGAGGGGCGAGGTGCCGCGGGGCACGATTTGAACGGGATTAAAGGACCAAATAACGACGCTTCCGCCAAGGTCGTAATGTCCTGGAATTTGTTCAACGGTCATATCGATCAGGCGCGCCGGCGCGAAAAAGGTGAGCGATTGGCCGAGGCAGAATCGCGGCTCGATCGTTTGCGCCGGGATGTCGATGAGGGGATCATGCGGGCTTGGTCCGACATTAAGACCAATGACGAGCGGGTGGCCGTACTCGATCGCCAATTAGAAGCCGGCAATCGCTTGACGGTTGCATACCGGCAGGAATTCGAGGGTGGGCGGCGCAGCATGCTCGATCTTCTGGAAGCACAAAACGTTCATTTCAATGCGCAGATCCAGCGTAGCACCTCGAGTTCGCTCGCGCTTTACGCGCGCTATCAATTGATCGCCGCGATGGGCGGCCTGCTGGAGCACTTCCGGCTCGCAACCAACGTCGAGGCGGAGGAGGATTTAAGGCCGTGGACACGCGATGCTCACGATCGGCCGGGCATGTATCCTTTGCTGCGCCGTTAGTAACGCAATAAAGAGCGCGAGCGAAATCTATTAGAAACCATAAATCTGTAGGCGTTTCATTAAAAGTACGACGTTAGCGATTCAAGATTTCTGAACCTGGTGCGGAGTTTGCTTGTCCGCGTTTCGCTCGCATGCTGATATAAATAGCTTCGATTAATCGTAGTTTGTTTCCCCATCGGGCAATCATCGACGTAAGGGTGACCGGCGTCCTAACATGATATCGACTTCGCGACCTGAGACTTTGGATATTGGCAATCGCGTTGGTGCCAACGGTCTAATGGAAGCCTTTGTTGAAGTTGCCACCCGCCATGGGCGCAGCATCAGCCCAATCGATATACTCAGTCGACTGCCCTACAGTGCCCAGGGTGTGACACTTTCTGTTCTCAATGAATTGGCCGCAGCCCTAGACTTCGAAGTGCATCTTGCCCGCCTGTCGCTCCAATCTGTTCCGGCCATCACCCTCCCTGTGATTCTATTTGATGCAGATGGGCGGGCGATCGTACTGACAAGGCTTTCGATCAAGCGCAACGAAGCGGCCATAGTTGCACCTCAAGCGGGCAGAACCGAGCAGCGGTTGAAGTTAAGCGACCTTAGCAAACAACACTCCGGCGTCGTTGTTTTCTTGCAGCCGAAGCCACAGCATTCTAGCGTTTCAGAACCAGTAAAACGGGCTCGGAAGGATCATTGGTTTTGGTCCACTTTCAAAGTGTTTTGGCGAGATTACACTCAGGTTGTGTTTGCTGCGTTCCTGATCAATCTCGTGGGTATTGCGGCGCCATTGTTCATTAAAAATGTGTACGATCGCGTCATTCCGAATCTTGCCATTCCAACGCTTTGGGCTTTGACCAGCGGCGTCTTGATCGCCCTCCTGATCGACGTAGCTTTGCGAACCCTGCGTTCGAGTGTGGTCGACCAGACGGGCCGGCGTGTCGACCTCGCGGTTGCGGGTCGTCTTTTTGATCGGTTGTTAAATTTGCGATTGGAATCACGTCCGCCGTCCGCTGGGGCGCTGGCTAGCCAATTGCGCGATTTCGACTCCGTTCGCGACATCCTCACTTCCTCGACCCTCATTGCGGTAACCGATCTTTTCTTCATCGGTATCTTCATCGCTGTAATGTGGTTGTTTGTCGGTCCACTGGCGCTCGTCCCACTGGCCGCAGTCGGAGTGGTGCTGATTTGTGCGCTCCTAGTCCAGGTTCCGCTCGCTCGAGCGGTGCGGGCCAGCCAAGCTGATGGAGCGCGGCGGCATGGCGTGCTCGTGGAGGCTGCCGGATCAGTCGAAACGATCAAGAGTATTGGGGCAGAGCGCTACCTGCGCCGTGTGTGGAATGATGCCGTCGTTGCGACCAGCCGGTCGACCACACAAGCGCGTTTCTGGGCCAATCTCTCGACCAATATGGTTGTCTTCGTCAATCAGGCCGTTTCTATCTTCACCGTGGTGTGGGGTGTCTTTCTGGTGCTGGACGGCAGCATCACGGTGGGCTCGCTGATCGCTGCAAGTATATTGTCGGGGCGTGTGTTGGCCCCGCTTGGCGGCATCGTTCAGACACTCGCGCGCGCGCATCAGGCTTGGAGCGCGTTTAGAACTCTCGACACACTCATGTCGGCGCCATCAGAGCCGGCCACATCGGGCGACGGTCGTTCGCCGCGGGTTGGCGATATCCATTTCAAGAATATCTCGCTGATCTATCCCGGCGCCAGCATCGCAGCGCTCAGTGATGTTTCCTTCACCATAAACAAGGGTGAAAGGGTCGGCCTGATCGGACGCATTGGCTCGGGAAAAACCTCGGTTGGCCGGCTTCTGGCTGGCCTCTATGAGCCTTGCTCGGGGCAAATTTTGATCGACGGCATGGACGTACGCCAATTCGGTGCGGACTTGCGCTCGCTCGTCGGCTTCTGCCCGCAAGAAACCGAACTCTTCTCGGCCACACTGCGCGACAACATCGTAATCGGGCGGCCTGAAGCCACTTCCGATGCCATCGAGCGGGTGGTGCGCATCACCGGTATTGATCTCTTCGCCGCACGGCAACCGCTAGGATTGGCCATGCCTGTTGCCGAGCGCGGCCGTTCGTTGTCCGGTGGACAAAGGCAAGCGATCGGCTTGGCTCGCGTTTTAATCAGGGAACCGAAAGTTCTGTTTCTCGACGAACCATCCTCGGCAATGGACACCGCCAGTGAACGCATGCTGGTCGCGAACCTGAAACGCGAACTAACCTCCGATACCACACTGCTGATCTCGACGCACCGCGATGGCTTATTAGAATTGGTTGATCGGCTACTCGTATTCGAGGGCGGTCGCATCATCGCCGACGGTCCGAAAGATGAAGTACTAGCACGCCTGCGCGAAGCGACGCGCATACCAGTGATCGTCAAGGCCGCAGGATGAGAGGACGTGCTTCAATGTTGCGCCTTGAACATGCGTTCGCCAACGATATTGCGACGGCCCTCGATCGCCAAGGATTACACAGATCGTCCGGGCTATTGCGGATCATCTCGCTTGGCCTCTTGGCGGCACTGATGTGGGCGCATTTCGCCATACTCGACGAGGTTACGCACAGTGAAGGTAAGGTCATTCCGTCGAGCCAAGTGCAGGTCGTGCAGCCGCTCGAGGCCGGCATCATTGCCGCGATCGAGGTCAAGGAGGGCCAGAAAGTCCAGACGGGAACGCCGCTTCTTCGTATTGATGACGTCGGCCTGTCATCCGTTTGGGGGGAATTGAAGCAGAAACGAATGGCGCTCGCGGCGCGCAAGATGCGGCTCGAAGCCGAAGCATCAGGGCACGAGCCCTCGTTCGCCGGGCTCGAGGTCGATCGTCTCATCAGTGATGCGGAGTTGGCGCTCTACCGAGCGCGCAAAGCGTCTCTCAACGAGGAAATCGCGGTGATCCAACAGCAGCTCGCGCAACGGCGGCTGGAGCAAACCGAAATCAGCACGCGCCTGGAGGAAACGAAGGCAACCGCGGCTTATGCGCAGCGTGAACTGGAGCTTGGCCGCGATCTCAAACGGCGCGGTGCGTACCCCGAAATGGAACTGCTGCGGCTTGAGCGTCAGTATCGAACCGAGCAGCGCGATATTGCCGTGTTACACGCCTCGCTGCCGAGAACTGATGCTGCGATTGCTGAAGCGGTGGCCAAACTGCAAACCGCAATTTTGACCTTCAAGTCTCGCGCAAGCGAGGGCCTTGCCGAAAGCAATGCCAGTCTCGCAGTAACAGAGGAAAGCCTGCGCGCCGCAGAAGATCGGGTGCGGCGCACAATCATGCGGTCGCCCGTCAACGGGATCATTAATAAACTCGTCGTGACAACGATTGGCGGGGTGGTGCGACCAGGTGAAAGTATCGTCGAAATTGTGCCGCTTGACGATAATCTGCTTGTCGAGGCGCGTGTGCGACCACAGGATGTCGCGTTCATTCGCTCGGGACAGGCGGCGAGTATCAAAGTAACGGCCTACAATTACACCGTGTACGGCGATTTGCCGGGCAGGGTTGAGAGGATCGGCGCTGATACGATACCCGATGAGAAAGGAAATTCTTACTACAGGGTGATCGTGCGGACTAACCGCAATTACCTCGGTTCGGAGGCTGATGCGCTGCCGATAATTCCGGGCATGGTTGTTACGGCCGATATCCAGACTGGCCGGAAGTCGGTGCTCGATTATCTGCTTCGGCCAATCCAGATTGTCCGGCAGGAAGCATTGCGCGAGCGGTGATCGTGGCTGCCCAGTGGTGACCTTAACGTCGACACGTCAGCGTTCCGCAAACATATTGAACAGCAACGGAATCTGGCAGCAAGAGCCTTCGCTTTCTCTCGACCTCATGTTGAACGGCAGTTGTTTTCCGTTACGATTGACCCCAATAATCGAGGTGGTGGTGGACATCCTATCCACTATGGTTTGACCTAGCCGCGAGGACTGCACATGACCACCCGGATGCCATTCACGTTCGGTGGTGGATGCAGCAGGCTCCTCGCTTTCGGACTCGTGGTGCTGCTTGGTTCGACGGCGGCGATCGCACAGTTGAAGGGAAGTCGTAGCGGCTCGGGTGCAGTTTCGTCTACCGAAGCCGGTGGCCATAGCCGTGGTGCATCGTCCGGCGCCGCGGTTCCGGGGCTTACGGATCAGGAGATTTCAGATTTGCGAGCGGGGCGAGGATTGGGTATGGCGCTCGCAGCCGATCTCAATGGCTATCCCGGTCCCGCCCATGTGCTCGAATTCGCCGAATTGCTGAAGCTTACAGATGACCAGCGTCGCGAAGCGCAGGCGACTTTCGATTGGATGACAGCCCAGTCTCAAAATCTGGGCCATTCTTACATTGAGGCAGAAAAGACGCTGGCTACTCTCTTCCGGGAGAGAAAAGCGGATCAGCAACAGCTCGTTGAGCAGATTTCAGCTGTCGAAAAGGTGCGCTCCGAATTGCGCCTGGTTCACCTATCGGCGCACTTGGAGATCTCAGCCCTTCTTACTGAAACGCAGCGCAGCGCGTATGATGCGTTGCGCGGTCAAGCTCGGGCCAAGCCTGTCAGGCTGGGCCGCGGCTCCGGCTCGGGCAGCGGATCGGGCGTGGACCGTGCCAACGCATGCCGCATGCCCGCCTCCGGTGTCGCCTCTGCAAGCGAGTGCTGCTGCTCGAGTGGCAGCTGTGGATCGGGTTCCGGAATGTCGTGCGGCGCAGGTCAGCCAACCAACCAATGATCCATGAGTGGACGGCGGTGATCGATCCTCGATGATCCATCCGCTTATCCCGCTACTTTTTCGCATGGCACACGAGCACGCCTCAAGCGTCCGCCATTCTTGGCGGCTTATGGAAACGGGTGTAGCCTTCGAACTAAGGTTGGAGATCAATCTCGGCCAATTTTAGGGAGCCAAGGTCATGTCCGTGTCGATAAGACAGATCCATCCGGTACTTGCCGGGGAAGTGTCGGGTGTGGATCTCACCGAGCCGCTGAGCAAGCCCGATGTTGCGGCAATCGAAGCCGGCATGGACCGCTGCGCGGTGCTGGTGTTTCGTGGTCAAAAAATCGACGACGACCAACAACTAGCCTTCACACTGAATTTCGGCGACATTGAAAACGCCGAGGGCGGCAACATCACCAAGCGATCCGAGTACCGCTTGAAGGATGGCATGGTCGATGTGTCCAATCTCGACAAGGATGGCAAGCCGTTCGCACGCAGCGACCGCCGGCGCATGTTCAACCTCGGGAACCGGCTGTGGCACTCGGACAGTTCGTTTCGCGCGACGCCGGCCAAATATTCGCTGCTATCCGGCCGCGTGATTGCCAACGACGGCGGCAACACCGAGTTCGCCGACATGCGGGCCGCGTACGACATGCTAGACGATGCGACGCGAACACAGATCGAGGATTTGATCTGCGAGCATTCGCTGATCTATTCGCGCGGCTCCATGGGCTTTGCCGATTTGACCGAAGAAGAAAAGACGATGTTCAAGCCGGTGCGCCAGCGTCTGGTGCGCACGCATCCGGTGACCGGGCGCAAGTCGCTGTATCTGTCATCGCACATCGGCACCATCATTGGCTGGGAGATGCCCGAGGCGCGCGACTTCATCCGCGATCTTGCCGAGCACGCGACGCAGCGCGAACTTGTCTACGTGCATCGCTGGCAACCAAACGATCTGGTCATATGGGACAACCGTCAAACCATGCATCGTGTGCGACGCTTCGACGAAACCAAGCCGCGCGACGTGCGCCGCACGACCGTTGCTGGCGACGGGCCAACGACGCAGCAAGTGGCGCACTGAGGGGCCGTCTCGTGCTGCCATGTGGCCGCTCATCCGAAGACGCCGAGCAGCAGAACTGCCACGCCCACGATGATCAGCGCCATGCCCGCTTTTTCTCGCGCGCTCGTATCTTGCGAGAACAGCCGCTTGGACACGGCTTGCGCGAAGATCACCTCGACAAGCGCCAGTGTTCGCACATTGGCAGCGCTCGTCAGCGCAAAGCCGATGAACCAACATTGCGAGGCGAACGCTCCCATCAAACCGGCGAACATCGATTGACGCCAAGCGGCGAGGCTGGCGCGCAGGGCCTGCCGATCCATCAGAACCATCCAGGCAACGAGGATGGCGGTTTGGATTGTCAATCCAAGCGCGAGGGTGGTCGATGCCCGCACTAGAAAAGAGCCATCGGCGAGATTGGTAATGCCGCCGCGGAAACCGACGGCTGCAATGGCGAAGAAAGCGCCGGCAAGAATGCCGAGTGCGGCTGGTCCCCAACTCCGGGCTTCCGACGCTGCTCCAGGTTTCCACGACATCATGCCCACGCCGATCGTCGCGATCACGCAGCCGAGCGCGCCATTGAAAGTAAGGGTGTCGCCCAACACGAGCAGCCCGAACAACGCGACCTGTACCGGTTCCGTCTTGGTGTAAGCGGTGGTCACCGCGAAGCCGCGGTCGCGCATGGCGGCCAGCATCAACCCGGTGCCGAGGATTTGTGCCATGGCGCCAATGATCGTGAATGCGATCGATCGTGTGGTCATGGCCGGGACGCTGGCGCCGGTAAACAACAGCACCGCACCCAAAAACAGTAGGCCGAACGGCAGACCGTAGAGAAACCGCACCTGCGTTGCGCCGACGGTGCCGAGCGTTGCAGTCAAGTGGCGCTGCATTGCGTTACGCGCTGTTTGCGCGGCGGCAGCGACCAGGGTGGCTGGAATCCAAAGCAAAGAGGTCAACATGGCGGTTGAGTCACTTGGATTGCGCCAACTGCGAATTCAGATCGTCGAGGAAACCCAGGAGGTTCTCCGTCATGTGATGGACGTGCTCAGGCGCCTCCATCCAACCTTTGATTTTTCGTTGGATCGGATGATCCATGTAACTCGAATGCACCAGTACCGTCGTCATGCCGAGCGCATGAGGCTGCTCGAGGTTGTGCGGCATGTCCTCGAACATCGCGGCGGTCTCCGGTGCGATGCCCAACGCTTTGACGAAGCCAGCATATGCCGGCGCATGCGGCTTCGGTACGTAGTCGCACGCGACAATGTCGTAGATGTCATCGAACAAGTGAAGCACGCCGAGTTTCCCGGCTATTCGCTCGGCATGGCCGCGCGACCCATTGGTGAAAATGAGTTTGCGTCCTGGCAGACTGTCGATCGAAAGCGCGAGCGCAGGACTTTCGCGAACTGGGCTCAGATCGATGTCGTGCACGTAATCGAGAAACGGCTTCGGATCCATTTTGTGGACCCGCATCAGTCCCGATAAAGTGGTGCCGAACTGGCGATAGTAGCTTTTCTGCAGGTGCCGAGCATAGGGATACGGCACGCCGAGGAAGGTCGCGATATATTCACCCATGCGTCGATCGACTTGGGCGAATAGATCGCACTCGGCCGGATAAAGCGTGTTGTCGAGATCGAATACCCAGGTTTTAGTGCGCTCGAAGCCGCGCGCCGTTGTGCCGCCGATTGCCAAAATGTCCCCGCCCGCGATGAAAACGTATTGAGGTTACGTTATAGCGGCAAATCCAAGTTTTCGGCCACCCGCGATTGCATGCCAAGTCAGTGGCAAGTGCATTAACTTCGCTAGAAACATGGTTGGTTAAAGTATCCTTATCGATCGCAAAGTTTATGCGCGCAGCGGATGAGACGATTTTCGCGATCGGGACGCTCGCTGTAGACAGGCGATGAAATGGCCCTTATCCCCGGACCATGATCAAACGCCTCTACGACTGGATGATGAGCCTCGCCGGCGATCGGCGCGCGCCGCAAGCGCTGTTCTGGGTGGCTTTCGCGGAAAGCTCGTTTTTTCCGATCCCGCCCGACGTGATGCTTGTGCCAATGATCTTGAAGGATCGCGCAAAAGCTTGGCGTTACGCAGCACTTGCGACCGTCGCGTCGGTGATTGGCGGCATAGCCGGTTACGCTATCGGCTATTTTCTGCTCGAAAGCATCGGCCGGCCGGTAATCAATTTTTACGGGCTGACGACCAAGTTCGATCAGGCCGCCGCTTGGTTCAACGAGTGGGGCGTGTGGATCCTCATCATCAAGGGCATGACGCCGATCCCCTATAAGCTACTGACAATTACGGCTGGCGCCGTGCATATGAACGTAGCCGCCTTCATGGCGGCAAGTGTGATCGCGCGGTCGATGCGGTTCTTTCTGGTCGCAGGGCTACTTTATTGGTTCGGCGAACCGATTAGGGACTTCATCGAACGGCGGCTGACGCTGGTGACCACTGTTGTTGTCGCGCTGGTCGTGGGAGGGTTCGCGGCGGTGAAGTTTTTGGTGTAACATTGAAGTTGCGTTCACGAAGTAGCCGAGTATCGCATCAAAATGCTTTCTCCCGCCGTTGATGCTCACAAAAATCCCGCCTATCGATGGGGCGCCTTCACCTTGATGGCAGCGCTTGCGGGGATCCTGATCGCGCTCGGCGCACAGTATCTGGGTGAGATCGCGCCCTGTCCCCTGTGCCTTCAGCAACGCTATGCTTATTATGCCAGCATCCCAGTTCTTTTCCTGGGTTTGGCCTTGCTTGGTGCGGGTCGGCAGCGGAATGCCGCCATTCTCTTTTTTCTGGTTGCGCTGGCGTTTCTCGCCAACGCCGGACTTGGTGTTTATCACGCCGGGGCCGAATGGAAGTTTTGGCCTGGGCCTGAAACCTGTGCGGGTGGCGCATTTACAGCCGATCCGCAGACTTCAATGCTAGAACGACTGAAGCACGCGAAAGTCGTACGTTGCGACGAAGCCGCCGGTCGGCTGCTAGGGCTTTCTTTCGCCGGATGGAATGTGTTTCTCTCTATTGTGCTATGCATCGGCGCCTTGCAGGCAGCATTTTCTGTGCATAACAAAAGTCAATAAAAACAAAAGCTTGGTATCGACTATCAACCCAATCATCGGTTGGATTGCGAATCTGCAAGCAAATTCAGCAAAAGACCACCAGAATTCCTCCGCTCAGTCACTTTTCGGACACGAGCGGAGTATTTATTCTCCCTTATTCGCGGAACACAGAGCGAACGGCGGAGTTAAGTAAGTCAGGGTGTGAGCGTGAGACGAGTAACGCGTAGCTCAAGCCAAGTGGTTGATGCCGGTCAAGTCCAGTTCGGTAGCGTTGCGTGTACTCCTAGCGTTCGAGCATCCTTTATTTCAGTAGCGCGTATGGCCCCGTCGGTCGTGTCTGAAGAGCGGGTCGTCTCCTCTGCCTCTTTCGTAAAGCGTTGCGTACCCGTTGCGTCAGTAGAGCGTCAGTTGCGTAATGTTGAGTCCTCATTTGTTGCGTTCGCGTCGCCCAGAGACGTGCTGTTGAGCACGCTCAATAAATGTAGGCGAGCCGCTGTTGCGAAAAAGTCCAAGCGTACGTTGGAGCGGCTCGCCAATCGTCCAGGTTCTGTTGCGTGGCGTTCGTCTGAGTTGCGTCCAGTTGTGTTGCATTGATTAAAGTTTGTCGCGTTCGAGTTTTGTGCCGTTGCGTACCGTCGCGTTTGTCCCTGTCGCGTTTCGACCCGTTGCGTTGAATTAGCGTCAGTTGTTCTGCACCGCGTGTCCGTAAAGGTGGATCCCATGTCGTTCAGTTATCGTAACTTTGTCGGGAAAGTCGTGCCGCTCAATGCGGGTCGTCCAGAAGATAATACCGAATGGCGTCAGTTAGGTGGTGTTGCGTTATCTCTTTTGGCTGATCTCGACCGTCGTCGCATGAAGTTCGCGGTTTCCCCCCAACCCGAGCCTCAATCGAAAGCCGCCTGAGATTTAGCCGTTCGTCGAATTCGTAAAGCGCCGATTGTGTAGTGTTGTCGAGTGGCGGCTTTCAATGAGTAGACAGGCGCGTTTAGTGCCAGGACCAGTAGTCCGAATAAGCATCACTGTTCATGGTTCCGCGTCGTGATGCATGCGCGCTGAGTGTGCCTGTCTTCCGGTTACTTCCGAGTTTGGGCGTCGCGTACTGTTGAGTATGAATGACCCTGCGTAACAGTGGCGTGCGTCGACTTCGTAGTTCGCGCCGAGAATCAGTTGCTTTCCAGTGCAGCTCGCGTCGGTCTCCCAACCATTTGAGGCAACCCATGTCCCCATCAAATTTCAATCCCGTGCAGTGGAATCAGGCATTAGGCCTTGCGCGACAATCTTGCGCCCGGATCTTTCGCGATGGTGGCAGCGCTGCCGATGCGCTCGCCGCATTTGGCATTCGCGCTGGAGCCGCGGAGCAGCTTGATTGGAGCCGGGCCGTTGAAATCATTGCGCAATCGCTATGCACATCATCGAGCGTGCGCAAGGCGGCTTGAGTTAGCTAGAGGCCAATTGCTGCCGATATGACTTCGCGTTGCTTCGCTCGTCCGAGATAACCTATCCCTGGTGCCCCCTGTAAAGGCAAAGCATTGGGGAGTTTTTTTAAGGGTCGAGTTCGGTATCCCAATAAAGATAATCCAACCAGCTTTGATGCAAGTAATTTGGCGGAAACAAACGTCCATTACGATGCAGCTCAAAAACCGTTGGCCGAAAGGGATGTTGCATAGGATGCATTCCAGCAACGTTCGGCATATCGCTGCCCTTGCGCAAATTGCACGGTGAGCAGGCGGCGACGACGTTTTCCCATTTGGTCATGCCGCCGCGCGCGCGGGGCACCAGATGATCAAACGTCAGTTCGTGTTTTGCTCCGCAATATTGACACGTGAACCGATCCCTCAAAAACACATTGAAGCGGGTAAATGCCGGATAACGCGCCGGTTTCACATACGTTTTAAGCGAGACGACGCTGGGCAGACGCATCTCGAATGACGTGCTGCGCACGCAACGATCATATTCCGAGACAATGTTCACGCGGTCGAGGAAGACGGCTTTCACCGTATCCTGCCAGCACCAAAGCGAAAGCGGATAGTAGCTCAACGGCCGAAAGTCGGCGTTCAACACGAGAGCCGGACATTGATCTGGTATCGTGGCGTGAGCATTCACGTGCAAGATTCCCATCGGTTACCCGTCGGGATCGGTCTCGCACTTCCTCCCCGATGACTCACATACTACCTGTCCGTGGCAGATCTGTGAAGCACCTTGAAATATCGACAAGATTCAATTGGAAACTCCGTCGCGCTGTTTCGCGACTTTGTAGTAGCCCCACAGCAACCTGGCAGCTACACCTCGCCATGGTCGCCACCGTTCGGCAATGGTGAGCAATTCCTGCGCATTCGGCCGCTTTTCCAGCTTGAACGCCATGCGCACTGCTTCTTGCAGTGCAAGATCACCCGCCGCAAACGCATCCGCACGCCCGAGGCAAAACATCACAAAAATGTCAGCGGTCCATGGGCCGATGCCGGAAACGCTTGTCAAGGATTCGTGAATTGCGACTTCATGTTGCAGCTCAAAATTGTCGATTACCATTCCTGCGTGCACAACGGCCGTCGAAACGGCCTGCAATGTGCGGATTTTGGGCCGGGATAAGCCCGCCAGGCGGAGAATTTCCTCAGGCGTCTCCAAAACGGCTTGTGCGGTCATCGGCTGAACGACCTGCGCAAAGCGCGCCCAAATTGCGTTGGCACTCGCCACGGAGACTTGCTGCGCGACGATAATGCAAGCCAAGCCTTCGAAGCCGGCCTCGCGACGCCGCAAAGGTGGATCGCCGGCAAGGTCGTGCATAAGGCGAATGTAAGCGCACTTGCGCCGTAGGGCGCGAATACCTTCGCGGATGTCATCGTCGACACCAATAATGCGAGGCGTCGGCATTTTCCCTGAATGCGATTTTACCGGCATCGCCTGAAACTTACGCGGGTTTTCTTCGTTGCACGTTCAGCGTTCCGTCAAGGCACGCATCGTGTCATTCTGCCATAGTGTCACTTGCGAGAGTATCATCGATGTTCACGCGTCATGTAAAAAGGTCTGCCACGCGCCTTTCGGTTGCAGTGTGGATTATCGCAATTGTTGCGGCTGGCGGTGGAGCAGCCGCAGCGCCCACGGCGTCGACTCAGGGCTGGTCGCAGTACAAAAACGAACGCTTCGGGTTCCAATTTTCTTATCCCGGCGGGCTGTTCCAGCGCGCCGAAACACCCAATAGCGATAGCGGTGCTCTGTGGACGTCCACTGATGGTGCCGCTCGTCTGCTGGCGACGGCGACCGTTAATGAGACTTCTGAAACTATTGAATCCTATCGCCAATTTGTCATGCGGGAAACCTACGCCGATGCGACGTTCGACTACACGCCACACCGTAGCACGTGGTTCGTGCTGTCTGGCTACAAGGGCGAGAACATCTTCTATGAACGCATCACGTTTGTCTGCCAGGGGCGCTTCATCTACGGTTGGCAAGTAAATTATCCAGTATCGCAACGGCGCAAATACGATGCAATCGTCGAAGCGATCCATCGGAGTTACAAGCCGGGTCGCGGCGAAAAAGGGGGCTGCAATAGCTGATCGGCCAAGTTGTCAGCGTGTAACAGACCGGTCAGGGCTGAAGCTGTTTTCTTTATCGCTTGATCGAATTGACGAAAATTTCTTGTAAATCATGTAGTTCCTCGCTTATTCTCGTCGCCAAGCGAAGCAGAGCGTTGTGCTTGGTAGGGCGCCGCGGGGGGTGTTCGCGTGAAAAAGCGTGGAAAAGCTAAAAGTAAGGGTAGGTCCCAGCGAAACAACTCGCTTGCCAGATCTGCCGCATCGACGACGAACCATTTAAATGTCCCGAAACGTGGGTCCATTGCTTATTCTGCTGACGATGGCCGCGCCATCGCATTACTGCTTTTGCCATTTCTTGTGATCGCAATGTTTCTTGGCATCAATCACACGATGAGGCCGGTCGGCGGATTTAATGAACCGGTTCGGAACAGGTCAACTGCTTCTGCAGCGATCAATTCGTTGAATGCAGCCATCGCGCGGATCCCCCTTGCGGTGCCGACGCTTCCGCCCGAGGCGTTGCGCCCGCCAGCTTGGGCACTCGCGCCGCATGGTAAAATTGAGCTGCCGAGTATCGAATTGCCCACGCAGCCGCCGCAAATCGCACTCGCTCCAGAGCTACTTCCCGCAATGACGGCGCTGAGCATTCCGCCGCCGCCCTTCACTTTGCCATCGACTGCGCCTCATATTGAAATCTCGGATATAGCCTCGATACCTAAATCTACCGAGGCTGAGGCCGGGCCGAAAACGGTGGCACTCGTTCTGCCGCCTCGGCCGTTCACGTTGCCCTCGACTGTTCCCGACTTCGTCGTGCCAAGCCAGGGTCCGACATCTGAAGTGTGCTTGCCGCTTCTAAAACCTTCGTCAGTTGCATCGTCGGTATCGCCTTCCGATTTCGGCATGAAACTCGCGGCCGCGGCAAGGGCACAGATTACCGATTTTGTAATTTACAGCGCATCGTACAAACGAATTTCTTATCCCATGGGAGATATTCCCTCCCTTTATGGTTCCTGCTCCGACGTTGTCATTCGTGCCTATCGCTCGCTGGGTATCGATCTTCAGGAATTAGTTCAGCGCGCGCGCGTCGGCAGTGGAGATCCGAATATCGATCATCGTCGAACGGAAACGCTGCGCGCATTTTTTGGCCGTCACGGCGAAATAGTTCCGAATTCCACTTTTCCGGAGGATTATAAACCGGGAGATATCGTGACCTATTATCGTCCTTTCAGTAGAGTATCGAGGGCTCATATCGCAGTCGTCGCTGGCGAATTAGGACCATCGGGACGACCAATGATTGTCCACAATAGAGGTTGGGGTCCTCAGCTCGAGGATGCATTATTCGTCGACCGTATTACAGGGCACTATCGTTTTTCTGCTACCGTCAAACTTGCCGCTGCGCCGGCGTTTTCTAGCCGCGCCGCGCAACAGTCGCTTCAGCGCCCACCGTTTGGGTCGGCTGTGAATCGCATCAATATGAGTTCCAGAAAATCACGAAGTGCTCATTTTGCGACCACGGTCCAATAGATATCGAGATAAGGTTTAGCTCTCGCTCATGATTTATTAACCGATTTCGCGATCAATTGATTAAACCAGATTCAAAAAATGTGTCGTGTCGTAATTGGGCTTATCTGCTGAGAATTCTAACTTGTGAAATGGTGCGAATAAGCACACCCTAATTCGAGATCGTATTGAAAGAATAGCGTCTGCTCGAGCCGTCCAACCCACGGCGCCATCCAATTTGCGGCACATCCCCATGCAAAATTCAATTCAAAGACTATCTTTTACAGCTAATCGCGTTTTCTCCGGCGCGGCGTGGAGCTTTTTAGTTGGCGAGCGGCCGCCCAGTCAGAAAGTGAAGCAACCAAGCGTTTCATCTAAGGAAACGCATTGGCATCGAGTAACGACGATCGTCGAGCTGTCGCTAGCGCGGGTAACCGATATGATGTCAAGCCAGGCAGCGGCGTCCAATCAGATCCATGCGGCCGAATACGCTTTGCATAGTCTGTTAAGCGAATTGGGGACTGTGATGGCGACTGGCATCAGGTCGCCCTTGGAAGCACGACAGGCTGCAGCGCAAGTAACGTTGCCAGCCTACTCGGCACTTGCTGCCTAAGCTGATCAACGGATCGCCAGCGAAGATACGATCACTGCGGCCGTGAAAACGGCGAGTATCGTGCCCAATGCGACGGCGCCTGATGCTGAGTTCACCGCGCGATCATTCCGGTGGGCAAACAGATAGGCGTTTGCTCCTGTCGGCATCGCCGCGAATAGGATCAGCACCGCAGCTGCCACCGGCGAGACATCGAATACATGGGTCGCTAGGAACCATGCGAGCGCGGGCATCGCGACAAGTTTCAAAATGAGGATCATCGACAGCGTGGGAATTTGGCCTTTGATTTCAAAGTTCACCAGGCTGAGACCTAGCCCGACGAGCGCGGTCGCCACACTCGATTGGCCGAGCAAAAGCAAGCTGCGGTCAACAGCCGGATGAAGGCCAAGACCAGTTTGCCGCCAAAGCGTTCCAGCCAGGATCGCGACTATGATTGGGTTGCGGATGAGCTCGGCCAGCAGCTCTTTGACAATACGTGTTACAGTCGCTTGTCGGGGTTCGGCAACGAGCGACTGATGCAATGTTCCGATGAAAAAGAGTGCCGGTGTGTGCAATGACACGAGCATCGCCGCGGGTATCGCAGCGCGCTCTCCGAAGGCTGCGATCGAGATCGGAATGCCAAGCATGACGACATTCCCAAAGCACGAGCTCATGGCGATCGATGGAGCGTCCGCCGCAGGTCTTTTGAGTAGTTGCGAAACGGCAATTGTCGCGATCAGCCAGGTGATCGCGGCGGCGCCGAAAAAGGCTAGCCAAAGATCAAGCGGTGATTGCTCCATTTCCAGTTTCGCCATGGTACGGAACATGAAAGCAGGAACGGCCATCGAGAACGTAAAGTCGTTGAGCGCCTTCACGGCGTCGTTCGAGAAGTAGTTGAACCTGCCAGCGGCAAATCCAAGCGCAATCAGTGCGAATACCGGAATGACGACGGTTATCACGCTCGACATGCCAGTTAGCCCCTCATAGCGCCTGTTGTTTCAGGACGTATAGGATCATCGCTATCGTGACTACGGCAATGGCAGTCGACACGGCAATCGCGGCTGATACCGAATTTACTGCGCGCTCGTACTGCGTCGCGAACAAGAATGCATTTGCGCCGACCGGCATAGCCGCGAACAACAGCAAGATCGAGGTCCACAGCGGTGGTAGATCGAAGACCCACGTTGCGATCGCGAATGCGATGACCGGGTAGACGACCAATTTCATAATGACGATCAGCGATAACGTTGCAGTCTGGCCCTTGATCTTATACGCAGCCAGCGACAACCCGAGCGAAAACAACGCCGCTGGTACGGCAGCTCCGGCCATGATCTCAAGCAGTCGATCGAGCATTGGCGGGATGCCGAGGCCGGTGAGCCGCCACAGCGTGCCCATGATTAGTGGCACGACAATAGGATTGCGGATCAAGTCGAATAGAACTTGGCGCAATGCATGCAACGGGGCGCGATTGGCGCGGCCTGGATCGCGGCGGACGAGTTCAATATGAAGGGTCGCGATGATCCAAAGTAATGGGCTATCGATCGAGACGAGCATTGCGATCGGTGCTGCGGCGTCCGGCCCAAAGGCGGTCAGTGTGAGCGGGATGCCCAGCATGACGGTGTTGCCGAACGTAGCTCCCATGGCGATCGAAGGCGCATCAAAGGCCGGCCGCCGCAGTAGCGACAGCGATGCAAGCGTCGCGAGGGTCCAAACTATGAGTATAGTTCCCAAGTAGGATACAGCCAATTTCCACGGCGAGCCCGGCAGCGGTCCAATCGCCAACATTGCGCGAAATAGGAGTGCTGGCATTGCGACTTTGAATGCGAATTCCGCAATCAAACGGCCTGCGCCATCGGATACATATTTAGTCCGAGCGGCGACAAAGCCGAGCGCGAGGATGCCAAATACCGGCACAACGATATTGATGATTGCAAACATTTGTGGGTGGCCAGCATTCGTTGGGTGGGAACGGTCGCTTAGCAAATGCACGGACGGATTGCACCTTTGGTCAAGGGCGGGCAGCTACGTGCCGGTGCGGGCAGAATGCCAACGAAGATGCTTGCTAAGCCGGGGCTACGCAGACCATAGAATTCAACTCGAAACGCTATTGGCTTTCCCATTGGAAGGAAGTTGCAAGTAATGAACACCATCGCCTTCGTCGGTTTGGGCGCCATGGGGCTGCCGATGGCCGAAAATCTCGTGAAACAGCAGCTGCGGGTCACTGGTTTCGACATGCGCGCGGAGGCGGTCGCAAAATTGGTCGCGGCCGGTGGTCACGGATCATCGTCGGCAGCGGAGGCTGCGAAAGACGCGGAGGCTCTCGTCGTCATGGTCGTCAACGCCGACCAAGCCGAGGCGGTGCTATTCGCCGGCGGCGCACTGACAGCGCTGGCCCCTGGCGCGACAGTCATTGTAATGGCGACGTGTGCGCCTGCTCGAATTTCGGCCATTGCCGCAAAGGTCGCGGCTACCGGCCGGCATTTCGTCGATGCGCCGGTTTCAGGCGGCGTGGTCGGAGCGACCGGCGGCACACTCACGATCATGGCGGCGGCTCCAAATGCCGTATTCGAGGCTGCCAAACCATTGCTATCGGCGATGGGCTCGAACCTCTATCACCTGGGCGAGACCGCCGGCCAAGGTGCGGCGATGAAAACGGTGAACCAACTGCTCGCCGGCATTCACATTGCGGCGGCAGCCGAGGGCATGGCGCTGGCGGAGCGCGAGGGTATCGATCCGGCACTCGCACTTGAGATCTTGTCGGGCTCGGCAGCATCCAGCTGGATGCTGAAGAATCGCGGACCTCGGATGGTTGCCGACGATGGTGAGGTCACTAGCGCGGTCGACATATTCGTGAAGGATTTGGGCCTGGTTTTGGATGCCGGGCGCGCTGCAAAAATGGCGCTTCCGCTTTCTGCCGCCGCACATCAGTTGTTCATTGCTGCATCCGGCATGGGGCATGGGGGCCGCGACGACAGCCAAGTGATTGAGACCTATCGTGCTCTTGGACCAAAGAAAAAAGGTGTCTGACCTCGACGGACAAACACCATTGCGATCGGCGTAGCTCGATTTACTTTTTCTTCGCTTTGGCTTTCGTTCTGGCTGGTGCCTTCGCCTTGAGCTTTTGGGTCAGAGCGGGTACCGGGGCAGTCTTGGCGTCTCGACTGGCCTTCGGGTTCCGCAGAAGTGTCGAGGCGGGCATTGCGGCCAACTTGCCGGTATTCTCGTGGCTGTAAGACAGCGTCAGGGCCGACGCCGCAGCCTTGCGTTCAGATTTGCTGGCGCCCGGATCGGCTAGTACGCGAGCGGCGGCTGACGCCGCGGCTTTTCCCGTTAGTCCCTCTAGAGCTTTGATTGCCATGTAGGCTTCCTTTCATTTTGGTTGGCGATGGAGCGCATACTGAGGTCGCAACAATTGCGAATTGGGCAAGATCCTCAGCACTCGCATGCCTGTCGAACCTAGCCCACCTGTTGGCAAACCTAGCGCACCGCTCGTATCATCGCGACAACAAACTCAAACGACGGCGGGAAAGTGCGATGGCGGATCAAGAATTGGTAGGCAGTTATGACTATGTGATCGTCGGTGCGGGTTCCGCCGGCTGTGTACTAGCCAACCGATTGAGTGCGGATCCCCATGTCACGGTCGCATTGTTGGAGGCCGGGGGACGCGACACCAATCCGTGGATCCACATTCCTGCCGGCTATTATCGCAACGTGCTCAACCCAAAAATTACCTGGCAGTTCGGCTCGGGGCCGGAGCCACATCTCGGCGGACGTACCATCAACTGGCCTCGTGGCCGGGTACTTGGCGGCACCAGCGCCATCAACGGTTTGCTCTACGTTCGAGGGCAGTCGCACGACTTCGACGTTTGGCGACAGCTCGGCAATACCGGGTGGTCGTTCTCTGATGTGCTGCCGTACTTCAAACGCGCCGAGCATCAAGAGCGAGGAGCGGACGAGCTGCATGGTGCGGATGGCCCGCTCGGCGTTTCCGATCTGCATATGACTAACCCGGTGTGCGAAGCGTTCGTAAAATCGTGCATGGCGGAAGGCATTCCATTCACAAAGGATTTTAACGGACCAAGCCAGGAAGGTGTCGGCTACTACCAACTTACGAACCGGAATGGCCGCCGGTCGAGCGCGGCTGTCGCCTATTTGCGCCCAATCAAATCGCGATCGAACCTTCACGTAATTACGAACGCCGAGGCACAATCCATTGTACTCGACGGAAAGCGCGCTACCGGCGTTCGGATTAAACGCAATGGACACGTCGAAGTCGTACAAGCAAAACGCGAAGTCATCTTATCGGCGGGCGCAATTGGATCACCGCAACTTTTGCAAGTCTCAGGGATTGGACCGGGCGCGGTATTGAAAGCCGCCGGAGTCGACGTTCGGCATGAATTGCCCGGTGTCGGCGAGAACCTTCAGGACCACTATCAGGCGCGGCTCGTCTACGAAATGAATGCGCGGGGCAGTCTCAACGAGGTCTGGCATAGCCGTTGGCTGCAATTGCTCACGGGAATGGATTACGTGTTCCGCCGTCGGGGTATGCTGACCTTCGGCGCCGGGGTCGTCGGCGTGTTTACCAAATCGACGATGTCGATCGATATTCCTGATATCCAGTTCCACTTCATTCCCCTGTCGGGCGAAGGTCCGGGAAAGGGTTTGCACAATTTTCCCGGCGTTATCGTGTCGGTGTGTCAATTGCGGCCGGAAAGCCGTGGCTGGCTGCGCATCACGTCGCCAGATCCGGCAGTCAAACCATCGATCGTCTCCAATTATCTCGAAGCCCATATCGATCAACGCGTGCTTCTCGATGCCATGAAGCTCGCGCGTCGCATCGTCGCCAGGTCACCGTTTGCAGACATCACGGTGCGCGAGCACACGCCCGGCAAGGAGCATTCCACCGATGATCAACTGATGAAATTCGCCCGTGATATGGGCACGACCATCTTCCATCCGTGCGGCACGGCGAAGATGGGGCGTGACGCACAGGCGGTGGTTGATGAGCGGCTGCGTGTGCATGGCATCGCTGGTCTACGCGTCGCAGATGCATCGATCATGCCGACGATGACTTCGGGCAATACCAACGCGCCGACGATCATGATTGGCGAGAAGGCCTCTGATATGATCGCCGAGGATGCCCGTGCAAATCCGGCGATCGCGGCTTGAAAGGCGTCATGATGCACGGGCTCGATATGGAAGCCGAATACAACAATCGCGCACGGGTTGCGAACTCGGCTGAAATTATGGCGCGTTGGGCAAATGCCGCGGAACTCGCACGACGTGAATTGCCAGGCGATCGCGATGTCGCCTATGGCTCCAAGCCACGGCAGGTGTATGACTTCTATGCCGCTAACGGTGATGGGCACTGCCCGCTCGTTGTCTATATACACGGCGGTTACTGGCAACGCGGGCACGGACGCGACTACGCGTTCGTCGCGCACGAACTTTTAGGCCGCGGCGTGTCGGTGGCGATCCCATCCTATTCGCTCTGCCCCGACGTGCAGGTGGCCGAGATCACCGACGAAATTTCAGTTTTTCTCAGCGCACTGTGGGGCCGCACAAAAGTGCGCCCTGTACTTGTTGGTCACTCGGCCGGCGGCCATCTTGCTGCCTCGTTGATGTCGAAAGGCCAGATCGAAGGCGCGCCAACCGACCTCATCACTGCCGCTTACGCAATCTCGGGCATTTATGATTTGCGGCCGCTTGTGGGCACGTCACTCAACGGTGCGTTGCGATTGAGCGAATTCGAAGCGGGATACCTCAGTCCAATGTTTGATCGGGTGCCGGGCAAAGATTGCAGATTTGTTGCAGCCGCTGGCGGGGATGAAAGTCCGGAGTTCATTCGTCAGGCACGCGATCTTGCCAAGCTGTGGTCGGATGGCGGTCTCGCTGCCGAGAGCGTGATCATTCCAGGTGCAAATCATTTCACAATCGTCGACGAGCTAACGATGCCCGCCAGCACAATGCTAAATGACGTTGTCGCCATGGCAGAGAAAGCTGCGGTGTAGACTTCGTTCTATTCCGCCGCTCGCAACTTTGACGCCTCGCCGCCGAGACGCTTCTCGAGCGATCCGCAATACCAATCGACGAATTGGATGACGCCGCTCTCATGGACCGGCGAATACGGGCCCGGCTCATACGCTGGCGAACGTATCCCTTCCGCATTGCGCTCGACCAATGCCATATCTTGCGCATTGGTGGCGGTCCAAACTTCGGTCAATGTCTTCAGATCGTAGTCGCGGCCTTCGACCGCATCTTTTGGTACCAACCACTTGGTCGTCAACTGAGTTTCAGTGGCGCTCAGTGGTAGACAACGGAAGCTCAGCGCGTGGTCCGCCGTGATGTGGTTCCAAGAAGACGGGTAGTGATAGAGCAGCGCGTCGCCGATGTTTTCAGTTCCCGGCGCTCGACCGAGGCGTTTTGAAACCGCCGGTTCACCGGTCATCGTCATCGAACGGGCGTTCTCCAGGAACGGCAGCCGCATAACCCGATATTGCGCGTCGTCGGCGATCTTGAATCGGCTGGGCCAACCTTGGGTTTCCCAATGCTCGACAAATTTCGCGACATGCTGCGCGTCGGCCGCGCCTTGCGGCCCAACGTGCACTGGACTATCTGGGAACGTGCGGCACAGTTCGGGGTGTGAGCCGACGCAATGGTAGCATTCGCGGTTGTTTTCCATCACGAGCTTCCAATTGCCCTTCTCGATAATCGTATGTTCGTGGGCAACCTTAGTATTGGTCAGATCATACGGCGCGAGATAGGGCTCAACCATCGATCGGAACGCGTCGAAATCCGGTGCTTGGTTCGCCAAGCAAACGAAGATCCAACCGCCTACGCTTTGAGCATGGACAGGCTTCAGGCCGTGATCCGCCGGATCGAATTGGTCGTTCATACCGCGTGCCCGGGCTAGGCGGCCGTCCAGCTCGTACGACCACTGGTGATAAGGACACACGAAGCGGCGCTTTACGTTGCCTTTGGCGGCGTCGCAGACTTTGAAGCCGCGATGACGGCACGAGTTGTGGTGGGCCCTGATCGCCCCCGATGCGTCGCGGTTCACGATGATCGCGTAGTCGCCGATAGAAAACGTGAAAAAATCGCCCGGATTGGCAATCTCGCAATCGTGGCCCGCGAAGATCCAATCGCGATAGAAGATCGTTTCGAGGTCGATCTTGAATAGGGCCGGGTCTTGATAGAACGTCTGGGTTAGGCTGTGATCGAGCTTGCGG
>JANLXZ010000191.1:0-1960 GCA_031365375.1 Hyphomicrobiaceae bacterium | reverse complement strand
GTGATCCAGGAGAACACCACTGTCCTTGATGGACGCATCACCATTGCCGCCGGCACCATGGACTTCGAACACGTGCGACCCAAGGGCGGCGATTTCACCAGCGGACAGCAAGTCCTGGCCGCGGGGCAACTGCTCAGCGCACGACACGTGACGTTGGCGGCGGCAGCGGGGCATCCACGCCTAACCGTCCGACGCAAACCAGTCGTGGCCATTCTCGCCACCGGCGACGAACTGGTACTCCCCGGCGAGACGCCCCGCGCTGATCAGATCGTCTGCTCAAACCCGTTCGGCGTAGCCGCCATGGTGCGTGCGGCTGGCGGCCAACCGCAGCTGCTCGGGATTGCCAAAGACACCAGCGCCAGTCTGGACGCAAAGATTGCCGAAGCCGCGAACGCCGACATTCTTGTGACACTCGGCGGTGCCTCGGTAGGCGATCACGATCTTGTCGGCCCTGTCCTTGCCCGCCGGGGGATGGCGCTGGCGTTCTGGAAAATTGCCATGCGGCCGGGCAAGCCGATGATGTTTGGCCGGCTGGGACCACAGCGCGTGCTGGGCCTACCTGGCAACCCGGTGTCGTCCATGATCACGGCACGCTTGTTTCTGGTTCCGCTTATTCATGCGATGCTGGGGCGCCAGAGCGAGGCAACCCTCACAGTGCAGGGCACTCTCACATTAGCGCTTCCGGCCAACGGCCCGCGCGCTCACTACATGCGCGCTGTCTGCCGCCCGAACGATCGCGGTGCTTACGCGACCACGCCACTCCCCAACCAAGACAGCTCGCTGTTGATGCCATTGGCCGAAGCCAATTGCCTGATCGTCAGACCTCCGGCAGCGCCGGCCCTGCCAGTGGGCAGCGCCGTCCCAGTGCTACCGCTAGATTTTTAGTGCGACGGTCGAATGCGCTTGCGGAACGCTTCGCGAACACATAGATTGTTCTTGATTTGTACGGATGCTTGAGTCTCACCGCACCGGCGCCGGCTGACCCGCTGACCCAATCAGGACTTGACGATGCTCACCGCAAAACAAAAAGAGCTGCTGATGCTAATACACGCGCGTCTGCAGGAGACCGGCGTACCGCCGTCCTTCGATGAAATGAAGGAGGCGCTGGAGCTGAAGTCGAAATCCGGCATTCACCGGCTCATCACCGCTCTCGAAGAGCGAGGTTTTATCCGCCGCTTGCCCCACCGTGCGCGCGCGCTCGAGATCTTGAAGATGCCAGAATCGGCGGCGGGCCCGGCACCGTCGGTTCACTCGCCGGTGTCTGCCGCGGAACCATCGACATCTAAATCGAGCGGGTTCCAGCCGAGCGTGATCGAAGGCGGCGGGAAGAAGAGCGCCTCAAACCCTGCTTATGCGCACTTGGGCGGCGGGATTTCCAGTGGCGGCATCGGTGTCCCCCTCATGGGCCGGATTGCGGCCGGTGTGCCCATCAGCGCTATGCAAAACCACGTGGGTGACATCTCGTGCCCCCCCGACATGCTTGGAGCTGGTGAGCACTTTGCGCTCGAAGTTAAAGGCGACAGCATGATCGACGCTGGCATCCACGAAGGTGACATCGTTATCATCAGGCGTCAGGAAACCGCGAATAACGGCGATATCATTGTCGCGCTCGTCGAGAAAGAAGAGGCGACCCTGAAGCGGTTGCGGAAGAAGGGCGCGTCACTCGCGCTCGAAGCCGCCAATCCGAAATACGAGACGCGGATTTTTGGTCCAGACCAAGTGGATATTCAGGGTCGGTTGGTCGGGCTCATTCGGAAATATTGATCCGGTGCGTGCCGACGCCACAGCGTCTGTTGCCGTGCTCGCAGCTGTGCCGAAGTGCTTCCGGGAAAAAATGTGTGCGGTGTTTCCGATAACAAGCACGACAAAATAAAGAGCGAAGGTCGTTCCGTGATATAACTAAAACCGGAACGACCTTAGTTTCCCAGCAGCCGACCGAGATTGGCGATCACCAGCGTGC
>JANLXZ010000109.1:0-2687 GCA_031365375.1 Hyphomicrobiaceae bacterium | reverse complement strand
AGGATGCCGACCAACTCACCGTTGAGTGCACGTTCGCGAATGTGGAACGTGAGACCGTTCTCCGGGGTCGAGAAGCGCCCGGGCTGAATCGCCTGACTGAGCAGATCGGTGCGCGAGGCAATAACGAGTGCCCGCAGTTCTCTAAGGCTCCACGGCGTGCCCACGTGATTGACCGCCGACACCGCCAATGACACGAGCAGCGCCACCAGCAACAAGGGCCGGGCAACGTTCCACATCGTGGCACCAGATGCCGTCAGGACGATGAGTTCACTGTCATCGTTGAGCCGTGTTAAGACGTGGATGACCGCCACCAAAAGTGCCACTGGCGCGATCAACGCCATCAGGTTTGGCAACGTCAGCGTCGTAATCTTCAGGAACGTCGCGATGTCTTGACCATCGCTGGTGACGATGTTGAGCTCGCGCAAGGCGAGCGCAATCCATACCACTCCCGACAACGAGAGCAGGATCAGCAATAGTGCGCCGGAGGTCTGCCGAAACAGGTATCGGCCAAAAATCGTCATCATCAACAGCCGATCATGCCGTTAAAGTCGCGTGTTACCGAGAGTCGAGTACCGCAGCGCGGCTCCCATAGCACGGTGGCGGAATTTCGACTGGTGCTCTCGTGCGACAATCCACGATCCGTTCAAAGGCTTGCACTTGGCGTTACGCCAGTACATTGGTTAGTGCCGGGTTTGATCCGATTTATCTGTTCCCGCCGCCGTCAGCCAAGGATTTCTACCGATGCCGCTTGCTCTCGATATATCCTTTGCGCCGCTCACCACCGCTCCGGAGGCCACATCGATCGTCCTTGCCATGCCCGGCGAAGGCTCACCGGAATGGGGCGAAGTCGCAAAAGCTCTTGATGCGACATCGAAAGGCTCGCTTAGTGCTGCTGCTCGGGCGGCCGACTTCAACGGCAAGGCGAAAGCGGCGATCGAACTTCTTGCACCGGCTCATCTCGATGTTCGACGACTGATTGTCCTGGGTACCGGTGACGGTACGGATGCTTCATCCGACTGGCTCAATCTTGGCGGCGTAGCGCTCGGCCAAATACAGCTGCGCAAAACAAAGGTCGCCTCGCTCATCGTCGACGTATCGGCGAGTGGCGAAATGAGCGTAGGCCAGCTTGCAGCCGATCTCGCGCAAGGCGCGCTCTTGCGCAGCTATACGTTCAAGAAATATCAGACCAAAGCGGCCGATACGAATGGTAACGGCGGCAACCAAGCGGCGCTCGAACGACTTGTCATTTTGACCGAAGATCCTGCCGGGGCACGCGCAGCATTCGTCCGCGCAAAGGCACTGGCCGAGGGCATCGCCCTGGCCCGCGATCTGGTCAACGAACCGGCCAACGTTCTGGATCCGGTCGAGTTTGCCAAGCGCACCAAGGTGTTGAGCAAAGTTGGCATCGAGATTGAAATTCTCGACGTCGACGCAATGGAAGCCCTCAAAATGGGGGCGCTGCTCGGTGTCGGCCAAGGCAGCAGCAAGCCCTCGCGCCTGGTTGTCATGCAGTGGCACGGCGCCAAAGCCAAGAAGGCCAAGCCGTTGTGCTTCGTCGGCAAAGGCGTGACCTTCGATTCAGGCGGCATCTCGATCAAGCCCGCTGGCGGCATGGAGGACATGAAGGGAGACATGGGCGGCGCTGCCTGCGTTACCGGGCTCATGTACGCGCTCGCCGCACGCAAGGCGCCGGTCAACGCGGTGGGACTGATCGGTCTCACCGAAAACATGATATCTGGTAATGCTCAGCGCCCCGGCGATATCGTCACGTCGATGTCGGGCCAGACGATCGAAGTGTTGAATACCGACGCCGAAGGCCGGTTGGTTCTGGCTGATGTCCTCTGGTACGCGCAGGATCGGTTCAAGCCTAAGTTCGTCGTCAACCTGGCGACGCTGACGGGCGCGATCATGGTCGCCCTTGGCAAGGAATACGCCGGTTTATTCTCGAACGACGACAAGCTCGCAGCCGATCTCTACGCGGCAGGGGAGGCGACTGACGAGAAGGTGTGGCGGATGCCACTCGCCAAGGCCTATGACAAGCTGATCGATTCGAAGAACGCCGACATGAAGAACATCGGCGGCCGCTTCGGTGGCGCGATCACGGCCGCTCAATTCCTGCAGCGCTTCATCGTCAAGGGCACACCCTGGGCGCATCTCGACGTCGCCGGCGTTGCGATGGACAGCAACAAGAACGACATCAGCCAGGGCTGGGCTTCCGGTTGGGGTGTCCGACTGCTCGACCGGCTCGTCGCCGATCATCACGAGAAGAGCGAGAAGTGAAATTTGATAAAGGGGCTAGTTGGATGATTGAATTGCCTGGTTAGCTGTCCCAATCTGAACCAAATGGATTCAAACTGTTAAGGTCCAATATTTTCCATAATATATATTCTGCGAATGACAACGGTATGCTTTATACATCGGCCGCAGATGCGGAGGATTTTGTAAAACCAGAATTCTTCAATTGCGATGTCGGCGTGGGGTCACCGTCTGCGTCTTGAGATCAACGGCCGCTCTTCCCAGTTTGATCTAGGACCGGCGGCAGCTAAATCACGCAGAGGAGGACACGATGCGAGTCATGGTTATCGTCTAGGCCACCAAGGCATCCGAGGCCGGTGAGATGCCCAGCCAGCAGCTTCTTGCAGATATGGGCATGTTCAACGAAGAACTGGTCAAAGCCGGCGTCATGC
>JANLXZ010000106.1:0-33593 GCA_031365375.1 Hyphomicrobiaceae bacterium | reverse complement strand
TTCACCGCCATGCGCGCCCGCGGCGCCCAGGCGACCGACATCGCGGTGCTGGTGGTTGCGGCCGACGACGGCGTCATGCCGAAGACGATCGAATCCTTTCGGCACGCCAAGGCGGCCGGGGTGCCGATCATCGTTGCCATCAACAAGATCGATAAACCGGATGCCGATCCGATGCGCGTGCGCACTGATCTGCTCCAGCATGGCATTGTTGTTGAAAGTTTGTCGGGCGACGTGCAGGACGTGCCCGTTTCGGCCCTAAAGCGGACTGGCCTCGACAAGCTGCTCGAAGCCATCACGCTGCAGGCCGAAGTTCTCGAGCTGAAGGCTAACGCATCGCGTTCGGCGGAAGGCTTCGTCATCGAAGCGAAGCTTGAGCGCGGCCGTGGGCCGGTCGGCACGCTGCTCGTCCAACGCGGCACGCTGCGTGTCGGCGACATCGTCGTGGCCGGTATGGCGTGGGGACGTGTACGCGCGCTTCTCGACGACAAGGGCGGCGTGATCAAGGAAGCCGGGCCGTCGGTTCCAGCCGAAGTGTTGGGCTTCGATAGTGCGCCGGATGCCGGCGACCAGTTCGCGGTCGTCGAAAGCGAGGCTCGCGCTCGAGAAATCACCGACTATCGGGTCCGCAAACGTCGCGATGCGATGGGCTCTGCCGGTACGCCGCGCACGCTAGAACAGATGATGCAGTCGCTGAAGGATGCCGCTGGTCAAAAGGAGTTCACGCTCCTGATCAAGGGCGACGTGCAGGGCTCGGTCGAAGCGATCCTCGGGTCGTTGAAGAAGCTCGGCACCGACGAAGTGATTGCGCGCATCGTGCATACCGGCGTCGGTGGCATCACCGAATCCGACATTGCATTGGCGAGCGCTTCAAAGGCCGTCGTCATCGGCTTCAACGTGCGCGCCAACGCCCAAGCCAAGCTTGCCGCCGACGTCCAGGGCGTCGAGATTCGCTATTACAACATCATCTACGATCTCGTGGACGATGTGAAAGCTGCGATGTCGGGACTGCTGGCGCCAACCCTGCGCGAAGTGTTCCTCGGTAATGCGACAATGAAGGAAATCTTCAACATCACCAAGTTCGGCAAGGTCGCCGGCTGCCAGGTCACGGAAGGTAAGTTGGAGCGCGGCGGCAAGGTTCGCCTGATCCGCGACAACGTCGTCATACACGAAGGCACGCTGTCGATCCTCAAGCGCTTCAAGGACGATGTGAAGGAAGTTCCGGCCGGCCAGGAGTGCGGCGCAAGCTTCGCCAACTATCAGGACATCCGTGTCGGCGACGTGATCGAGTGCTTCAATGTCGAGACGATCAAACGAAGCCTATAAGCGGCAGGAGTGATGGACGGCGACCGGCATCGAAAGCCGGGCCGCCGTGCCAACGGCAATGAAGGTCTGGGTCAGTGCCTCGTAAGAAAAAAATGTCCGCCAAGGGGCCGACGCAGCGCATGTTGCGCGTCGGCGAGCAGATCCGCCACGTGCTGGCGGAGTTGCTGTCGCGTGGCGAGATCCACGATGAAGTATTGGCGTCCCACGTGATCACAATCCCGCAAGTTCGCATGTCTCCCGACCTGCGCATGGCGACGGCGTACGTTATGCCGTTGGGCGGCGAAGACATCCCGGTTGTGATCGCGGCGCTCAATCGGCACGCCAGGTTCATTCGCGGTCACGTCGCGAGCATGCTCAGCCTGCAGTTCTCTCCCGAGGTGCGTTTCCGTCACGATGAGACCTTCAGTGAGGTCATGCGCATCGAGCAATTGCTGGCGAGCCCGAAGGTGCGCCAGGATACGGATAAGAAATAAACCCTCATGGCACGCCGCAAAAAAGGCAATCGGATCAACGGCTGGTTGATCCTCGACAAGCCATTGGAAATGACGTCGACCCAGGCGGTGGGCAAAATCCGTTGGCTGTATCAGGCGCAGAAGGCCGGCCACGCCGGCACACTCGATCCGCTCGCGACAGGCATTCTGCCGATCGCGCTGGGCGAGGCAACGAAGACCGTATCATTCGCGGTGGATGGCCAGAAAGCATACCGCTTTGCCGTGCGTTGGGGTGTCGAGACGACAACCGATGATGCGGAGGGCACAGCGGTGCGTACCAGCGACGGCAGGCCGACGCTCGACGCCATCGAAGCTCTGCTACCGCAATTCACCGGCGCGATCATGCAGACGCCACCGGCGTTCTCCGCGATCAAGATCGATGGGCAACGCGCCTACGATCTGGCACGCGACGGCGAGGAAGTCATCCTTGAACCGCGCCAGGTGTTCATCGATATGCTGCGGATCGCCGACATGCCAGACGACGCAACCACTGTTTTCGAGGCCGAATGCGGCAAAGGCACCTACGTGCGTGCAATTGCCCGGGATCTCGGCCGCAAGCTCGGCTGTTTCGGCCATGTTATCTCGCTGCGACGGACCCGGGTCGGACCATTCGACGAGGCGACGGCAATCACCCTCGCCCAGCTCGAAGCCTTGCACGCGCTCGATGACGGCGGCATCGAGCTGACGCGCTGCCTGATGCCGATCGAAACGGCGCTAACGGATATGACCGAATTGAATATTACCTCGTCGGATGCGAGCCGACTTCGTTTAGGGCAGCCGGTGTTGATACGCGGCCGCGACGCGCCCATAATGCAAGGCGAAGTATATGCCGTATCAAAAGGTCAGTTGATTGCGATCGGCGAAATTGAACGCGGCGAGTTGCGGCCGACTCGAGTGTTCAATTTGGAGTGAGTAGCTTTACAGCCACTCTGACGAATTATCTCGCGTTTCCCGCCGTTTCAGCTATACATCCGCTCGCACGCTGATCCTTAGGGCTCGGCGTGAAATAGCGACCCAGCTGGACGACATCCCGGCCGTGGCCGCATCAGGGAGCCCGAATGAGGGCCCCGTCCTTAAAAACGAACTAGAAAGGATGCTCGATGTCGCTAATTAGACCCGTCCGCAAGGACGCGAAGACTGCTGTTATCAAAGACAACGCGTTGAAAGCCAACGATACCGGCTCGCCGGAAGTGCAGGTTGCGATCCTGACCGAACGGATCAACTACCTGACCGACCATTTCAAGATCCACAAGAAAGACAACCACTCACGCCGCGGACTTCTCAAGATGGTCGCGCTGCGTCGCCAGTTGCTCGACTATGTGAAGCGCAAGGACGAGCCTCGCTATCAGAAGATCATCGACAAGCTCGGCATCCGCCGCTGATGACCTGCAGTCACACCTTGCATGCCGATTTTGCTCAAGGCTGTGCGCCCTGCGAGGCCGTGTCCACCTCGCGCTTCCCCAGTAGCGACTGCGCTGGTTCCGATAGTCGGGACCTGGCGCGGTCGGCGTTTGTGCTCGATCCGCGAGCGCAAGACGTAATCCGTACGTAACCGAACGAAAGACGAAACTCATGTTTGATATCCATCGCGTTGAAATAGAATGGGGCGGGCGCAAGCTCAGCCTCGAAACCGGCCACATGGCCCGCCAGGCCGACGCCGCCGTCGTTGCCCAATATGGCGAAACCAGCGTGCTGGCGACCGTTGTCGCCGCCAAGACCGCTAAGCCTGGCATCGATTTCTTCCCCCTGACCGTTAACTACCAAGAGCGCACCTATGCTGCCGGCAAAATTCCCGGCGGTTACTTCAAGCGCGAAGGCCGCCCGACCGAGAAGGAAACGCTGACCTCGCGGCTAATCGACCGGCCGATCCGTCCGCTATTCGTTGATGGTTTCAAAAACGAAACCCAAGTCGTCGTTACCGTGCTGTCATTCGATAACGAAAATGATGCCGATATCGTCGGGCTGGTTGCCGCGTCAGCCGCGCTGACACTCTCGGGTGTCCCCTTCCTTGGGCCAATCGCTGCTGCTCGGGTCGGCATGATCGATGGTCAATTTGTCTTAAACCCGCTCACCGATGAGATGCCCAAGACCAAGCTCGACCTCGTCATGGCTGGCACGCACGATGCCGTCATGATGGTTGAAAGCGAAGCGCACGAGCTGTCCGAGACGCAAATGCTTGAGGCCGTCATGTTCGGCCATCGTCATGTACAGCCGGTGATCCAGGCGATTATCAAGCTCGCCGAAAAGGCCGCCAAGGAGCCGGTCGACATCAAGTTGCCCGACAAGGCCAAGTATCAGGCCAAGGTCAAGGATATGGTCGAAGCCGAACTGCGCACCGCGTTTGCGACGCCGCAGAAGCAAAAGCGCCAGGACCTGGTTGCTGCTGCCAAAGCCAAGGTCAAGACGTTATTGCCTGACGGTGCCGGCCCCGACGAGCAGGTACTGCTTGGCACCGTGTTCAAGGAACTCGAAGCCGACGTCGTGCGTGGTGATATCCTGCGCACATCCAAGCGCATCGACGGCCGCGATCTGAAGACCGTGCGTCCAATCCAGTCGCTGGTGCATGTGCTGCCGCGAACCCACGGCTCGGCGCTTTTCACCCGCGGTGAGACGCAGGCTCTGGTCGTTGCCACCCTCGGCACCGGCGAAGACGAGCAGTACATCGACAGTTTGGAGGGGACCAAGAAGGCCCGCTTCATGCTGCATTACAACTTCCCTCCCTACTCGGTCGGCGAGACCGGCCGTATGGGATCGCCCGGCCGCCGCGAAATCGGCCATGGTAAGCTCGCTTGGCGCGCAATCAACCCGCTGATCCCTGGTCCGGATGAGTTTCCTTACACTGTTCGTGTGGTGTCCGAGATCACCGAGTCGAACGGCTCATCCTCGATGGCAACCGTGTGCGGCACCTCGCTCGCACTGATGGACGCCGGCGTTCCGCTGAAAGCACCGGTCGCCGGCATCGCTATGGGCCTGATCAAGGAAGGCAACCAATTCGCCATCCTTTCCGACATCCTGGGTGACGAAGATCATCTCGGCGATATGGATTTCAAGGTCGCCGGTACCGCCAATGGCGTGACTTCGCTGCAGATGGACATCAAGATCGCCGGCATCACCGAAGAGATCATGCGCATCGCGCTCGATCAGGCACGTGAGGGCCGCATCCACATCCTCGGCGAGATGGCCAAGGGTATCGGCGGCGCGCGCACCGAACTTGGCGAGCACGCCCCACGCATCGAAACGATCAAGATCCCAACCGACAAGATCCGGGAAGTGATCGGCTCGGGCGGCTCGGTGATCCGCAATATGGTCGAAGTGAGCGGCGCCAAGATCGACATCGACGACGACGGCACGATCAAGGTTGCGGCGGCCAAGAAGGAGTCGATCGAAACGGCACTGCGCATGATCCGCGAGATCACGTCGGAGCCCGAAGTCGGCACGATCTACAAGGGCAAAGTCGTCAAGCTGATGGAGTTCGGCGCGTTCGTGAACTTCTTCGGCGCCAAGGATGGTCTGGTGCACGTATCGCAGTTGACCTCGACGATGCGTCCGAACCATCCGAACGAAGTGGTCAAGGAAGGCCAGGAAGTCTGGGTCAAACTGCTCGGCTTCGACGATCGCGGCAAGACCAAGCTGTCAATGAAGATCGTCGATCAGAACACCGGCGTCGAGATACCGCGCGCTGAAGGCGAGCCGGAAGAAGTGATGGAAAGTCGCCCGCCGCGTCGTGAAGGCGGCGGCGGTGGTGATCGCCGTCCGCCACGCCGCGAACGTAGCTAAACGACCGTCGTATGCGGCCGGCTTTGCGCAAGCAGAGCCGGCTTCACAACCAAAGAACACGTCGCATCCGGCCGGCTGCGCGCACGCCGCGTGAGAGGCGACAACATAAAACACGGCCGTTTTCAGTCCATTGTTGCCGAAAATACACAGCTTGGCGGCGACAGCACCAGATCCCTGAGCTATATCGGCCTCATGAAGCTAATCGCCACTACCGATGATCTGGCCGCCGCGTGCGCGGCGCTGAGCCAGCACCTCTATGTTGCGGTCGACACCGAATTCCTACGCGAGCAGACGTTCTGGTCACGCCTGTGCCTGATCCAAATGGCGGGGCCGGACAACGAATTTCTCGTTGACCCGATGGCACCTGGCATCAATCTGCAGCCTTTCTACGATCTGATGGCCAATCACAGTATCGAGAAGGTATTTCACGCCGGCCGCCAGGACGTCGAAATTGTTTTCGTGCAGGCGGGCGTCATCCCGGCACCACTGTTTGACACGCAGATCGCGGCCATGGTTTGCGGCTTCGGCGACAGCATCAGTTACGTGAACCTCGTTAAACGGATAACCGGGGCTGACCTCGACAAGTCGTCGCGCTTCACCGATTGGAGCCGCAGGCCTCTCAGTACACCGCAGCTGACTTACGCGCTGGGCGATGTCACACATCTTCGCGATGTCTATCATCATCTCAAGGCCACTTTGCTGAAGAGCGGCCGTACCGAGTGGCTCAATGAGGAAATGGCGGAGCTGACCACGCCCGAAACCTATAAGCAGGTGCCGGAGGATGCGTGGCAGCGGCTGAAGGTTCGCGTCAAAAGCCGCCGATCATTCGCCGTGCTGATGGAATTGGCGGCTTGGCGGGAGCGTCTCGCCCAGGCGCAAGATGTGCCGCGGGCGCGCATTCTGCGCGATGAAGCACTGTACGATATTGCCAACCAGGCGCCGACGGATGCCGCCAAGCTTGGTGAGTTGCGCACTTTGTCCGAAGGATTTGCCCGCTCCGGCCGGGCGCGCGAAATCATCGATGCGGTGAAGCTCGGCCTGCAACGCGATCTCAAGACCGTGCCGCCGTTGCCAAAGGGCCAGGCTATCACGCCGGAAGCGGCAGCTCTCGTCGAGTTCTTGAAAGTTTTGTTGAAGTCGCTTGCCGCGCAGAAGGGCGTCGCTTCCAGGCTGATCGCCAGCGCGGACGAGCTTGAGCGCATTGCCACCGAGGCCAATCCGGACGTCCAGGCGCTCAAGGGTTGGCGCTACGAGGTGTTCGGTGAGACCGCCCTGAGGCTCAAGCGCGGCGAAATCGCACTTGCTATCGATGGCGGCGAAGTGGTGCCCGTTCCTCGGATCCGCTCGACTGGAGACTGACGCGGATCCGCATCAGGTCAAGGCTCTGGGTAGCGACGGATCGACCACGCTGCGAGCGTTGGATGGGGCATAGGCGTGGGCCGGTGCCATGACGTTGTCCGGCCCGGAAAGTCAACTATATAGGGTCTCGATCGATGATCGCTCGCATGCTTAAAATCCTAGGTATTTCTTCTGTCGCAGTAGCGGTTGTTTCATTTGCAGTGCTCGCCCAGACGGCGTCCCAGCCGACACCTGCGGCGCCGCAAACTGCCCCCGCAACGCCCAAGCCGATGGCCGCTTGCCGGGCCGATATGAAGGCACTTTGTGGCTCGGTCGAACCTGGCAAAGGGGCCAAGGTCCAATGCCTCGTCGAGAACAAATCGAAAGCCTCGGTCGAATGCCAGACCGCGATGGTGCAGATCCAGGAGCGGGCGGCAAAGCGTGCGGAGAACAAGGGCGGGAAGGGTGGCCGCTTCGCCGCCTGCCGGGGCGACATTGCTTCGCTTTGCCCAGAGGCCACAAAAGGGAAGGAGCGCGCACAGTGCCTACGAGAGAACGCAGCAAAAGTGTCGTCCGCGTGTGGTGAAGCTTTAGCGGCGACACCGATCGGTAAGCGGGATCCCGGACGTGCGGCCATGCCGGATGGCACGCCAAGCGCCTTGCCGCCGGTTCAACAAGCGCCCAAGCCGCAGTAACTTCTTGGCGGCTTACCTGGCGTCAGACTTCCGTCGTTTATAAAGTGCGAGCAGACGACGACCGGATGCTGCAATCTTGCGGGCGGCAGCGACCGTTTTTGGAATGGTCTCGCCCCAAGCATTGGCGGTGAGCGCAAAGCGCGTGGGCTTTCCCGCACCGTCCTGCAACGGCGGCAATTTTCCTTTTCTGCCATAGAAGCGAACCGCCCAGCTGCCTTTTCGGCGCATCTCATCAGGGCTCATTTCAGACAATGGCTTGTTCACGCCAGGCTGCAAGTTGGACCCAGTTTCCTGATGAAATTTTGCTCGGCCCGCGGCCGTCAAACCACCTCGCGGATCCTTCTCAGGTCTCTTGCTCATTCGGGATGAACTCACTTTTTCTTGGCCGCCACCCGCATGTTATCGACGAGGTTGGGATAGGGCCGTCCAGCCTTACGCGCATTGGCTTTCGCGGTGGCTTTTTCAGCTGGGGTAAGATGTTTTTTTTCGGAGCGCGATTTCGGGTTTGGCTTGTTCCACGGCGCGTCTTTTCGGGAAGGTACTTTGTCGGTCATTGTTCAATCTCAAAGATGTCGGCAACGCTACAATCAGTCAAACTCAACTCTTAATCTCAGGTTCCATCGGTCGAGGAGCCGGAGTTGCGGTGAATTGACGTTCGTTGCGATCGTGCGGCTCGCGTTCTGGCGTTTGACATGCCGCCGCGCGGCCTTCTACGGTCCCAGTCAAGCCGCCCCGAGGTGGCCGATTTAGTATAAGAGGATCCTAAGCATGAGCATGAGAACCAGGGCTAAAATCGTTGGCGCGGCACTCCTCGTCATTGCGGGCGTTACGACTGCCATAGCGCAAGCACCGGCATTTTTTCGCATCGGCACCGGCGGCACGGCCGGTACCTACTATCCGGTCGGCGGGATGATCGCGAATGCGATCTCGAACCCACCAGCATTAGTCTCGACGGCGGTTGCGACCAATGGCTCGGTCGCCAACGTAAATGCGATCGTCGGTGGCAATATGGAGTCGGGCTTTAGCCAAGCCGACGTCGCTTACTGGGCATTCACCGGTACCGGTTCGTTCGACGGCAAACCCAAAGTCGATGATCTGCGAGCAATCGCGAACCTTTATCCGGAGAACGTTCACATCGTCGTCAAGAAAGGCGTCGCGAAATCCGTCGCCGACCTGAAGGGCAAGCGTGTCTCGCTTGATGAGCCAGGCTCCGGCACGCTCATTAATGCAAAGGCGATCCTTGCCGCTTACGGCATTACCGAAAAGGATATCAAGCCGGAATACGTCAAGCCGAACCAGGCCGCCGACAAGTTGAAGGACGGCTCGATCGATGCGTTCTTTATCACGGGCGGCTATCCGCTAGCTGCCGTGTCGGAGCTCGTCACGGCGACGGGCGGCGTCGAGATCTTGCCGATCACGGGGCCGGAAGCCGATGCCTTGATGAAGACCGCGCCGTTCTTTGCCGTCGATGAGATTCCGGCCAACACCTACAAGGACATAGGGACTGTAAAAACGCTTGCGGTCGGCGCCCAGTGGGTGACTTCGTCGAAGGTGCCGAACGATACCGTCTATGCCGTGGTCAAGGCGTTGTGGTCGGACAAGACGCGCGCGGTGCTCGACGCTGGGCATGCCAAGGGCAAGCTAATCACGACTACGAACGCCTTGAAAGGCCTCGCCGTGCCACTCCATCCCGGCGCCGAGAAGTTCTACAAGGAAGCCGGATTGATCAAGTAACAATCCGTACCGTCCCGAGGCTCGGCCTCGGGACTTTTTCTTTTGTATCAGGAAAGTCAGTCATGGCCGACGCACGCAGTCCAGTTGTCAGTTCGGCCATGGCCGGCGACATTGCCGTCATCACCATCGACAATCCACCGGTCAACGCACTTGGCCACGCCGTGCGCGCCGGCCTCGTCGAAGCTCTAGCCGCTGCCAAAACCAACGCGGCCGTGAATGCGATCGTCATTGCCTGTGCCGGCCGCACGTTCTGTGCAGGCGCCGACATCACCGAGTTCGGCAAGCCACCTAAAGCGCCCAGCCTGCAGGACGTTATCATCGACATCGAGAACGCCGGAAAGCCAGTCGTCGCAGCAGTTCACGGAACGACGTTGGGTGGCGGGCTAGAACTGGCGATGGCGTGTCATGCGAGAATAGCGGCGCCTGGAACGCGTCTAGGATTGCCCGAGGTAAAGTTGGGAATTTTGCCCGGTGGCGGCGGCACGCAGCGGCTGCCGAGGCTGATTGGTCCGGTCAAAGCCGTCGAGCGGATCATCAGTGGCGAACCGATGGCGGCGCAGCAAGCGTTGGCCGATGGGCTCATCGCCAAAATCGCCGAGGGCGATCTCGTCGCGTCGGCTATCGCGATGGCGCAACGCATGGCATCGGCGCCGGAGCTGCCGCCGCTTGCTCGCGAGTTAGACGACAAACTTGCTCCCGTCCGCGCTGATCGATCAGCTTTCGATGCGACGGTCACGAACCTGCTCAAGCGCAAGCAGGGGCAACATTCTCCGGCCGCGTGCGCCAACTCGGTCGCCAACTCATTCACGCTCGCCTTCGACGAAGGCATCGCCGCCGAACGCGCCTTCTTCCGCGAGCTCGTCGCCGGCGACCAATCTAAGGCGCTACGTCACATCTTTTTTGCCGAGCGCGAAGCCAACAAGATCCCAGGCCTTGGGCCAGATGTGAAGCCGCGCAATGTCGCTCAAGCCGCCATCATCGGCGCCGGCACGATGGGTGGCGGTATCACCATGTGCTTCGCCAACGCCGGCATTCCCGTGGTGATGATCGATGTCACCGACGAAGCGGTGCAACGCGGGTTGAGCGTTATCGAAGCAAACTATCGCAACACCGTCGCACGTGGCGGCCTGACCGAAGCCGACGCCGCGAGGAGATTGGGATTGATCTCCACCGCGACGACGATGGAGAGGGTCGCTAACGCCGATCTTATTATCGAAGCCGTGTTCGAGGAGATGGCGACGAAGCAAACGATTTTTGCCGAACTCGATAGATTGGCAAAACCTGGCGCTGTGCTCGCAACCAACACCTCGACACTCGACGTCGACGTCATTGCTGCTGCCACAAAACGTCCGGGCGACGTACTTGGTATGCACTTTTTCTCACCCGCTAACGTCATGCGGCTGCTCGAAATCGTGCGCGCAAAGGCGACGTCACCAGAGGCGCTTGCCACCGCTATGGGCGTCGCCCGCAAGATCGCCAAGGTGCCGGTCGTCTCGGGCGTGTGCGACGGCTTCATCGGCAATCGCATGCTGGCCCGCCGCTCGGTCGAAGCCGAACGGTTGATGCTCGAAGGCGCCGACCCGATGGCCGTCGATGCCGCCGTGGTGGCGTTCGGCTTCCCGATGGGACCGTACGCGATGTCCGATCTCGCCGGCCTGGATGTCGGCTGGCGCATCCGCAAGGGTCGGGGGCAGAAAGCAGCCGTGTCGGATGCGCTGTGCGAGGCAGGTCGCTTCGGCCAAAAGACCGGCAAAGGTTACTTCATCTACGAAGCCGGCTCGCGCGCGCCGAAGTCAGATCCTGAAGTAACGGCCGTCATCGAAGCCGCCGCCAAGTCAGCCGGCATCAAGCGACGCATCGTTGGAGAAACCGAGATTATCGAGCGCATGCTCTACCCGATGATCAATGAGGCCGCCCGCATCCTCGAAGAAGGCATCGCGCTGCGGGCGAGCGATATCGACGTGGTATGGGTCTACGGTTACGGCTGGCCGGCCTGGCGCGGCGGCCCCATGCATTACGCCGATGCGGTTGGCCTTAAACATATCGCAGATCGCTTGAGGGTCTATGCCGCGCAAGTCGGTGACAAATCGCTGGAGCCGACGCCGTTGCTGACGCGTCTCGCGGCAGGTGGCCAGACATTCGCGTCTTTTGCTGCGGCGAGCAAAGCCTAATGCAGCGCGACACGCATCCGTGGGAGAAGAGTTACCCGCCGGGCGTGTCATGGGATGTCGAGATCATCCCTGGTACAATTCCGGTGCTCATCGATGCCTCTGTGGTGCGCAACGCCACGAGGCCGGCGATCGATTTTCGTGGCCGCAAGATTACTTACGCCGAGCTCGGCCGCGACATCGATGGCGTGGCGGCGACGTTGTTATCCGAGCCCCCCGCTATCAAAAAAGGCGTCGCGCTCTATCTGCCAAATGTGCCGTATCACCCGATCGCATTCTTTGCAGCGCTCAAAGCCGGCACGCACGTCGTCCACTTGTCGCCGCTCGATGCCGAACGCACGCTGATCCACAAGCTGCGCGACAGCGGTGCACGCACGCTAGTGACGACCAACCTCGCGCCCATGCTGCCGATGGCACTGAAACTGCTCGATGCCGGGATGCTCGATACGCTGTACGTCGGTGACGATGCGCGCTGGGGTGAGACCGCCGCATCACCTCTCGACATCCCGCAGCGGCCGGATGTGCGCAACCTTGTAGGCGCCCACCCCCCGGCGAGCTGGCCCCTAGTCGTACCCGGCGATATTGCGCTCCTGCAGTACACCGGCGGCACGACGGGGTTGCCGAAAGCCGCAGTTCTGACCCACGCCAACATGACCTCCGCGTTGCAGATGTATGAGGCTTGGTACGGCGGCCAGCGTCTTACGCGACCGGGTCGAGAGCGGATCATCTGTGCGCTGCCGCTATTCCACATCTACGCCCTGACCACGATCCTCCTGAAACAGATTGCAAATGGTAACGAGATCCTTTTGCGGCAACGTTTCGACGTCGCACGGACGATGGCCGATATCGAGGAACTGCGGGCGACGAGCTTCCCCGGCGTGCCGACGATGTGGATCGCGCTGGCCAACCACCCGGGCATCGAGCGCTGCGATTTCTCGTCGCTCGAGTTGTGTTCCTCAGGCGGCGCGCCGCTGCCGGTGGCGATCCACTCGCGCGTCGAACGTCTGACGAAACATCGGCTCGGCGGCGGCTGGGGGATGACGGAAACGTGCCCGGCCGGCACACTCATTCCGGCGAGGGCACTCACCAAAGCAGGCACCATAGGACTGCCGGTGCCAGGTGTTGTCATCCAGGTCGTCGCCATCGACGATCCCCATCGCGTGCTCGCAGCCGGCGAAAGTGGCGAGCTGCGCATCAAGGGCCCCAACGTTACGTGCGGTTACTGGAACCGGTCGGCCGAGGACAACGCGCGCGAGTTCGCTGACGGCTTTTTCCTCACCGGCGACATCGGCCGCATGGACGAAGACGGATTTGTTTTCCTGGTCGATCGCAAAAAGGATTTGATCATCTCCGGCGGATTCAATGTTTATCCACAAATGATCGAACAGGCGATTTACGAGCACTCCGCGGTCGAAGAGGTCGTGGTCATCGGTGTGCCGGATAGCTATCGGGGGGAAGCCGCCAAAGCGTTTATCAAGCGGCGCACAGGCGCACCCGAATTCACCATAGATGACCTGCGCGCTTTTCTCGCCGACAAGCTCGGCCGGCACGAATTGCCGGCATCACTGGAATTCCGCGATAGCCTTCCCCGCACTCCTGTCGGTAAGCTGTCGCGATTGGAACTGCGCGACGAAGAACGCAGCAAATTGGATCCGAAACCTTCCGGAGGAACCTCGCCATGACCGACGCCGTGATCGTCTCGACAGCCCGCACTCCGATCGGCCGCGCCTTTCGCGGTGCCTACAACATGACGCACGGCGGCGAGCTCGCAGGGCATGTGATCAAGCACGCGATCGAGCGGGCCAAGATCGAGCCAGGCAGCGTCGAGGACGTCGTGATGGGGTGCGGCTTCCCTGAGGGGGCAACCGGCGGCAACATCGCACGCGTTGCCGCGATCCATGCCGGCGTGCCGGTTACGGCCGCCGCGATGACCATCAACCGCTTCTGCTCGTCCGGCCTGCAAGCGATCGCTATTGCCGCAAACGCCATCCGCAACGACGGCGTGCCGATTGCGGTAGCTGGTGGGCTCGAATCGATCAGCCTCGTCGCGCCCAACATGAACCAAAAGTTCTACAAGGACCCGTGGGTCGAGAAGAACAAGCCGGCCATCTATATGGGGATGATCGAGACCGCCGATACCGTTGCCAAGCGCTATGGCATCTCGCGCGCGGCGCAGGACGAGTACGCGTTCCATAGCCAGCAGCGAACAGCAGCTGCTCAGGTGGCGGGCCGCTTCAACGACGAGATTGTGGCGCTGGCGACGACGATGGGTGTCGAAGACAAGGAAACCAAGGCGATCAGCCACAAGCAGGTGACGCTCGCCAAGGACGAGGGCAACCGTCCAGAAACGACGCTCGACGGCCTTACGAAGTTGAAACCGGTGCGCGGCGAAGACCAGTTCATCACTGCTGGCAACGCTAGCCAGCTTTCCGATGGCGCATCGGCGAGCGTTTTGATGTCAGACAAGGAAGCGCAGAAGCGCGGCCTCAAACCGATGGGCGTGTTTCGCGGCTTCGTCGTTGCGGGTTGCGAACCTGACGAAATGGGCATCGGCCCGGTGTTCGCCGTGCCCCGTTTGCTGAAACGTGCCGGCCTCAAAATCGAGGACATCGGCCTTTGGGAACTCAACGAGGCGTTCGCCAGCCAAGTGCTCTACTGCCGCGACAAACTCGGCATTCCGCAAGAACGCCTCAATGTCAACGGCGGCGCGATTTCGATCGGCCATCCCTACGGCATGAGTGGCGCGCGCCTGACTGGCCATGCCCTCATTGAAGGCAAGCGGCGCGGCGTGAAATTCGCCGTCGTCACCATGTGCATTGGCGGCGGCCAGGGTGCTGCCGGACTATTCGAAATCGTAAAGTAGGTTGGGTTAGCGCCCCCTCGGCGCGCGACCACTTGGAAGTCCCTTTAGGGGTAACCCAACATCCCACGGGCAGTCTACCGAGTTGTTGGGTTACGGACGCGATTGGGCGTCCTAACCCAACCCACGTTTCTCAAAAGGAATTCACATGGATCTGAGCTTTAGTCCGCAAGAGATCGCGTTTCGCGACGAGGTTCGCCACTTTTTCCAGACGCAGATACCGGCCGCCATCCGGCAAAAAACGATCGACGGGCGTAAGATCAGCAAAGAGGACTGGGTTGCGTCACACAAGATTTTGCATGCCAAGGGCTGGGCGACACCGAACTGGCCGAAGGAGTGGGGTGGTATGGGATGGACCCCGATCCAGCAGTACATCTTCAACGAGGAGCTGCAGGCGTCCGGTACGCCGCACTTGCTACCATTCAACGTGAATATGTGCGGGCCGGTGCTGCTCCAGTTTGCGTCCGAAGCGCAGAAGAAACGCTTCCTGCCGCGCATGGCCGCCCTCGACGACTGGTGGTGCCAAGGCTTCTCTGAGCCAGGCGCCGGTTCGGATCTGGCCTCGCTCAAAACGACTGCGAAGCGCGATGGCGAATTTTATGTCGTCAACGGTCAGAAGACCTGGACGACGCTGGCACAGCACGCCGACTGGATCTTCTGCCTCGTGCGCACGGATCTCGCCGCCAAAAAGCAGGAGGGCATCTCGTTCCTCCTGATCGATATGAAGACACCCGGCATTGTGGTTCGCCCGATCCAAACGATCGACGGCAGTGCCGAGGTCAACGAAGTATTTTTCGACGACGTGCGCGTACCGATTGAAAATTTAGTGGGCCAGGAGAACAAGGGCTGGGACTACGCCAAGTTTCTGCTCGGCAATGAGCGGGTCGGCATTGCCCGCGTCGGCGTCTCGAAGGAGCGCATCCGGCGGATCAAGCAACTAGCGCGGATCGAACGCGATGGCGACCGGCCGATCATCGAGAACCCGCGCTTTGCCGAGAAACTTGCTTCCGTCGAGATCGAGTTGAAGGCGCTCGAGATCACCCAGCTTCGCGTCGTCGCCGCTGAGCGTAATCGCGGCACAGGTAAGCCCGATCCGGCGTCATCCGTATTGAAGATCAAAGGCTCCGAGATCCAGCAGGCGACAACAGAGCTTCTGATGGACATCATCGGCCCTTACGCCGCGCCGTTTACTGCCGATGACCTCGACGGCTCGAATGAGGTGCCTGTCGCGCCGGACTATGCGGCCGGCATCGCGCCGGCCTATTTTAACTGGCGCAAGATCTCGATCTACGGTGGCTCGAACGAGATCCAACGCAACATTATCGCCAAGGCCGTGCTGGGGCTCTGAGGGAAGCAAAATGGATTTCGATTTGAACGACGAGCAGCGGTTGCTGAAAGACAGCATCGACCGGCTGATGGCGACGGAATACGGCTTTGACAAACGCAAGGTCTATGCGGCGTCCGCGCATGGCTATAGCGATGCGCTGTGGGCGAAGTACGCCGAGCTTGGAATTCTCGCATTGCCATTCGACGAGGCTAACGGTGGCATCGGCGGTGGGCCGGTGGAGACGATGCTCGTCATGGAAGCGCTGGGCGGCGTGATGGCGCTCGAGCCTTACCTCGCGACCGTGGTGCTCGGCGGCGGCATCATCCGGCATGGTGCATCTGCCGAACAGCGCGCGCGACTGGTTCCAGGGATCGCATCAGGTGAAGCAAAGTTTGCGTTGGCGCATCAGGAGAAGCAATCGCGCTATGACCTCGCCGACGTTGCGACCTCCGCGCGCAAGGATGGCAGCGGCTGGATCCTCGATGGTGAAAAAGGTTTGGTGCTGGGAGGGGACAGTGCCGGTCAGATCCTTGTCACGGCGCGAACGTCGGGTAGCGGGCGCGACCGCTCCGGCATCGGCGTGTTTCTCGTCGATGCGAAATCATCCGGATTGTCGAGGCGCGGTTATCCAAATCAGGATGGCCAGCGGGCGGCGCAGATTACCCTCGCCAGCGTACGCGTCGATGCAGCCAACGTCATCGGCGATCCTGCGAACGGATTGCCGGTTGTCGAGCGCGTCGTCGATGAAGCGATCGCTGCCCTTTGTGCCGAGGCGATCGGCGTGATGTCGATGATGCACACGATCACGCTCGATTATCTGAAAACGCGCAAACAGTTCGGCGTGACGATCGGGTCGTTCCAGGCCGTGCAACATCGCGCCGCCGACATGTTCGTCGCCCTCGAGCAGGCCCGCAGCATGGCGATGTTCGCGACCATGATGGCGGCTGAACCCGACGCGAAAGAACGCGCCAAGGCGATGTCTGCCGCCAAGGTTCAGATCGGCAAGTCAGGCCGCCACATCAGTCACGAGGCGGTCCAACTGCACGGCGGAATCGCCATGACGATGGAATACAGTGTTGGCCACGCCTTCAAACGCATGACCATGATCGATCGCCTGTTTGGCGATACCGACTATCACCTGACGCGGTTGGCCAGCATGGGTGGGTTGATGAGCTGAGTAGCGAGAACGAGGCGTTGTCTTGTAGGTTGGTTCAAGCGCTTCGAGCGACCCAACGCGGTTAACATCGGCCGTGGATGTTGGGTCGCGCTCCGCTTGACCCCACCTACGTTTCGGTGCGCATTGAGGAGCAGGCAGACACTCCCCCCAACCTCTCACTTCTTCCGCGGATCGTAACCGTTCTTCTGCCGCCATTCGGACAGGAAATACGCCAAGCCGTCGTCGATTTTTTCGGGAAGCTGGATGCGCACGGTGACAAGCTGATCGCCGGTGTTGCCGGTCGCGCGGTTGGCGACGCCCTTGCCCTTCAGGCGGAATACGCGGCCTGAGCTGGTGCCCTTGGGGATCGTTAGTTGCACGCGGCCTGTGGCCGTTGCGACTTCGATCTTGGCGCCGAGCACCGCTTCGTCGAGACTGATCGGCAGCTCCATAACCAGGTCATCGCCGACCCGTTTAAAATCAGGGTGCGTGCGGACGCGGATCTCGACCAGCGCGTCGCCGGGCTCGATGCCACGCATGGCCCCCGCGCCCTTGCCCTTGAGGCGCAGAACCTGGCCGTCCTCAACGCCTTCCGGGACGTTGAGATCGAGCACGCCGCCGTCCGGCAAGGTCACGCGCTTCTTCGTGCCGGTCACTGCTTCGAGCAGGTCGACCTCTAGGGTGTAACGCAGGTCTTGTCCGCGCATGGCCGCCGGGCGTCCGCGCGACCCGAAGAGCCCGTCGAATATATCGCCGAACGCACCGTCGTCGGCCGTCTGCCCATAGGCACCGGCTGGTCGGCGGGCGCCAGCACTGAACGGACTGCCATGGGGTTGATAAGCGCGGCGCGGCTCACCACTGGCATCGATCTCACCGCGATCATACCTGCGCCGTTTGTCGGGATCGCTCAGCAGTTCATTGGCCGCAGATGCTTTCTTAAAGCGTTCCGTCGCAGCTTTATTGTTTGGATTGACGTCCGGGTGCAGCTCCTTCGCAAGTTTGCGAAAGGCACGCGTGATCTCTTCCTGCGTCGCAGCCTTGCCCACGCCCAGCACAATGTAGGGGTCGTCCGCCATCTCGGTTCCGGTTCCTGAAGGGATCGCCTGCTCGTCGAATTTAACGCGCTGATTATACCATATCAGCCTTTAACCCGGATTTCGGTCGCCTTTTCTAGCAGTGAACCCAATGTCTCGAAGCGCCGGGTCAGACGCTCGCCGTGCATCGCCGAATAGGCGGCCGGTACGACGAGCACCAGTTTGCCCTTGTCGTACATCAGCTGGGTTTCGTCTATGATCCCCGGCATGCCGATCGAGATCATATGCGCAGCGCGAATAGCGGCGCCGATAATGCGCGCTCGTTTCAAGGAGCGCTTGTCGATCACACGCTGGAGGCGGGCTGAAAATTCATCGGTCGATTTGTCGCCAGGACCGACGTGGCGAAAGTAGATCGCGAGTGCCAGGAATAGGCGGCCGGGATGATCGACACCGGCGAGTGCCGCATGGGCAATGACGTTGAGGCTCTGTTCGCCGCGATAGTCGGGGTGCGCGCGCCAACCGATGTCCGACAATAGGCACGCGGCATGTCGCAGACGGCGATCCTCCGGCGTTTCCTTCGGTCCCGGTTCGGCGAAAATACCGTCGGTCCAGGCGCACAGTTCATGCGCATGGAGAACCGAGCGCGAGCGCAAACGGGCGTAGTCCTCGCAGAAACTCAGAAGCGGATCTTTCGCCTTTTCGTGTGCCGATAGGAAACTGAAGAGCAAGCCTTCGCGGATCCCGAAGACAGAAAACATTACCGACTTCGGTTCCATCCGCTTCAGAACGCGTTCCATGACGAGCGCGCCGTAAGGCAGGGTCTCGCGGCGGGCCTTCGAGATCTCTTCTAATCCGGGAAGTTTACGCCCCTTGCGGACCATCTCGCAAAAATCGATCGCCTCCTTCGTTGGGAGCGAATATCCGTGCATCACGCGGAGCGGATAGTTGGTCATTTCCATATGCAGTTTGGCGAGTGCGCGCCATGAGCCACCAACTGCATAGAACGTGCGTCCGCGACCGCGCGGCAACCAGTCGACGCGCTGCAGATGCTGATCGGTCAGCTCGAGCGCTTTTTCGATTTTGTTGCCCGTCGTATCGATCAGCCGTAAGCCGCCGAGCGGCAGCGTTACGGCGTCTTTCATGGCCTCGGCCCTGATATCGACCAGTTCTAAGCTGCCGCCGCCAAGATCGCCCGCGATCCCGTCGGCGTCGGCAAAGCCCATGCGAATGCCGTGCGCGGCGAGCTCTGCTTCGCGCTCGCCCGATAGAATTTGTATCGGTACGCCGCACGCTTTCTCGCCACGTGTGATGAATGCCGCACCGTCAACTGCGTCGCGGACCGCTGCGGTTGCAATAGCGCGCAAATGCTTGACGCGCAGGATGCGGGCAACGGCGCGAAAGCGGGTCAATGCTGCGAGCGCGCGCTCGATGGCTTCGTCGCCGAGCTTGCCCGTGGTCGCGACCGAACGGCCTAGCCCGCAAAGGACCTTCTCGTTGAAGAGCGGCGTCGGCGCGCGAACGGCTCCTTCGTACACGACGAGGCGCACCGAGTTCGACCCGATGTCGATGACGCCCAACGGTTCGAGGTCGCCAAAACGGCCTCGATCACTGTTCGTTTGCAAATGATCGTTCACTCGACGTACTCGGCTGTTTTGTGGATTACTCGTCCCGTGGCATCTCGAAGCGTGGCGGCCTGTGTTCTTTGAGGGCTTGCCCGCGACCTGACAAGCTGGGGTTGGTCATGAAGTATCGATGCGCATTGAATGGTGCCTCGCCCGCCTGTGGTCCAATGCGCGCTGCAGATCCGTCGCTCGCGATCCGCCAACTTTGCTGGTTGTCCTTCAAGTTTGCGACCATGATCTGATCGAGGACCTGGGCCAACACGGTGGGATTCTTGATCGGTACCATGGCTTCGACGCGGCGGTCGAGGTTGCGCGGCATCATGTCCGCCGAGCTGATGTACACGGCAGCGTTCGGTGATGGCAGACCATCACCCTGGCCGAAGCAATAAATGCGCGCGTGCTCGAGGAAGCGGCCGACCACGCTTTTGACTCGAATGTTCTCCGATAACCCCGCAATGCCGGGCCGCAAGCAGCAAATGCCACGCACGATCAAATCGATCTCAACCCCGGCTTGGCTTGCTTCGTACAATTTTTCGATGATTTGCGTGTCGACCAGCGCGTTCATTTTTGCCCAGATGGCACCAGATCGACCGGCCTTGGCGTGCGCAATTTCCTCGTCGATATGGCGTATGATCCGCTTTCTAATGCCGTGCGGGCTGGCGGCGATTGCTTCCAACTCAGTGGGCTCGCCATAGCCGGTCACGAAATTGAAGATGCGAGCAACGTCGCGGCCGACCGCCGGATCGGCGGTGAAGAACGACAGGTCGGTATAAATGCGTGCCGTCTGTGGGTGGTAATTTCCCGTGCCGATGTGACAGTAGGTGGCAATATTATTGCCCTCCTTGCGTACCACCATGCCGAGCTTGGCGTGGGTTTTAAGTTCGATAAACCCGTACACCACGTGGACGCCGACCTTCTCCATGTCCCGGGCCAGGGAAATGTTCGTCGTTTCGTCGAACCGCGCTTTGAGCTCGACAACGGCCGTGACCGATTTGCCCATATCGGCGGCTTCCTTCAACGCGGCGACGATCGGGCTGTTTTCGCGAGATGTTCGATAAAGTGTCCATTTGATCGCCATCACGTTTGGATCGGCGACGGCCTGCCGCAGGTATTGCAGCACCACATCGAACGACTCGTAAGGGTGATGGACGATCAGGTCTTTGGCGCGCACCGCCGCAAATACGTCGCCGTTAAACTCGCGGATGCGTTCGGGAAAGCGGGGGTGGAACGGTTTAAACAGGAGGTCGGGTCGATCGTTCACGATCAACTGCGTCGTATCGGATAAACCCAAGAGGCCGTCTTTCACGAACACCGACTCGTCTTTGACCTCGAGTTCCTCGATGACGAAGCGGCGCAAATGCTCCGGCATAGCGGCATCGATCTCGAGTCGGATCACGGTGCCGCGGCGGCGCCGCTTGAGCTGCGTTTCGTAAGCACGGGTCAGATCTTCGGCCTCCTCCTGGAACTCCACGTCGCTATCGCGCAGTACCCGGAACGCGCCTTGGCTTTTAATTTTGAAATTCGGATACAGCTCCGAGATAAAAAGGCCAATCACCGTTTCCATCCGGATGAACCGGATCAGCTTCGGCGCACGGGCGTCTGCTGGCAGGCGAATGAAGCGGTCGACCTGTGCGGGGATCGGGATCAAACCGCTCATCGCTTTGTGATCGCGGTTTGCCATCTCGATCGCGAGCGTCAGTCCTTTGTTCTGAATGAAAGGAAATGGATGCGCGGGGTCGACATTCATTGGCGTTAAAATCGGGAACACATGGCTCATGAATTCGGCTTCGAGCCACGTCAAATCGACAGCGCTCAGTTCCGTTGCATTGACGATGCGAATGCCGGCTGACGACAATTCGGTTTTGATGCCGTTCCAGCAGTTTTGTTTGTCAGCGACGAGACGGGCAGCAAACTTATTAATCTCGGTAAGTTGCACGGCAGCCGTCTTTCCGTCGCTGCTTAAGGTCGTGACGCCGGCAGCGACTTGCCCATATAGGCCAGCTGCGCGAACCATGTAAAATTCATCCAGGTTCGAGGCCGAGATCGAGAGAAACCGCAGCCGCTCGAGAACCGGATGACGCGGGTTTTGTGCTTCCTCAAGCACACGCCGATTGAACTGCAGCCAGGACAATTCGCGATTGTAAAAGCGGTCCGGGCCCTTCGGTACGACCGTCGCCGGCGCCGGTAGCGGCCGCTTGATCGGGTCTTTAACTCGCGATTTTGCCGTGCTCATGGTCGTCTCCCGCGCGGGCGCCCGCAACAAGCGCCTCGAATGTCAGTTTACGACAACTTTGTGAAACGAGGATAACTATGCTGCGTTACGTTATCGTGCATTGGTGAGGCGATTTTCCACTTCTGAAACAAGGGCTTCTGCCGCTAATGCTTCTGCTGCAAGTGGCCGTGTTACTTTTCGATGGGTTGATAGCGCTCGCACGTCGATTGCCGCGACCAAGCGCTGGGCTGCCCGTGCCGACCGGTCCATGTGGCGGGCCAGATGGGCAATGACGGCCGGTTCGACGGCAAGTTGGCGATCTTCGAATAGTTTTACCAACAATCCTTGCAAGAGGCAGTGATCTGGCGGATCGATCGCCACCATCGGCAAGGCACGCAACCTGGATCGTAAATCCGGCAGGTCGACTTCGAGATCTCCCGGTGCCGCCCGTGACGTAAGTAGTAACGACAACTTGTGCTCGCGCGCCAAGTTCAACGCATGGAACAGTGCCTTTTCATCGCCGATGCCGGCCTCCAGGTTTTCAACCGAAAGTCCGCCAGTTTCACGCAATTGATTGAGAGTGTTTTCGCCAAACGATGCAGCATCGATCCGTCCCGCCCCCGAGCGCTGACGCCAGACGTTTGCCAAATGGCTCTTTCCTGCGCCTTCCGGTCCAGTGACCATGATCGCCCAATGTGACCAATTGGGCCAACGATCGATCATCGCAACCGCAGCGGCATTGGCATCCGAAACTAGAAAATCCTCGGCATCGAGCGCTGTCCGATGCGGCAGATCAAGAACCAATTGTTGTGGGCTTGTACGTGTCAAAGCGTGCCGATCGACGGTGGATTATTGCGCCCCTTGTAGATCGTCGAGCCCAAGTAGACTTCAAGTGCAAATCGCACGAGAACGGCAATCGCTGCTGCCACCGGAACGGCGACGAGCACGCCGGCAAAACCGAATAGGTAGCTGAAAACGAACAACGCCGCGATCAGCCAGACCGGGTGGAGACCAATTTTCGAACCGACAATCTTAGGGGACAACACGGCGGCATCGATGACCTGTCCAAGTGCGAAGACCCCGAATACTTCCAGCAGCGGCACAGTGTCTGGCCAAAACTGCAGAATGGCGAGCGTCGCCGCTGTCAACAAACCAAGCGCCCAGCCGACGAATGGCACGAAACTCAACAGCCCCGTCGCAAGTCCGATTACGAGGCCATAACGCAGGCCGATCAACGTCAGACCAAGAGCGTAGATGAAGCCGAGCGCCAGACAGATGAGCCCTTGACCCCGAATGAACGCCGAGATGGCATCGTTGATTTCGCCCGCAAGCCGCGTAATCGTGACTTTGTGATCGCGAGGCAGCCAGGTTTCAACGCGCTCGAGCATGGGGTGCCAATCGTCCAATAGGTAGAACACGACGAGTGGCGTAATGAGCAACAACGACAAAAAATTGACGATAGCCAAGCCCTGCGACCACACGGACTTCGCAATCGTTCCGGCAACTGCCGACCAGTTGCCTGAGAAATCAGCCACGGTGCGATCGAGCGCTGCCTTGAAGTCGGGGAATCGATCACCCAGCCTCTCCTGCGCCCAGGATTCCACGACACCGCGCAGGCGGTTCAATTCGCCGGGCAGCGATAGTCCCATCTGTTGGATCTGATTGGCAAGCAGCGGCACCAGGAACACGAGCAGTACGACGATCACTACGATGAGGCCAGCGACGATCAATCCGGATCCGACCGTGCGGTTGACACCCATCTTGGAAAGACGATCGGCCAGCGGGTTCAGCGCATAAGCAATCACGATGCCGATCAGGAACGGCAACAGCACATCCTTCAACGCCAGAAGCGCCAGCACCAAGGCCAACAGCGCTGCAAGCCAGAAGAGTACCTGGCGTTCGACACGCATGCGTCTTTCCCCCAATTCGAAAAACTCTGCCCGCTTAATATCCTAGCAGACTTTAGCCGCCGATGTCGGTGGGAACATAGCCGGTCATGTGTTGGAGCCAAGCGCGCATATAAGCGGCGAGAGAGGCGAGCGTCAGCACCGCCGTCGTCCAAACGAGGATCCATCTGAGAGTGATGAGACCTAGGCCAAACCCGACGTCGGCAAGGACGGTCGACGCCAGCACCAATTGCGCGGCAGTATTGGCCTTGCTCACCGCCAGCGGCCGAATGCGCACCGGATGGTCCATCAGCCACGACAGCATAACCGCGGCGATGATCATGATGTCACGGGTGACCACACCGATGACGAGCCACGAGGGCATTTCACCCATCACGCCCATTGCGACAAAGATCGACACCAGTAACAGCTTGTCAGCCAGCGGATCGAGGTAGGCGCCAAGCTCGGTGGTCCAGCCGAAGCGCTTTGCAAGGTAACCATCGACCGCGTCGCTAATTCCGGCGACGACAAACGTGTAGAATGCGGCCTGTACGCGGCCCGATACCAAAAGCCAAAATACGATGGGCACGAGAATGACCCGGCCGACCGTGATGAAGTTCGGAATATTCAACGGTCTTTCCGGGCCTTGAGTATCAATCATTTTTACTTCCGCGGCGGCTCATCAGCCCGTGCTGGCAGTGTGACTAATTCTGCATCAGACTAACGCGTGTTGCCATACGTCGTCGAGCGTGATTCTGTTGGAAAATCAGCGCATAACTGGCAGTGAACTATGTTCGCGTGGGAGTGTTGCTGGATAACGCACCGCCGCCACAGCGCAAAACGATCAATGCATCGGCCGCGATCACGCCCCGGCCAACACTGCCAACAAAAACCGGATTGATATCGATTTCGCTGATCCGCTCCTGCAACGCCATCGCCATTTTCGATACCTCGACCAGCAACTGCGCCAGTGCCGGCTTGTCGGATGGCGCCGCACCGCGATAGCCGTCGAACAAGCGAGCACCTCTTAATTCCGCGATCATATCGTATGCGGTATCGATATCGAAAGGCGCAATGCGGTAAGTGACATCGCCTAGAATTTCGGTCAGCACGCCGCCAAGTCCGAGCGCGACTGTCGGTCCGAATACCGGGTCGTTGACGACGCCGACGAGGACTTCGAGGCCGGACGCCATTTCGGCGACGAGCAGGCCATCGATCGCAGCCTCCGGCAGGGCGGCACGGGCATTGGCGACCACCGCGACCGCTGCCTCGGCAAGTGCTGCACCGGCCCCTACGCCGAGCTTGACGCCGCCGACGTCGCTCTTGTGGGCGATTGCCGCTGCGACGACCTTGACGGCGAACGGCGGGGCAAGGCCGGCGGTTGCCACGTGAATGTCGGCTCCAACTTCCACGAACACTTCGCGGGTCGACGCAATGCCGAACCGAGCGAGCAGCGCTTTGCTGTCCGCTTCATTGAGCGCACCGGCCCTGGATGGCAGCCTGAGTTCGGCAGAAAGTGACGGAATGGCGGGCGCTACACGGGGCAACAATCGTTGTCGATCGATCGCGAATTTGGCCAACCGTGATGCTGCTTCTGCGAGCCGCACGGGCGTCGCAATAACCGCGATCTTGGCCGCTTCGAGAAGGGCATAAGCCTCTTCCGATTTTGCTCGCCTGCCCGACCAACCGACGCTTATCGGTTTGGTGGTGGTCTTTGCCGCTGCCACAATCGCTTCCGCGGCCCGCGCTGCCGGCGCGCCCGGGATCGATGCCAACAGCACGCACAGTTGATCGACGCTCGCGTCTTGCAGCACGATCTCGATTGTGCGGGTGAGAAGGGTCATGTCGTTAAAAATGCCGGCCGTGACGTCAGCTGGATTCTGGATCGAGCCGAAGGCCGGGATGATCAGGCGAAGGGCCGCGAGTGTCGCCTCTGAGAACGGTGGGAGGCTCAACCCACTGACGATTGCGCGGTCTGCGAACACGATGCCAGAGCCGCCCGAAATCGACAGTACGCCGACGTTTCCGCCAGTAGGCAGTCGCCCATGCGCCACCAACTTCGCGATATCGACGATCGGTTCGACATCGCCAACCTCAATGATGCCTGACTGGCGGAAGGCCGCGCGATACAAATCGGTACGCCCGGTCATATTGGCTGTATGCGATTGGGCGGCCTTGGCACCGACCTCAGTCGTTGCACTTTTCCAAATCAGCACAGGTTTGCCGAGGTGCAGTGACTTGCGGCCGAGTTCGATCAGACCGCGAGCGTCGGGAGTGCCTTCCATGACACCGAACACTATGTCGGTGCCCGGATCGTCGAGGAATGCCGAGAGCAGTTCGGGCATCGCGATGTCGGTCTCATTGCCCGACGAGACGCAATACCGAAAGCCGACGCCCTGCGCTTCGGCGAGATTGACGATGGCATAACCAAAGCCGCCGGATTGGAACGCGCACGAGACGCGGCCAGGTCGAAGCTCGGTCTCTTCCGATACAGATCCGAACACCGCCCACACGCGGTCTTCCAGCGAGATCAGACCTTGGCAGTTGGGCCCGATGAGGCGCACGTTGGCGTCGATGGCAACCTGTTTGAGTTCTGCCTCGAGCTTGGCACCCTCGGGTCCGGTCTCGCGAAACCCGGCCGTTAGAATGACTGCGAAGCCAATGCCAGCAGCGCCACAGTCGCGCACGGCCTGGGCGACTAGCGCAGCCGGCACAGCGACGATTGCCACGTCGCAGGGCGCGCCAATGGCAGCGCACGATGGATAGCAGGCGAGCCCGTTGATCTCGGGATAGCGCGGATTAACAGGAAAGATCCCACCCTTGTAGCCGGCCTTTTGGAGCGCGCGCAGCGGGTGACCACCAATCCGTGTGGCGTCGGCCGACGCACCAATGATCGCGATGCCACGCGGGTGGAACAGACGTTCGAAGCTCATGGAGGCTCAGCCTTTTCCATCGGGTGTCAGCAGTGATAACCCGAGATTTGCGCGCCGCTTCAACCACGGCGATGGCCGATAACGCGGTTCGCCGTAGAATGCCTGCAGTTGCCGCAAGATGAAATGTACCCGGCCCGGCTGCAGTTTGTCACCCCAGGCTAACGGGCCCATCGGATACGCCAGTCCGAGTTTAGCACCCTTGTCGATATCTTCGGGCGAGGCGACGCCGCGCTGGGCGATCTGACAACCGACGTTGACGATATGGGCGACGATGCGCTGGGCGATGAATCCGGGGCTGTCGTTGATGACGACAACCCCGCCACCGTCCGCCGCGAGTAAACCGTGCGCGGCATCACGCATGCCGGGGCTGGTTGCGGGTGTCACCATCAAGGTGCGCGGGCCATCGAGCCCGAACAAGACGTCGACAGCAATGGTTCGGGCTGCGTCGAGTTTCAACTCGTAGATGGCGGTGGTCAGATCATAGCCAATGGGTGTGATCACCATGAGTGCATGAGCACTCGGTTTCTCGGTCGTTTCGACCACCACGCCCGCCCTCTTGAAGAGCGCGATCAGCGGCGCTTGCAAGTCGGCATGGGACGGGCTCGGGAATACCCACACCGACTTCGGCATTGTCGCCGGCGCAGCTTTTGGTGCCGGGTCGACACGTTTGCCATTCGCGTATGCGTACCAGCCCGTGCCCGACTTCTGCCCGAACATTCCGCCGTCGACGCGGGCGCGCAGCACCGGTTGCGGCGAATACATCGGCTCCTGATAAAACTGCTCGTACAGGCTTTCCATTACCGCGACGGACACATCGGCGCCGACCAAGTCGAGCAGTTGGAACGGCCCCATCCGCATGCCGACCGTCGCGGTCATGATGCGGTCGATCTCATCGAATGTGGCGATGCCCTCGGAGACAATGCGGGCGGCCTCCGGCACGTAGGCGCGGCCGACATGATTGACGATGAAGCCGGGGCTATCAGTGCACAGTACCGGCTCGCGCGTCATCAAGCGGGCAACGTCCATCAATCGCGCGGTGACTTCGGGCGCGGTCTTCAGGCCGGGGATTACTTCGACGAGTTTCATCAACGGGACCGGATTGAAGAAATGCAACCCGGCCACCCGTTCTGGATGCTTGCAGCGTGCGGCGATCGCTGTAATCGGCAGCGACGACGTGTTCGACGCGAGGATCGTATGCGGCTCGCACAAGGCGTCGAGCTGCGCAAACAATGCCTGCTTTGCGTCAAGCTTTTCCACGATAGCTTCGACGATAATATCGCAAGCCACGAGCTGTTCGATTGTGTCCAAAACATCGACCCGCGCCATCACATTTGCCGCTTGATCGGCGGTCCGTGTTCCCTTGACGACGCTGCGATCGATCATTGATCCGATGAACGCGCGGGCTTTAGCGGCTGCGCCTGGCTGCACGTCGAACAACGCGACATCGAGCCCGCCTTCACAAGAGACTTGCGCTATGCCACGGCCCATAGCACCCGTACCTACGACACCGATTTTCATTTGTTTGGGCATTTCATTCCGCTCTCGAACTTGGATACAGGGCGCGGCCACTTTTGCAAGACGGGGAAGCCGGTTCAACCACTCTAAACCAGAGAGCGGTCATGCAGCGACAGGCTCGATTTAAGATGCATGTGCAAAATGGTGCACTGCAGGGTAGTATGTCTACGCGATAGTCACAAAACGGGAGTTTGTCCCCATGCCGGGTACGCCATCAGTACCAAGTCCCTTGCAATTGCCCCGTCCTGGCCAAATCTTTCTCGATCACGTCGGTTGGATGGTGCCGGATATGACGACTGCGGCTGTCGCATTCGACAACTTGGGTCTGCCACTGACGCCGCTCTCGATCCATGGCGTTACCGACCCCGTGACAGGAGAGCGCAAAGCCACGGGAACCGCCAATCGATTGGCGATGTTGCCGACCGGATATCTCGAGATCCTCACGCCGCATGGAGATATCGAGAATTCAACCGTGCAGCATCTGAAAAAGTCGATCGCACGGCACGTTGGCATTCATCTGTTAGCCTTCACAGTCGCCGATGCAGAAGCCGACGCCGCTCGCCTGCGGACCAACGGATTTGAACTGCAACCAACGGTACACCTGCGCCGCACGATTGAAGCGGAGGATGGTTCGCAGGTCGAGGTTGCGTTCACGGTTATCCGCACCGGCTATGATGTGTTCCCGGAAGCACGCGCGCAAATTATCACTCATCACACGCCCGAACATATGTGGCAGCAGCGTTTTCTGCCGCCGGAAAGCTGCATCACTGGTTTGATCGAAGCAGCACTCGTCGTCGACAATCCAGCGGAAACCGCAGCGCACTTTTCGAAATTTCTGGGCCGAAGCATCATGCCCGACAAGGACGATCGCTTGATACTGCTCGATCGTGGCCGGGTGCGATTCGTCACCCGCCGAAATGCAGCGCAACTATTCGGCGCCACACGATTGCCGCCCAATCCAAGCGTGGCCGCGATCACCCTTACGTCATCAGATATCGAGCGAACGCGCGACGTATTCCTGTCGAATGGTTTGCGGCCAGGTTCGCTGGGTGCACCACACCTGCTCATCGACGCCGCCGAAGGACTAGGCGTGCACATCGTGGTCGTGCCGGGGTAAAACCCAAATAAGCGCAAGCGACTGTTACGAGGTCGACAGCAATTTGGATGATCGTTTCGCCGCGATCCAGGCGTCGCGCTCACGTACCAGATCCACTTTCGCCGGGGTCGCCATAACCAAACCAACCGGCTTGGATTTCATTTCCGAACGTGCCCGGATCGCTGCCCGGATGGCAGTGTCAATATTAGCGCTGAGTTCCTGAAGTTCTTTCAACGACAACTTGTCGAGCTGTACTTCATCCACGTCCTGCACCTTGAGTTTTGTTGCGGATTGTTAGGCAAAATTTCACGCTCCGGCTTTCGCTGTTGTCACGAAATGCCGGTTTATTCAAGACGCGCGCCCGATTCCTGCACGATCAATGAAGGTTGAATTAATTTTATACTCAGAGTGAGGAGTTATTGCATCACAAGCGCCGCTGGTTGGACCCTCAATTTTCATTGAGCGTCCAATCGAGTCCAACAAAAAGACTAGCTCGACAGATCGTTCCCTATGCGCGCGGTGCGTGACCACCTTCGTTGTCGCGTGGGAACGCGACGCCGCAGCTCTTGCACTTGGCTCCAAGTACAAAGCGCGATTGCCGCCCGAGCAGCGTTTGGCACCGCGGGCAGCGCTCCCGAAACTGCACGTATGCGCCGGCCGCCATCAAACCGATCAGCATGAACAACAGCAACGGGCGAACCCAGCCGGTCTCGCCGAACCGGATCATCAAGTAGAAACCAATGGTGATCAAGATCATGGCTGAGCCATAAAACCAGTACATGCGCCTTTGCCAATCGAGCACGCGTGCAAGCTCGGCGGGCGTAAGAGGCACAGGTTCCGGGCCGGAGGGAATGCGCGGCTTGATCATGTCGTTCTGACCGGTTTACTTTTCCCGAGCCGCTTGATCGATGTTATCTGCGATCCGGTCTTGCCGATGCGCGCCGCGGCCTCATGCAGTGGCTCGACTGAGACTGCCATGTGATGAGCGTTCGCGTGGATCATCATGACGCCGTCGAGCATGATACCGACGTGACCTTTCCAAAACACAAGGTCGCCGCGCTCGAGGCCGTCGAGGCCGTCCTTGGTTTTGATGCGCAGACCCAGTTGGATTTCTTGCATGTCACTATCGCGCGGCGCCATTTGACCAGCCGCCTGCAGACAAATTTGCAGCAGACCGGAGCAATCCAGTCCAATCCGCGTGCGCCCGCCCCAAAGGTAAGGTGTGCCGATAAAGCGTTCGGCAATTTCGACGAAGTCGCGTGCGTGCCGCTCCTTTTCCGTAATATGCCGATTGATCACGTAGCCGCCGCTTGTTAGCCGGCTGAAACGCTTGTCCCGATCTTCGACCTTGAGTTGGCTGCCGAGACTGACGTGCATGACGGGCGGAGATTTGATGTCGGCCACCGGATAAATGAACGTCCCGAGCGCGCTGACGTTATGGCTCGCCGCTGCTGTTTTCGCTTGCAGCGCGTCTGCCGGTACATACCCGACATAACGGTCTCGGTCGGCCTGCACCCAAGCCCAGCCTTCGGCCACGTCGTACACGGTGACAGTCTCGCCGAACAACAACTCGGTGTCGAGCCCGGCGGCCGCAACCGGATTGCGGCGTAGTGGTGCCACGGGCCAGACGACTTGCTGGCCGCTGCCTTCGACGAATTGCGGCGCCTGAACCACGCCTTGGAGCGCTCTCGCGGCTATGTCGGCACGCCAAGCGTTGACCCGCGGATCTGGCGGGCCAGGCGGGTTCTGGGGTGGTAGAGCTGGAGGTTTGATCGGCATGGCTGTGTTAGGCGTCCTCAAGACCGGATGCGCCGGCGAAGAGCTTCGAATACGGCGCGCGCTGCATGCGCCTCGCCACCTTTTGGTCCGAGTGGTCGCGGCGATTGCCGCCAGCCGTACATATCGATGTGAGCGTAGCATTTGGACTTCGCAACGAACCGGCGCAGGAACAAAGCCGCCGTGATCGCGCCGCCGAACGCGCCATCGGATACATTGTTCATATCCGCCACCTCGCTTTCCAGGTGACGTTCATAGCCCGGCCAGAATGGCATGCGCCAGAGCGGATCCCCGACCGCCAACCCGGCTGACTGGATTTCGCCGGCAAAGGCATCGTTATCGCAAAACAAGGGTGGCAAGTCGGCCCCGAGGGCAACACGGGCGGCCCCGGTCAGCGTGGCGAAGGTTAGAAGTATATCTGGCGCCTCTTCATCCGCAATTGATAGCGCGTCGGCTAGGACAAGACGTCCTTCGGCGTCAGTATTGCCGATCTCCACAGACTTGCCGGATCGGCTTTTGATCACATCGCCGGGACGGAAGGCGTTGCCGGCAATGCTATTCTCTGCCGCAGCGATCAGAACGCGCAAGCGCACATCGAGCCTCGCCGATATGATCATATGAGCCAGCGCCAACACGCTTGCAGCCCCGCCCATGTCCTTTTTCATGATCAGCATACCGCTCGACGGTTTGATATCGAGGCCACCGGTATCGAAGCATATGCCCTTGCCGACAAGCGTCACTTTTGGTGCGCCCGCGCGGCCCCAACTGAAATCGATTAGGCGGGGCGCACGGGTGCTCGCCCGGCCGACCGCATGCAATAAACGACAGCCGTGATCGAGCAGCGCGTCGCCGGCGATCGAAGTTGCAGCAATGCCGTGCGAGGTGGCGACCGCGCGAACGGCTGCCTCGAGTTCGGCCGGTCCCATGTCATTGGCCGGCGTATTGATGAGGTCACGCGCTTGCCAGATGCCATCGACGATCGCCGACACGGACTCGAGGTTGACGCCGGCCGAAAGTCGAAAAATCGGCGATGCCCCGTTGTCGTCGCGCGATTTATAACGGCGGAACTTATAAGCGCCGAGGCCCCAGGCGATGGCCGCCAGTTCCGGATTGAGCGAACCGGCGGCAAGCGTCCAAGTACCAGCTGGAAGCGCGCCGGGCAAGGATCCGACCAGCAACTCAGATGGTCCGCATGGCTCGCCCGACATGCCATCGCCGATACCCAGGACCGCGCCAGCCGGCTCGCCACCTGAACCAGGCAACAGCACGAAGCGCTTCGCTTGGCCGGTAAAACCCTGGCTGGTGAGCCAATTGCGGTGAACGGCCGATAGGCCGTCGATCGTCGCGAGGTCGGTATCCTGGCGGACGAGCCAGATGGTATTTGCCGATGCGCCCGCCTTCGCGACCTCGAAGCAATGACGCGAATTTGCAAGAGGCAGTGGTTCGACCGTGTCCGTCATTCAAGTATCCCTAATGGTTAGTCCTGCTCGGATCGCATGTTCAGTGCGTCATGTCCAACGCGGCCGCGCATGAGCATCAAATGTGCTCAGTTAGCTTCCAAGGTTAAATGTTTGTTGACTGCTGTGCCGGATAATGACGGTTGCGGGACAGCTGAGTCCCGATCTTTTATTGCGGGGACCCTCGGTCATGTACCGATCAGATGTGCTTTCCTATCGGAAGGCGCCGACATTGAAGCGCACTTTGGCGCCGGTCGTGGCCGCCACCGTAGCCGCTCTGCTGCTCGGAGCCTGCGCAAACGCGCCGAAGATCGGCGACAACTTCATGCTGGCGGATGCGAAGGATGCCGACATCAGCGATCCGAGCAAGCCGAAGCAGACCGAGTTGGAAAGGGCTTTGGAGTATTGGGGCAAGGAGAATGCGAAGAGCCCGCGCGATCTCAAGGCCGCCATCAGCTATTCGAAGAATTTGAAGGCGGCTGGACAAAAAGAAAAGGCTCTGGCGGTTCTTCAAGGCGCTTCGGTTTTCCATGGCGCCAATCGCGAACTGGCGTCCGAATATGGTCGCCTTGCCCTGGATGCGGGACAAACGAGCCTTGCGCAGAAATTGCTCGAAGCAGCCGACGATCCGGCGAACCCGGATTGGAAAATCATCTCGGCTCGCGGCACGGCATTTGCCAAACAAGGCCAGTACAAGCAGGCAATCCCGCTTTATGAGCGCGCTCTGCTATTGTCGCCCAACCAGTCTTCCGTCGTCAGCAATCTGGCGATGGCGCATGCCGCCAATGGCGAAGCGCCGCGCGCGGAGGCAATGCTTCGCACCGTGTCCGAAGCGCCCGATAGCGACCCGAAGGTGAGGCAGAACCTTGCGCTCGTGCTCGGCCTGCAAGGCAAGTACGACGAAGCCAAGACGACCAGCCAGAAGGCACTCTCCGCCGATAGCGCTGCTGAAGATGTCAGCTACATGCGCCAGATGGTGAAGCTTGAGCCGCGCGGCGGCGCAGCGCCGCAACCCGCAACCCTGTCGCCGATGAATGCCGTCGCCGACGCGGGGCAAACCGCGACCAAGAAAATCGCGACCGGCTCGACCACGAAGCGCAAGACCGCAGGCGCCGCCGAAACCGCCGTCGACGCCCTCGCGGCGGTGACCGCGTTGGCCGATGCGAACGCTGCCGGCCAAGCACCCGCCGTGA
>JANLXZ010000092.1:0-14832 GCA_031365375.1 Hyphomicrobiaceae bacterium | reverse complement strand
CGAAAGCGCTGCTATATTTGCTCGGCACCGAAATGGACTACAAGACCGAAAAACTGAAATCCGAGTTTGTGTTCAACAACCCTAACCAGAAAAGTGCTTGTGGTTGTGGTGAAAGCGTCAACCTGACGCCAGCGTCAAAGGACAAGTTCGAGCCGGCGTGATGGCGACGAGCGTCACGGCTGAGTTCATCAAAGACGCATTACACCCGCTGGGTTCGATCGCGGTTCGTCGGATGTTTGGCGGGGCCGGTGTTTATTGCGACGGCAGAATTTTTGCGCTTGTTATCCATGCCGTTGTTTACCTGAAAACCGACGCAACCAGCGTCCCCGTTTTCGAGGCGGAAGGCATGCGGCCGTTTACCTACGATACGAAGCTCGGCCGGCGCGTGATCACCTCATACTGGCGTCTTCCAGATCGCTTGCTCGATGAGACCGATGAACTTTTGCAATGGGCTCAACGGGCGGTGGATGTTTCTCTGACCGCCAAAAGCGGCGTGAAGCAAACGAAGGCGGCGCGCAAACCCAACGGTTAGGACCGCCTGTGCAATATACGAGCACGGATGGTGCCGGAAAGCGCACGGATGCGTTCGAGGATTTCGCCTGCATCCTCCACTTTACCCTCTGCATCGAGCACGACATATCCAAGATCACCGTCGGTCTGGTAGCTCTGAGCGGCGATGTTGACTTTGTGCTGCGCAAAGATCTCGTTCAGCTTGCCAAGTTCACCCGGCATGTTGCGTTGAACTTGGATAAAACGCGTGCCGGCCGGTCTGGGTGACAATTGCACTTGCGGGAAATTTACTGCGCCGGTCGTTGATCCAACGTCGGAATATTCAACGAACTTGCGGGCGACCTCCGCTCCGATCCGCTCCTGTGCTTCCTCGGTGGACCCGCCGACGTGGGGTGTCAGAATGACGTTGTCGAGCCCCTGCAACGGAGACACGAACGCCTCCCTGTTGGATGATGGTTCGATCGGGAACACATCGATTGCGGCGCCGCCGATGTGGCCGGATTTCATGCTCGACGCCAAAGCTTCGAGATCGACCACTGTGCCGCGCGAATTGTTGATCAGATAACACCCCCTCTTCATTGACGCGATCTGGATCGCGCCAATCATGCCCTGGGTCGCTGGTGTTTCAGGCACGTGCAAACTGATCACGTCGGCTCGCGCGAGTAGCTCGGCGAGTGTCTCGGTCGGCTCGACGTTGCCGTGCCGCAACTTGTCGGTATGATCGTAGAAGATCACTCGCATGCCCAGGCCCTCGGCAATCGTCGACAGCTGACTGCCGATGTTGCCATAGCCGACAATGCCGAGCGTCTTGCCGCGAACTTCACGCGAGCCGATCGCCGATTTATCCCAGCCACCGCGATGGGCGGCGTTGGATTTTGGAAAAATGCGCCGAAACAACATGACGATCTCGGCCATGGTCAATTCGGCGACGCTGCGGGTGTTCGAAAACGGCGCATTGAACACCGGGATGCCCATGACGCGCGCGGCGTTGAGGTCCACTTGGTTGGTGCCGACCGAAAAGCAGCCGATTGCGATCAACGAACGTACACCGTCGACCGCTTCGGCTGTGAGTTGTGTGCGCGAGCGAATGCCGAGCATGCTGACGCCACTCAGGGCCGATCGGAGGCCGGCGCCATCCAGTGCGGTCGCCCGGCGGTCGACGTTGGTGTACCCGGCACCGGCAAGGATTGCGACCGCGTTGTCCGAGATGCCTTCCAGCAGCAGGATCTTGATGTTGTCTTTCGCGCGCGAGAGAGACTTGGGCATGGACTGGGCCTTTGTTGAACCAAGGGAATGCAATCGCACAAAAACGAAACGGGCGCAGCGACAGAGATTGTCACCGCGCCCGTTTCGCAATGCATAATGTTCAACTATTGACGGCTTTGACCTTGGTCGTTTTGCGCAGGAAAGCGGGTACGTTGTCGGCAAAGCCAGTCGGCGCTTCGCCGCGAGTCTCGTTTCGGTCGGAACGATCTGGGCGATCCGCTCGCTGCGTGGGACGGCGATCACGATCGTTCGGTTGATCACGGTCGCGACGCGGCTCTTGTGGGCGTGGCGTTCTAGCCTCGCGTGGAGCAGCATCAGTCCGTGGTCCGCGCTCTTGCCGTGGCGCGCGCTGTTCGCGTTCACGTGGTGCCCGGTCTTCGCGTTGAGCGTGTTGCTCGCGCGGTGCCCGATCTTCACGCGGAGGAAGTTCGCCGCGCGGTGTCGGGTTGTGGTTGTCGGCGCGTGGCCGTTCACCGCGCTCAGGGCGCTGCTCGCGCGCCTTGCGGGGTATGCCTGCCTGCTCGTCGATGTTGGTGACGGGCCACGCCTGCACGTCCGGTTGCTCGCTCGACGTAACGTCCACTGCCGGCCGCCGGGGTTCGCGAGGCCGACTCTCAGGACGCCCGTCGGGACGGCGAACCCTTGCCGGCGCTTCGGTTGGACGATCGACGTTGCCGGTGACCGGCGGTTCTGCAGCGGTAATTGCGGCAGATGCAACCGGACTTTCTTCGCGGCGAGGCGTGCGTTCACGACGCGGCGGACGACGATCGCGACCGCCTAGCTCAACACCGCCCGCTTCACGACCTTCACGCGCCGGTCGATCGCTGCGGCTTAACGTTTCGCGACGGCCATCAGGCTTGCCACCACGTCCGCGGCGTTTCTTCTTGCCACCGTCGGCAATGTCTTGCTCTGTCGGTGGAGTGCCGAGCCAAACGGGCTGCTCGCCGGTCGCCTTCTCGATGTCTTTCAGCATCTTGAGGTCTTCGGGCGCAACCAGGGTTGCAGCGTAGCCCGATTTACCGGCGCGGCCGGTTCGACCGATGCGATGCACGTAATCATCGCCCGCCCAGGGGACGTCGAAGTTGAATACGTGGCTGACATCGGGAATGTCGAGGCCACGGGCTGCAACGTCGCTTGCCGCCAGAAAAAGGATCTTGCCCGAACGAAACGCGTCGAGCGTTTCCATGCGTGCCTTCTGATCCATGTCGCCATGCAGTGCACCGGCGTTGAAGCCATGCTTGGTGAGCGACTTCAGCAGGATCGCGACATCGCGCTTGCGATTGCAGAAGATGATCGCATTGCGCACCGTCTCGCCACGGATCAGATCGCGCAGAATTTCGCGTTTGGCGAAATCCTCACCATCGGCACAGAACCGGAAACGCTGGGTAATCGTTTTCGCCGTCGTTGCTGGCGGCGCCACCTCGATCCGTAACGGATCGGTCAGGAACTGATCGACCAGGCGCGTGATTTCGGGCGGCATCGTCGCCGAAAAGAACAGCGTCTGACGCTTTGGCGGCAACAGTTTGCAGATCTTCTCGATATCCGGGATGAAGCCCATGTCGAGCATACGATCCGCTTCATCAATGACCAAGATCTCGACGCCCATCAACATCAGGCGGCCACGTTGAAAATGGTCGAGCATGCGTCCGGGGGTGGCGATCAGAACGTCGGCGCCACGATCGAGCTTCTTGACTTGATCGTCCATTGACACGCCACCGATCAGCAGCGCGACATTCAACTTGTGATTGACGCCATATTTCTCGAAGCTTTGCGCGACTTGGGCCGCAAGCTCCCGCGTCGGGGCTAGGATCAGCGACCGCGGCATGCGAGCACGGGCCCGCCCACTTTCAAGCCGCGTAATCATTGGCAGCACGAAGGCGGCGGTCTTGCCGGTGCCAGTCTGTGCGATGCCGAGGACATCGCGACCGGTGACGGCGACCGGAATTGCTTGCGACTGAATTGGTGTCGCGATGGTATATCCGGCAGCGTCTACTGCGGCCTGGACCTTAGGGCTGAGACCAAGCTCAGCGAAGGGCTTCGTTTGCAAAAGGGAACGTCTCCATCTCCCACGGCGACGCATGGACCATGCCTTCCAGGCGTAGCCAGCAGCGTCAGGACGAGCGCAGGGGTGGTAATTGCCTAATTTTGGCAAAAAATACGGCTGGATTTTCAAAAGGGATCAACGGAAACCTCAGAGCCCCTGCGCCCAGCACAGATGCGGCCTGACAGAGATTGACCTGAAAAGCAAGCGAAACCTTCAATGTTTCCGTCTGTGCGGTGGACTGCCGCGCTTCGCGGGATAATCAGGCATCGAAGTCGGGCATTTCGTTATCTTTCTCGTTGAAACTCGGGCATGAATTACTCCACCGGATAGAAGGAAATCGACGTGGATCTAGCAGTGCAGGACATTGTGTTCGTGCCCGGCCTGTTGTGTACAGGCGATTTGTTCGCACCACAAATCGCTCATTTGCGCGGCAAACACCGGTGTTATGTGGCTGATCATGCAACATCCGACACGTTGGATGATATTGCGCGATCGATCTTGCGCAATGCGCCTGAGACGTTTGCCCTCGCCGGACTATCGATGGGCGGCTACATTGCCTTCGAGATGCTACGGCAGGCGCCAGAGCGGATCACACGGCTAGCTCTTCTCGACACCAATGCGCGCGCCGATCGGCCAGAGCAGGTCAAGCAACGCCGTGTCTTGATGGGGGCCGCTCAGACAATCGGCGCCCGTGCGGTGCAGGGCATGCTGTTGCGGTATCTGATCCACCATGATCGGCTCAATGATCGCGCGTTGACCGAGCGCGTGCTGTTGATGGCTGATGGGATCGGGGTCAACGCCTTTGTGCGTCAACAACAAGCGATCATGGGCCGCCCGGACAATCGACCGTTTCTCGGTGGGATCAAATGTCCAACGGTAATCGTTGTCGGTGCGCAGGATGCGCTGACCCCCGTGAAGGTTTCCGAAGAAATGCACGCGGCATTGCCCGGTAGCGTGCTCGAAGTAATCCCGCACTGTGGGCATCTGTCGACAATGGAATCGCCGGATGCGGTAAATAGGATTTTGGACCGGTGGCTGGCAGCATAAGGTGACAAAACAGGGGGTGCTTTGCCCGCGTCACCCTTCAAGATCACGGGAGTTGAAACCCTGACGCCTTTCGATATTGCGCTGTTGGCCAGTCTAATCTTCGCCGCGGCCGTCATCTACACATCCGTCGGTCACGCCGGCGCTTCCGGTTATATCGCCGCCATGGCGCTGTTCGGTCTTGCGCCAACGGTCATGAAGCCGACGGCACTGACACTCAACATTATTGTCGCGACGCTCGCCACATATCGATGGAACGGCGCGGGGTTGATCCACTGGAAAACTTTAGGGCCGCTGCTTGTGACATCCATTCCAGCGGCTTTCCTGGGTGGCACCGTTCAACTGCCGGGCAGCTGGTATCGCCTGCTGGTCGGCGCGGTACTTTTCGTCGCCGCACTTAAGCTGCTGTTTCAGCCAAGACGTGACCAGACCACGGATCGCGCCACGACGGCGATGCCGTGGTTGGCGGGCTTGTTGGCGGGCGGTCTCGTCGGGCTGCTTTCGGGCCTCACTGGCACTGGCGGGGGCATATTCCTGAGCCCGCTTCTCTTGTTTTTCGGGTGGGCCGGTACGCGGCAAGCATCGGGCATCACGGCGCCGTTCATTCTCGTAAACTCGTTGGCGGGATTAGCTGGAAATTTACTCAGCTTGAACGGCCTGCCCTCGGAGCTGCCCTATTTCGTCATCGCCGCCCTGCTGGGTGGATTAGTTGGCACTTCGATCGGAATTCGTTTGGCTTCCACGGTAATCTTGCAGCGGTTGTTGGGCGTTGTGTTGTTGGTCGCGGCAGCAAAGTTCATCTTCGTTTGAGATGCGATCGAAAAAAAAGACCTCCCGAAATCGGGAGGCCAAGTCAGGACTGACAATGAAGGCACACGAGGTTCCTTGCATTGCAGGGTGATCGTACACGAGCCGACACCCCGGCACAGGTGAATTTGTGCTGGCAAGCCATCTGGAATTAGATCGTGTCAACGGACTAAATTGTTCAAATTTTAACTAGTTGTTTCGGCAGTATAAATTTAACACTAATCGACTGTTGCCCAAATTTGTTGCAAACGAAATCTCAATCATATGCGGGTACGCTGACAATCTGAAATATATATTTTGAAGGTTGTTCACCATGTCTGCCGCGGTTATCCCAACAAATTCCAGGCTTGTACTCGGAAGCGATCAAACGGAAAGAGCCTCTGGACGCTTCAATCTGCATATGTTGTCACCAATCCTTCTCGGCCTCGCCGCCCCGATGATGGTGATTGGCATTATTGATCCATCGATCATCCAGCACGGACGGGCGATCATTTTTGCTTTACTCGCGTCGATGCTGATGGTGGCGACCCTGCTGTTCGCGGTAAGCCTCCTTTGGCCTGGTGATGTGACGGTGATCATTGTCGATGCGAAAGCACGAAAGGTCGAGTTCGTGCAAAGCGGACTGCTTGCGACATCGAGTGTAGAAGTGCATTTCGACCAAATCGCCGCCATCGGCTTGGCTTCTCGTTTCGACGACGATGGGTATCCATTCTCACAGCCAGAAATTCAATTGCGCGATGGCCAGCGCGTTGCCTTGCCCGAAGGGTCGACGACCGAAGGCATTGCAGCGGCCAAGCGCGCACTAGGTTTCTGATATCCGAACGCAGAATATCGGGGCTTTGAAGGCTGACGTTACGGCAGGGCTATAAGCGGAGCGATTCTTTCGCTAAAGCAGGCTGGAAATCGCAGCAGCCGGGACACCCGCATTTTGTCATCAAAGTCACCGCTCGTGCCTGCCACATCGAGCTACCGATCGTGGCCGGCTGGGCTGACGCCGACGCCCGAATACGAGGCTGCGGCGCGTTTCGTGTCAGGCGAAACCGAAGGCCACCTGTTCGTTACGGGACGGGCCGGCACCGGGAAATCGACGCTGTTGCGCGCCCTGCGCGACATGATCACGGTGCCCAACGTCGTGGTGGCGCCGACCGGACTTGCAGCGGTCACGGCCGGCGGACAGACGATCCACTCGTTTTTCGGGTTTCCGCCCAAGCTGATCCAGTCGAGCGATATACGGCGCAGCCGCAACGGCGGCATAATGCGCCGCCTGCAAATGCTCATCATCGATGAAGTGTCGATGGTTCGATCGGATCTCATGAATGCGATCGATCTCAGCCTTCGGCTGAACCGTGGCCGTCCACGCGAGGCGTTCGGCGGCGTCCGCTTGCTATTGTTTGGCGATCTGCATCAGCTGCCGCCAGTCGTGCAGCGCGGCGAGGAAGCCGAATATCTGCAGGACGCCCATGGAGGTCCGTTCTTCTTCAGCATCGAGGCATTGCGCGAAGGCGCCGGCACGACACTGCTGGAGCTTGGCGAGGTGTTTCGCCAGCGTGACGAAGCGCTTCTGGACGTGCTCAACCGCATCCGTGACGGTACAGCGGAAGAGGACGACTTGCGCGCTTTGAACGAGCGGGTTTCGCCGATCAAAACGCTCGCAGAGGGCGACCCCTATGTCATTTTGACACCCACGAACGCTGCAGCTCAGCGCATCAACACGGCGTTCCTTGAAGCTCTACCAGGCCGTGGCGTGACTTTTGAAGCCAAGGTCATCGGCGAGTTCAACGACAACGCTCATCCGACCGACACCGCGCTGACCTTGAAGCCCGGGGCCAAGGTAATAATGCTGCGAAATGATCCGGACGGACGCTGGGTCAACGGCACCATTGGCCGCGTGGCACGCCTGGAAGAAACCAAGGCATTCGTCATTATCGATGGGCGCGAATACGAGGTCGAGCCCGCTTCGTGGGAAAATCGGCGATACGCATTCGATAAAACGGCGGAGAAAATTGTCGAAACGGTCGCCGGTACATTCAGGCAATTACCGCTGCGACTGGCCTGGGCTCTGACGATTCACAAGAGCCAGGGATTGACGCTCGACAAGGTTTACATCGACCTTGGCCGGGGTACATTTGCTCATGGCCAAGCTTACGTGGCGCTGTCGCGCTGTCGAACGCTGGATGGTTTGACGCTGGCACGGGCCCTGAAGCCCAGCGACATCATGTTCGATCCAGCCGCCATGGGCTATCGCGAGATATTTCCGACTGTGGAATTTGACTCAGATCATCGAATCTTGAAATAAAGTGCTCGAAAAGCGCGATTTATTAGACGCCCCTGCTAAATTTGGCCAAATATAGGCATTTGGCCAGGCTGCGACATTATCACCTACTGCGACGCAATATGAAAAATGTTGCACTGCAAAATAATATGCACTATGTTTCACTCGTGCTGAAGTAACGACGACGCTCCCCACATTGTTCGACAGGTGTCGCGCTACTATCGAATTATCACACATTTCTTTCAGCGCTGACCCGCGAACCCAAAATCAGGAGCGTTACAATGAGCATCAACGACCAGTTCACCCGCCAAGCCCAAGACATGTACAACGCCGCCAAGGATGCGCGCATCCCTGAGAACGTTCAGCACATGGCTGAGGAAGGCGTTGCCAAGACCCGCGAAGCCTATCAGAAAATCAACGCCGCCACCAAAGACGGCGCGAAGGTTGCCGAAGACGTGATGGTTGCCGCGCAAGCTGGTGCCAAGACACTCGGCGAGAAGATTCTGCACAACACCATGGCCAACACCGAGAGCTTGTTCGATGCAGCTCAGGCCATCGCCCGCGCGCGTTCGATTCCTGAAGCCGCCAAGCTCCAGGCCGATTTCATGCAGCAGCAGTTCGCAGCTGTCGGCGCCCAGTCGAAAGAGTTCTTCGAGCTTTCGACGAAGCTTGCCCGTCAGACATTCGAGTCGATGAACACCGCGACCACGAAAAGCTTCGAGCAGATGAAGAAGTCGGCTTGATCCACGGTCGATAGTTCGACGAACTGAAAGCCCGGCCTGCGAAAGCAGCCGGGCTTATTCATATCTTAAAGGACTTCGAGCGGCGCGGCAAAAAGGGTCTGTTCAAGAGCCGCGCGATGTCGCAAAGTCTGTCGTATGCTCAGTTCCAGTGCTCAAGTGCGTGTGCGTCGCGGCAAGCTTTCAGATGCGAAAGCGTTGACAGCTGTTTTCCGCGAGTCGTGGGAGTTGGCGTATCGGGGTATCATCCCTCACCTGCATCTCGAGACGATGATTCGCCGCCGCAATCCGGATTGGTGGCGCACCACGATCCGCTCTGGGGACACGTTGTTCGTGCTCGAAGTCGCAGGCAAGATCGCCGGTTATGCTACTTGCGGCGTGGCACGCGCGCGCGGCCCCCAGCAAGGTGAAATTTACGAAATTTATCTGTCGCCACTGTATCAAGGGCTCGGGCATGGCGAACATTTATTCGAAGCCTGCCGCTATGCTCTCGACATGCGCCGTCTCAACGGTTTGATCGTGTGGGCCTTGGCCGACAACGATGCGGCGATCGCGTTTTACTGGCGTCGCGGCGGTCGCCCGATTGCAAAGCGCGCGGACAAGATCGGTGCAGCCAAAATCTCAAAACTGGCGTTTGCCTGGGGCTGAGCGGAACTCCGGATTGGGAGCGCGGCCTTTACCTTTCGATCCAGCTGTTTCACGTTACACCAACCACGCCACGGAATTTTTTCGCGTGGGATTGTCGTTGTGCGCAGTCTGCGGCACAAGAGCGGCTAATGCGATTGCATTCTCGAACAACTTCAGCGGCAACCTGATCTGGAAAACCCATGCGCCTCGACGTTATTCCCACGGGCAAGAACCCGCCAGACGACATCAACGTTATCATCGAGGTGCCAATCGGCGGCGAACCGATCAAGTATGAGATGGACAAGGCTTCGGGCACGCTGTTCGTCGACCGCTTTTTATATACCCCGATGCGCTATCCCGGAAACTACGGGTTCGTGCCGCATACGTTGTCGGCGGATGGCGATCCGATCGACGTGCTCGTGTGCAATACACGCGCAATCGTCCCGGGTGCTGTGATCAATTGCAGGCCGGTCGGCGTGCTAGTCATGGAAGACGATGGCGGCGGTGATGAAAAGATTATTGCGGTGCCGAGCCCGAAGCTCACCAAGCGATACGAGAAAATTTTCAGCTACAAGGATCTTCCCGACATTTCGATGCAGCAGATCCAACATTTCTTCGAGCACTATAAGGATCTGGAGCCGGGCAAATGGGTGAAGATCGATCACTGGGGCGATGCCGATGAAGCGCGTGCCTTGATCCTGCAGTCGATCGAGCGCGCAAAGCAGAAGGGTTGATGGCGCTTTCAGCCACAAAAATTGCGGAGAATAGAGCGACATGAAGATCGCAGTTATGGGAGCAGCCGGCCGCATGGGCCGCGAACTCGTGCGTACGATGGCTGCCATACCGGCCTGCGAGATCGCTGGCGGTATCGAACGTGCCGGCTCAGAATGGATCGGCCAGGACATCGGTAAGGTTGCCGGGCTGAACGCTTTGGGCGTTGCGATCACCGATGATCCGCTGGAATTGATTGCGCGGGTGGAAGCGATCCTGGATTTCACCGCACCTTCTGTTTCAGTTGAGATCGCGGGCCTGGCTGCCAATGGCCGCATCGTCCACGTGATCGGTACAACGGGCATTGGTGCGTCCGAACAAAAGGCGATCCAGGCAGCGGCGCGCCACGCCACCATCATTCAAGCCGGTAATATGAGCCTCGGCGTCAATCTGCTGTTGGGACTGACCCGTAAAATTGCAGCGGCTCTGGACGAGGACTACGACATCGAAATCCTCGAGATGCACCATAAACACAAAGTCGACGCACCATCCGGCACCGCATTGATGCTAGGCCAAGCCGCAGCCGATGGGCGTGGCATCGCGCTCAGCGACCACAGCGTACGCGCTCGCGATGGTCAAACCGGCGCGCGCAAATCAGGCGACATCGGCTTTGCCACGCTGCGTGGCGGATCGGTTATCGGCGATCACTCGGTCATCTTTGCGGGTGAGGGCGAACGCATCGAGATCTCACACTTGGCAGCCGATCGCGGCATCTACTCGCGTGGGGCGATCAAGGCGGCGCTTTGGGGTAAGGGGAAAGGACCCGGCCTGTTTTCGATGGCCGACGTTCTCGGACTATAAAGACAACACGTCGGCAATAACCGGATTAAATACGACCATGGCGAAGAACGTTCTCGTGCTCGTGCGGCACGGCGAAAGCGAGTGGAATAAGCTCAACCTGTTTACCGGTTGGCGCGATCCCGACCTGACCGAGAAAGGTGTCGCGGAAGCCAAACACGCGGGTCAGCTTCTAAAAGCAGAGGGGTTGCACTTCGATCTCGCTTTCACGAGCGTCTTGAAGCGTGCGCAACGCACTTTGACCCTCATCCTCGGCGAACTCAACCAGGACGGGCTTCAGACTACCAAGGATCAAGCGTTGAACGAGCGCGATTATGGCGATTTGTCTGGCCTCAACAAGGATGACGCACGCAAGAAGTGGGGCGACGACCAGGTCTTGGTCTGGCGTCGCAGTTTCGACGTGCCACCCCCTGGGGGTGAAAGTCTCAAGGATACGGCCGCGCGGACATTGCCCTATTACGACCAGACGATTTGGCCGCAAATCCAAGCCGGTCGGAACGTCATCGTGGCGGCCCACGGCAACTCTCTGCGCTCGATCATCATGAAACTCGACCAGCTTACACCTGAGCAGATCCTGAAGGTCGAGCTGGGCACCGGCGTGCCGATCGTCTATCGCCTCGATGCGACCGGACAGGTCGAGGACAAACGTGCGCTCGCATCTTAAGTTCCACTCACCTAACAATCAAAATCTGCGGAGATCCGACGATGGCTTGGAATGAGCTTGGCCGCGATGCCGAGAAAGACAACAAGGAAGCGCGCGATCGTTGGATTGGCGTTTACATCGGCGTCGTGGCGGTTTTTCTCGCGGTTTGCGCCATGGGCGGGGGTAACGCCACCAAGGATTCCACGCGCTACAACATCGAAGCGACCAATGGCTGGGCGTTCTTCCAAGCCAAGAATCTTCGCCGCAATGCGCTTACCTTGTCCGTCGACGAGCTCGAGCTGACGATGAAGGCGAACCCGCAGCTGACGCCCGAGGCCCGAGCACTTTACGAGGATAAAATCAAAACTCGCAAAGCCGATATCGCACGGCTCACGTCCGACCCAGCATCGAAGGAGGGACTGGACGAGATCTGGGCGAAAAACAAATCTCTTGAGGAGCAACGGGACTACTCGCTACGGCGCGATCCGTACTTCGACTACGGCCAAGCCTTCCTCCAAATTGCGATCGTGATTGCGTCGGTCGCTTTGATTTCGAGCGGCAGTATGCTGTTGATATTCAGCGCCGTATGCGCGGTACTGGGTGTCCTTTGCACGCTGAACGGGTTCACGTTGCTCATGAAGTTGCCGTTTATCGAGTGAATGTTCTTATAATGTTCTTGTTGTTGTGACGTACCCGTGGTAACCGTTTTGTCTGGGTCGGGGAAGCGTCGCATGTTCGGTCGAATGTCCACTGTCGCTTTCGTCGGGATCGAAGCCCGCCCTGTTCATGTGGAAGTTCGAATAACGCCGGGCAAACACGTGTTCGCGGTGGTCGGCCTGCCCGACAAGGCGGTGGCTGAAAGCCGGGAGCGTGTTCGCAACGCACTGCACGCGATCGGCCTTGGCCTGCCTTGGACGCGGTTGACGGTCAATCTAGCGCCGGGCGATCTTCCAAAGGAGGGCAGTCATTTTGATCTGCCGATCGCACTCGCGATGATGGTCGCCATGGGCGCCATTTCGCCGGACGCGGTCGAAGGGTTCGCCGCCATCGGTGAATTGCAACTCGACGGTCATCTGCGCGCGGTGCCCGGGGCATTGCCGGCAGCAGTCGGTGCCAACGCCATGGGTAAGGGTCTGATCTGCCCGGAGGCTTGCGGCGCCGAGGCGGCGTGGGCTGATGAGAAGATGAACGTTATCGCGGCACCGCACTTGGTCTCGCTGGTCAACCACTTTCGCGGCACACAGACACTGCGCCGGCCAGTCGCTTCGCTCGATCGGGATGTTGCGACCAACATGCCGGATTTGCGCGACGTCAGAGGCCAGGAATTGGCGAAACGAACGCTCGAGGTCGCAGCAGCAGGCGGGCATAATCTTTTGATGATCGGCCCGCCCGGTTCAGGCAAGTCGATGCTTGCCGCCCGTCTGCCATCGATCCTCCCACCGCTTGATCCCTCGGAGATGCTCGAAGTCTCGATGGTCCATTCCCTCGCGGGCGAACTGATGGGCGGAAAGCTACGCGTCGATCGGCCCTTTCGCGCGCCGCACCATTCGGCGAGCATGGCAGCCCTCGTCGGCGGCGGCTCGCGCCCCAAACCGGGCGAAGTCTCGCTGGCTCATCTCGGCGTCCTGTTTCTCGACGAGCTACCGGAGTTCGTACCGCAGGTTCTCGACAGCCTGCGACAGCCGTTGGAAACCGGCGAAGTAGTCATTGCGCGAGCCAATCATCGCATCGCCTACCCATCGCGCATTCAGCTCGTTGCGGCGATGAACCCGTGCAAATGCGGCGGCGGCTCACCGGGTCATGCTTGCAAACGTGGACCAAAGTGCGCGGCCGACTACCAGGGGCGCATCTCGGGCCCGCTGCTCGACCGCATCGACCTACAGATCGAAGTGCCAGCGGTTTCGGCGTCCGACCTGGTGCTGCCCGCTCCAATCGAAGGCAGTGCCGAGGTGCGGGCCCGTGTAATCGCCGCGCGCGAGCGTCAGCGCGACCGTCTGCATGCCCTCGGCGTCAAAAATATCCGCACCAACGCCGAGACCTCGGGGCAATTGTTGGAGGACATCGCCAAACTCGATACCGAGGGCAAAGCATTACTGGTGCAGGCCTCGCAAACACTGATGCTGAGTGCGCGAGGCTTTCATCGCACCTTGAAAGTCGCACGCACGCTCGCCGACCTCGACGGCGATGTCCAAGTCGGGCGCATGCATATCGCCGAGGCACTTAGCTATCGGGCCGAAACGCTGCGCCAGCAGCGGGTCGCCGCATGAGATCGGATGGCAAGTGCACTGAGTTCCGAAAATAGTCATGTTTACCGTATGTTAACAGGTTGACGGTGTTGTTCGAGAAAGCTTGATTGCGGAAAGCTGATGGCAATCATATCCTTTTTCCGCACTAGACGTTTGGCCCGGGATGACCATATGTATCTCGATGCTCCGTTATCTCACGCGATTGGCTTTGGTCTGCGGGGCAGAACTTACACAAGAAAACGAACTCGTCATTTTGGGAATCGCTCGAACATGATCAAGAAATTCAGCTACGCGACGCTCGGTGCGCTCACAGCGCTGGCTTTGACCATTGCGGTAGCCGATGCGCGGCCCGGCGGTGGGCGCACGGTCGGATCGCGCGGCGCCAACACGACTAGCCCTGCTCCCGCCACCAACACGGCTCCGCGCGCGGCCGCTCCCGTTCAGCAAGCTCAGCCCGGCAGCCAAGTTGCCGGTCAGAGCGCGGCGCGCCCTGGTGGTGCGACTGCGGCTCCGGCACGCAGCGGTTTCGGATCGATGCTGATGGGTGGTTTGCTCGGAGCTGGCTTGTTTGGCCTGCTGTCCGGTAGCGGCCTGTTCAGCGGTCTGGGCTCGCTCGCCGGCTTGCTCGGATTTGTCGTTCAGATGGCGTTGATCGGCGGTCTGGTTTACCTCGGCCTGATGTTCTTCCGTAGCCGTAGTCAGCCAGCGATGGCATCGGCGCAGGCATCTAGTGCAACGCAGCGTCAGACGCAGCAATTTGCGCGTCAAGGTAACGAGTTGGGCGGCGGCGGTGCTGCAGCCCTTGCAAAGCTCAACATTGCTGCTGACGATTTCAGTTCGTTCGAACGCTTGCTTGGCAATATCCAGAGTGCTTACGGCCGTCAGGACAAGAGCGCACTACGGGCACTGACAACGCAAGAAATGCTGCACTATTTCGACGATGAACTGTCGGCTAATGCCGATAAAGGCGTCGTCAATCGCATCTCCGACGTGAAACTGCTGCAAGGCGACCTGTCTGAGGCCTGGAGTGAGGCGGGCGCCGAGTACGCCACTGTCGCCATGCG
>JANLXZ010000090.1:0-2640 GCA_031365375.1 Hyphomicrobiaceae bacterium | reverse complement strand
ACCGCCCCCTTGCGCGCGATCAGGCCAGGCAGCAGCTGCCGGGTGGGGGCAGTTCTTCCTGCAGTGTCTGAGACCCGAACTCGCGACGTACGCGGCGTAACAATCTTTGAACGCCGGATCGGCATCGGGCCACCGGCCGTGGTGCTCCACGGCGGCCCCGGAGCGCACCACGACTACTTGCTGCCCGGTTTCGATGCGCTGGCTGATCGGCCAGGACAACAAGAGCTACACGGCATTCCAGTGCCTGCCGGTTTCGGCCAAGGGCGGCAAGCTCACGATCTTCACCCGCGAGATGGAGCGCAACGAGTTCGAGGCCGACTCGATGGCCGACGAGGTTCGCAGCTACAACGGCCGCGAGCCGGAGGACGCGATGGAGGCCTTCTCGAAGTTCGCCGATGATCTCGGCCTGAAGAATGCCCGCGTCGGCATCGAAGTGCCGTCCTACTATCTCAACCCCCATCACTATCTGCGCCTGAAGGATATCCTGGGCAAGGCTCTCGTCGCCGAGCCGTCAAACCTCGTGAACAGCCTCAAGCTGGTCAAGTCGTCGAAGGAACTCGCGTACCATCGCAAGTCCGCCGAGATCGCGGGCGGCGCATGGAAAGCATTGCTGGCGACGGCAGCCGAAGGGCGTACCGAACTCGAACTCGCAGGCGCTGCCTATCAGGCGATTTTGTCGGCAGGCAGCGGCCTTCCCGCCAGCACCATTAACCTGATGACGGGGCCGCGCAGCGCCTTCGCGCTTGGCGCCCCGACTGAACGCAAGTTGGAAAAAGGGGATACGGGGCTCGTCGAACTCGGCGGCGCCTATAGGCGCTACACATCGACCCTCGGCCGGCAGTGGTCGATGGGCAAGCCGAGCCAGCGGCTGCAGGATCTGTACAAGGTCGCTCGCGAATCTTCCGACGCCGCGCTCGCGAAGATGAAGCACGGAGCCGCAGCGATTGACGTGCACGAAGCGCTCAAGGGTGTGATCGTGAAGGCTGGTCTCGACCATTACCGGCAGCACACCTCGGGCTACGGCATGGCGCCGGGCTTCCCGCCGTCATGGGGCGAACCGACCAACATGTTCGGCGGCAGCAAGGACATCCTCAAGGCGGGCATGGTGATGTCGGTCGAGCCGGGTTTGTTCATCATGGATGAAGGGCTCGGCGTCCGCATCATCGACAACGTCATAGTCACCGAGGCCGGCATCGAGATGCTTTCGACCACGTCACGGGATATTGCCGTGGTGAGCTGACGGCAATCACAAGCGCAACTCCCCCGGCTCAGTGACCCGATCCTGCGCCTACATTAGCGCGAGATCGATGAGTCGCTGCTGCTGTTGATGAAGTGGACCCTCAGTCGTGGCCTTTCGGCATGCGTTGAGCGAGTTCCTCCGCAAATTATAGGCACCGCTGTTAAGAAAAAAAACGGTGTGCAATGGTTCTACACCACGTCCTGGGAAGCGAACCAAGTGGGTGGCGCGTTGGCTTGAGCCGGCCAAGTTCGGCACGCACTCACTGTGCCTGACCAAAGCCGTGTTGGTTTATTGGCGAAGCTGAGATTTCGGAGCCTACATCTATTGCTTGGACGTTATTAGATCGAGAGCACCGTTTGCTATCTCAGCATCGAGGTCGATGATGCGATCGAGATTGCGGAGAAGATCGATATCTAATCGATCGACGCACTACCTCAGATTCCGGACGTGGTCCACGGCGCGCGTTGTGCCGTCGGCTTCCGCGCACCGAATGTCTGCAGTTGGGATTGACGCACGTTTGTGCGATGCAACGCTTGTTGCGCCGCATGAGTCTGCAGGTGGCCCTGACTCACCTTTCGTGCACGGAGAGATTGGCGACGCGATCGGGTGCTTTGCTGACGTTTCCCGGTTTGTTCACATGGACGGTCGGTGCTGGTGGCCAAGCGGGAATGGCAGTCGGCGCCGCTGAGCAGCGTTCTTGACCCCACTCGGACATTGGTGCGTTTCGCGACGGTGAGACCGCTCGATGGCGCGATGGAAGACCAGCAAGGTCCTGCCTCCATCGCACGCCAGTTTGGAACTATGCTACCCGGATATGTACCTTCCTGCGCGAGCTGCGATGCCATTGTCATCAGTGCTTATAGCGCCTCTATCGATGATCTAAGCTATCGCCACCGACGGAGGTAGGCCGATTGCGACCGACCGTTGCGATCGGAATCGGCCGAATGCGCACCTGCGCACTTTGCATTCCCGAGATAGATACCAAGTCCTCGGGCATCTGCTCCACGATCGGAAAATCTAGCGTTTACACCTCGTGATTTGATACCCCCCGGATATACCCCTTTTTATGAACCGACGGGAGGGGCCCCGCCCAGCGCAAGATCAGACCCGGTGGATCTCAGCACGCTCGAACTTACTCGTCAGCATGCTGGCATGTGGGTAGACCGTTGTTGCCGGCATCCGAGAAACCTGCACAATAGGGTGCCCAGCACTCTGCAGTGCGCGCATTGCGCCAACTTGTCGTGTTGGTTCATCGTTCTCGAGTCGACGATGTCGATAGTACGCAACTCAGTGAAAGGTCATTTCATGGCAGACAAGTGCTTCGCCACCGGTCGCTGCCTTTGCGGCGCCGTCACCTTCTCGCTTCGTGGTCAGTCGATCGGTACGGGCCAGTGCCACTG
>JANLXZ010000082.1:0-6435 GCA_031365375.1 Hyphomicrobiaceae bacterium | reverse complement strand
CAAAACACCATGCTTCGGTGCGAAGCGTACATAAAACTCATGGTCAAGCACAGAAAACAGTTGGTGACGGATCTGTTCAAAAACAAGAACGACAACGACGTCCGGGGCAAGCGTTGCCAGGATGAAAAACACACCGATCGTGGAAAGCACAGCCATCAGGGTGAGGACGATCGGCTCGCCTGAACCGGAGGCCAGCACCGCAAATACGCCGACTGCACCAGCGGCCAGCAACGCCGCACTGGCCAACAGGCCTTTGCCGCGCAGGGCCACCAGCGCATCTTCGGCCATAACCGTCGCCGTGTTTGAGACGCTTGCCTTCATGGTCGCAAAACTACCTTGATTCGACGCAATCAAGGATGCCGCGTGTTTAAAGGTGTCCTGGAGCCGGCGATTGCCCGGGATTTTCAGGATTTCGGATAGTCGACCAAACTCGGAAACGCGTTCTCGCAGCAAAACCCAACCTCGCACGACTGCACCTCGACGCAACACCCGCGGCCCGCCTGAACGCGACCATCGGTTTCAATCTCGAAACGACGGGCCAAAACGCCGCGACCGCCTCGTTACTGTCAACAAATCGATCATCAGGGTTAAAATGGCGCTAAATAACGGATATATCTCCGCCACGATCTTGCATCGTTCGAGTCGGGCACGTGCCATCGGCTGCTGCGGAATCCACGTACGTCCCGGCCTGGCGTGCGCTGCGGAGCTTTTTAACGCGGAGCGCAGGACCTGCGCCCGAGAGGAATAAAATATGTGGGATATTCTCTCCTGGCTATTCTTTCTGCTGTTTATCGCGGCACTGCTCGTCGTCGGCGGCTTGCTGGTGCGCGGCTATTTGACCACCGGATCCCCAACCGGAGGGTTGACCGGCGCATTTTTCGGACCAAAACCGGAAAAGCGCCTCGACGTCGTCGATCAGGCCAACGTCGATGGGCGCCGGCGACTCATCCTGATTCGACGTGACGAAGTCGAACATTTGATCATGACTGGTGGTCCGGTCGATGTGGTCATCGAAACCAATATCAGCCAGCAGCGCCCGCGTTTGGCGGAGGTCGTCGAGGGACCGGCCATCGTGCACGCGCGTCCGGCGCGCACACTGGGGCAGGGGTTCAGTGAAAAACTTGGCCTGGGTGAAAAGCAGGTCGTTGCCGAAAAATAGTCTCGACAATCGGCGACACGTCGGTGGCGAATATGGGTCGGTGGCAAGTCGAATGATGCATCTGCGTTACGTCTCCAAACGTAGCCTGTTGGCTGCACTGTTCGCGCTAAGTGTCGCGCCTTCGTGTTTTGCACAGGGCGGACCGGCTCCAGCTCCAGCTCCGGCTCCAGCAGGCGTGTCGACCACAGTCCAGCCGCAGGCTGCTCCGGCCCCAATCGTATCGCCGCCACCGGAGGTCATCCTATCGCCGGAGACGACGGAGGCGGTCGCGCAACTTGGAACCGCCATCGAGCGGCTCGAAAAGGCAGTTGAAAGAGTTCGTCTGCGTGAAGAGGGCTTGGCTGCCCAGCGGGGCGAGGCCGATGCGCTGCTCCTCAATGCGCAGAAACTTGCCGATAGCCTGCGGCCCCGCAGCGATGAAATGCGGTTCCAAATCGAGAAGCTGGGCAAATCGCCGGAAAAAGGTGGTTCACCGGAGAGCGCAGCGATCGCAACGGAACGAGCGCGGTTGTCCGGTTTAGCTTCGCAAATCGATGGCGCCATCAAAGCGATCGAACTGTTTCAACTGCGGGCGCGCCAGCAGATTTCCCGGATCCAGGATTATCGCCACAAAGTTTTCACGCACGATTTGATGAAGCGGACGCAGTCTCCGTTACTCCCGACGATCTGGAGCCAAGTCGGCGATGAGTTGCCGCGGATTGCACATCAAATCGCAACGGTGTCGGAGCACTGGTGGAGGAACGCCCGCGAAAAGATACCCGCACTGACAGTTTTATTCCTGGTCGTTGCCGCACTTTATATCGGCCTGACGATTGCGCAGCGACGGCTGTTTGCGCGCGCATTGGGTCCGGTGCCTGATCCGTTGCCGAACTTTTTCACTCGTGCCGGCCGGGCGACGATGGTTGCAGCCGTGCGCGCGTTGCCTGTCGTTGCGGCTATTTCGCTGCTTTATCTGGGCTTGGATAATCTAGGAACACTCGATTACCAAGTGCAGCCGATTGCCGAGGTTTTGACCCAGGCGATGATCATCGCTGCAGCGGTCTCTGGCCTTTCGGTGGCGGTCTTGACGCCCCGCTATGCACACTGGCGTTTATTCGACTTGTCCGATCATACCGCTGCCCGCCTCGCTTCGCTGACACGCTGGATCGCAGCCGTTTTCGCGACCGATATGGTTTTGCGCGAAATCATCAGGCTGTTCGTATCGCCACTTCCGGTCAGTATCGTACAGACTTTCTTCACCAGCGTTGCCTTTGCCGGGTTGCTGATCGGGATCGTGAGGACGCCTTTCACGCCGGCAGGCCTCGTATCGGGAGTGCCGGTCTCCCGGTACCGGCCGAAGTGGCTCAAAGTCCCATTATTTGGCCTTGCGATCGCAATCTTGGTCGCCTCGCTCTTGGGATACGTGGCGCTCGGCAGTTTCATTGCGAGTCAGGTTCTTTTGACCGGAAGTTGTGCAGTTGCAATCGTCCTACTGCATGCAGCAATCAACGCGATTGCAACCGAGCCGGAAGATGCGGGCCGTCCGGTCGGGCGCATGCTCGAGAATGGATTGGGCCTGGATCTGGAACACCGCCGGCAAGTGTCGCAGGCACTCACGTGGCTGCTCAATGCGGGCCTCGTCGCTATCGCAGTGCCGACCGTTCTGCTGTCGCTGGGCTTTTCGACGACCGACATCTTCAACTCGTTCCGTTCGGTCGTGTTCGGCTTTGAAATAGGCCAGTTTCGCATATCTCTAGCCCGCATTTTGATCGCGATCGGCTTGTTCGCGATCATCTTGACCGTAACGCGGTTGCTGCAGCGCTGGATGGCATCGACCGTACTCGCCCCGACGCGCATGGACCCGGGGATCGCACATTCGATATATACCGGCTTCGGGTATGCTGGCGCAGCGATCGCTGGGCTGGTCGGCGTTTCCTATGCCGGATTAGACATCACCAACCTAGCCATTGTCGCCGGCGCGCTGTCCGTCGGCATAGGTTTCGGCCTGCAGTCAATCGTCAATAACTTCGTCTCGGGGCTGATCCTGCTGGTCGAGCGGCCAATCAAGGTCGGTGACTGGATCGTGGTGAAGGGGCAAGAGGGCTACGTGCGCCGCATAAGCGTGCGCGCAACCGAGATCGAAACCTTCGATCGGGCAAGCCTGATCCTACCCAATTCCGAGTTGATCACCGGTGCGGTGACCAACTGGACCCACCGCAATGCAATGGGGCGCGTGATCGTCAAGGTTGGCGCTACATACAAATCCGACCCCGAGCACGTCATGCAGACCCTCATCGAAGTCGGCCGCAGAAACGCGTTTATTCTGCAGCAACCCGCGGCCCGTGTGGTGCTGGACGATCTGGGCGTCAACGGCTTCGAGTTCTCGATCCGCGTGTTTGTTGCCGACATCAACAAGGCTGTGGACGCGCAAAACTCGCTCCGGCTGGAAATACACAAAGCTTTTCGAGACGCCGGCATTGCGATCAACACTGTGCAGCAGGAAATATTGCACCGCGATATCGAAGCCGCCCGGGCATCCTCAGCCCAACCCCTCGATCCGCGGCGGCGGGATCGCGATCCACAGGCAGCCGAATAATCGGCGACGTTTGCGGCCGTTCATGCGGCGTCAATGTTTAAGCCTGAAATTCAACCCACTTTGATGTCATCCAACTGTCATGTATGACAGATCCGGATGGCGGTCTGCCATCGCCGTTGCGGAACACAAATTGTCATGAGTGCCGTCATTTCGGTCCCCTTGCGGACCGTCCCGTTGCGTCGGCCGCTCTGGATCCTCGCCATCCTTGCGGCGCTCATTCTGACGATCGAAGTTAGCCGCTATGAAGGTGGACCGCTCGACATTTTGTTCACTCTGGCGGCGCCCGCAACATTTGGCGCTGCTCTGCTGCTATTATCGCGCAGACCGCTGTTCGCATTGATAACGACCACGCTGTGCGTGGCGATAATATTCGTCGTCTCAATCGCCAAGCAGGAAGCCATGAACATGGTCCTGCACGCATACGACATCATCTTTTATTTCAGCTCCTGGTCGACAATTTCCTTCCTTGCCGAAAGCTATGGTCGACCGCTGGCCCTATTTTGCGCAAGCCTTGTCGCAGCAGCAATCGTGATGGTCCTCGCGTGGCGCGCCGATCACGACCGGGTGAGGCGATTGTGGGGGCTCGTTTTAACGGTGTGCCTTGCTGCAACGACGTTTGCCGCCGCGAACCTGCGCAGCCCGTTGCATGAGGCAACATTCTTCACCGACGACCGTTACGTCTCGCAGTTTTTCAGCTCGTTGTCGGAGACGGTCGCAGTCCTGTTACGTGGCAACTTGGTCGAGGCGGCACCCGCTGGTCCAGGAGCGCCGTTTGCGAGTTCGGCTACGTGTTCGCCCGCTACCACGCCACCGCATATCATTTTGATCCACCAGGAATCGACCGTCCCACCATCGCTGTTTCCCGGGCTGACATATGACCACGGCATCGATCCGTTTTTTCGCTCGTTCGATGGTAAACTGCGCAAGTTGAGAGTGGAAACATATGCCGGCGCGTCTTGGCTGTCGGAGTTCTCGATTCTCACCGGCATGTCGTCGCATGCATTCGGCAGCATGCGGCCCTACGTGCAATCGATCATGGCCGGGAAATTGCGAGACTCGATGCCGCAATTCCTCCAACACTGCGGCTACAGCAACATCCTCGTCTACCCAATGCTGCGCAATTTCGTAGCGAATGCGCGTTTCTACGAGAAGATCGGCCTCGAAAAGGTGGTCGTCGCCAAGGATCAGAATGCGAAACGGCCAAACGAACGCGACCGTTTTTATTACGACACCGCGCTGAAGGAAATTGACCAACACCGGCAGGCGACGCCGGCGCCGCTCTTCATGTACATTCAGACCCAGGCATCGCACGCCGAATACAACTTCAAGTACGAGCCGAACGAAACGGTTTCGGGTGGTGGCCCCGGCACCGATCCGGAAGTGAACGAATACTTGCGCCGCCTCGGAATGGCGGCGATGGATTATCGCTATCTCAAGGGCGAACTTGCCCGGCGTTTCCCGAAAGAACGGTTCCTCATCGTCAACTATGGCGATCATCAACCCCACATCACGCGCCGCTTGCTGGGATTGGACGAGTTCCGCGGCACGCTGTCGATGGAGCGGCACCAACCGGCGTTTGTTACCTATTATTCGCTTGATGGCGTCGGTTATACGCCCATCCCGCTGCCCGACGTAGATTTGTTGGACGTGCCGTATTTGAGCGTGGCGGTCCTTGAGGCTGCCGGTCTGCCGATGCCAGAAAGCTACCAAGAACGCCGCCGTCTAATGCTGCTATGCAAAGGACGGTATCACGGCTGCACGCAACGCAACGAGATTTTGGCTTTCCACCGGCGGCTGCTGAACTCGAACCTGTTAGATCGATTTTAGCGCCAACGACACTAGTCAGCGCGAAACACGCGTTCGCGGCGCTCATGCCGCTCTTGGGCCTCGAGACTTAAGGTGGCAATCGGGCGAGCTTCGAGACGGCGCAACCCGATCGGCTCTCCGCTTTCCTCGCAATAGCCGTAAGTGCCGTCCTCGATCCGGCCGATCGCCGCATCAATTTTCGAGATCAGTTTGCGTTGCCGATCGCGCGCGCGCAATTCCAGCGCACGGTCACTTTCCGAGGTCGCACGATCCGCGATGTCGGCGAACTGAGAACTGTCTTCGTTGAGGCCTTGAACGGTCTCACGCGTCTGCCGGATGATCTCCTCTTTCCACGCAACCAACTTGCGGCGGAAGTAGAGTCGGTGCTGCACGCACATGAACGGCTCGCCGTCGGACGGGCGATAATCGTCCGGAACCACGATCGCCGATGCGGCCGGAGTTGCTTTTTTGGATTTGACCAAATCCTTCGGCGGGTCCTTCGCGACGGGTTTGGTAGCCGGCTTGGCCGTCGATTTGGAGGCAGGCAGACGTTCTTTTTGGCCCATAACGGCCTCCGAGATTCATTCTTGCTCCGCCGGCGCTAATCGCCCGGCTTCGATGTCGCCGCCTCTTTTAAGTTCCTGTTTTTCCAAGTCAAGCTGTTACTAGACGTTCGTCTAAAAGAAGTAATTGAACGGTGTTTTGGACAACTTCAGCGTGCGCATTGTTCCAAAGATGCATAGATGTGATGGGTTGCTGTTGATTATCTATGCAATCTATGCGAGCATAACGCATTTGGCTGCTCTTTTTGTGGCAGGCCCGATCCGAAAAGAGATTGCAACCCTGACGTCCGTCACCTGAGCGCACATGGGCCTCCCACCCGCTTCTGCTCCCG
>JANLXZ010000078.1:0-13998 GCA_031365375.1 Hyphomicrobiaceae bacterium | reverse complement strand
AAGCCAAAATGTTGGTTGCCGCCGCCGCTTTTTTATTTGCGGGCACGCAATAGCGCCCCCATTTGAGTGCCAATCACACGTGCGGGCGCGCCCTAGATACTGGGGCGCGTCCGCGACCGTTCAAGGCCGCCCACCCAGAGGGCGCACAGCCATTAAGAGGATTCCATGACAAACATTTCCGCCTCGCTGGTGAAGGAACTCCGGGAAAAGACCGGCGTCGGCATGATGGACTGCAAGCAGGCGCTGATCGAGACCAAGGGCGATATCGAGCAGGCGGTCGATTGGCTGCGCAAGAAGGGTCTGTCGAAAGCGGCTAAAAAGTCCGACCGGATCGCAGCCGAAGGTCTCGTCGGCATTATGGCCAGCGGTCACAAGGGTGCAGTCGTCGAAGTCAATTCCGAGACTGATTTCGTCGCCCGCAACGTACAGTTCCAAGAAATGGTCTCCGCCATTGCTCAGTTGTCGCCACAGGCCGGCGGCGATGTCGAAAAGCTGTTGAAGATGCCCTATCCAGGCAAGACAGTTGCTGTCGAAGCGGTGGTCACGGAAATGATCGCGACGATCGGCGAGAACATGAACGTGCGCCGCACGGCGACGGTTGCTGTGAAAGAAGGCATCGTTGCCGACTATATTCACAACAAGGTTGCCGATGGCCTGGGCAAGATCGGCGTGCTGGTCGGCCTCGAGAGCAAGGGCGATGCGCCATCGCTGTTCACGTTTGGCCGCAAGATCGCCATGCATATTGCGGCGCGCAATCCAGTTGCGTTGGATATTTTTGGCGTGCCAGCCGACATCCTTGCGCGCGAGAAGGCTATCTTGCTCGACAAGAACCAGGGCAAACCGGCACACGTGCTCGAAAAGATCGCCGAAAGCGGGCTGAAGACCTACGCTAAGGAAAACTGCCTGCTAGATCAGGCGTTCGTGCTCGATGATTCGAAATCGGTCGCACAGGCTGCCAAAGAGTTCGAGAAGACCGCCGGCGCGCCAATCACGATCGCAGCCTTCGTGCGCTACGCGCTAGGCGAGGGCATTGAGAAAAAGACTGAGGACTTCGCCGCCGAAGTCGCGGCTACCGCGAAGGGTTGAATACGAACTAATTGTCGCTCGGGGCTTTTAATCATGCCGGTTGGGGAACCCGATCGGCATTTTTGCGTTCAGGTGCACGGACGAAAACAACGTTTCACCCGTCTTGATCAATGAACGATAAATGAACGAAGCGTTCGAATGAGGTTCACCCTCAAGGTCCGATAGTAGTCGAACGCAGGGTTGAAACGGCCCTCGCAGAAATCGAAAATGGAGCTTGAAAATGAAAAAGTTCGCCACTGTTTCTATCCTTGCTTTGACCCTCGCCTCGGCCGGTACCGCTTTCGCTCAGACCGCGCCGTCAACGACGCCAACGACCCCGGCAACGCCCCCGGCAGCTTCGACGCCCACCACTCCGCCGGCTTCTTCGACAATGCCATCAACCGGTTCGGCGACCTCGATGGATGCGGCGACCGACGCCAAGTTCAAGGCTGCCGACAAGACCAATAAAGGGTACATCGAAGGCGCCGCGCTCGATCCCTATAAGCCGGTGATGGCGAAGGTTGACACCGACAAGGACGGCAAGATTTCACGTGCCGAATTTGCCGCCGGTGTAAAGGCTGGGCACATCAAGTAAGCCCACGCTGTCAATCGCTGGAATCGAGGCCGCACTCTGCGAGGAGTGCGGCCTTTTCATTGATGAGAGAGGCGCACATAACCACAAGAATCGGGTCGCGGTTAGGCGCACGCTTGCGCTAACATTCGTTCAGCCTCGCAACGAACCAGGTGGAACCAAAATGTTGAACAACCTTGCGCTTGAAACGATCCAACCCCCTCGTCCGCTTTCGGACACCACCACGCGCGACTATGATCTCGTGCGCCAGGCCATTCGCTTTCTGTCTGAAAATTGGACCGATCATCCAGACCTCGATGAGCTTTCCCGTCACGTCGGGCTATCTCCCGCGCATTGCCAGAAGCTGTTCAAACGCTGGTGCGGGCTGTCGCCGAAAGAATTCGTGCAGGCGATCACCGTCGATCATGCGCGCTCGCTGCTCGGCAATTCGGCAAGCGTGCTCGATGCGGCGCTTGAAGTCGGCCTGTCTGGCACGAGCCGGCTGCATGATCTGTTCGTCGATCATGAGGCGATGACGCCGGGTGATTACAAGCGGCGCGGCGAAGGGCTGCGCATGATCTACGGCTTTCATCCATCGCCGTTCGGCGAAGCACTGGTGTTGGCGACCGATCGCGGCGTCGCGGGTTTGGCTTTCGTCAATGAGGACAAGCACCAGACCCACGCCGACGCCCTTGCCGACATGACCGGGCGTTGGCCGGGTGCTGTCTATTTTGAGGATCCAAAGCAAACCGAACCACACGTAAAGCGCATCTTCGATGCTGCGGCATGGCTGCCCGAGCAGCCGGTGCGCCTGGTCCTGATCGGCACCGATTTCGAGGTTCGGGTGTGGGAAGCACTGCTGAAAATCCCGATGGGCCGGGCGGTCAGCTACGCCGACATCGCGCGCTATCTGGGCAAGCCGAGCGCCTCGCGCGCGGTCGGCTCGGCGGTCGGCCGCAACCCGATTTCATTCGTCGTGCCGTGCCACCGTGTGCTGCGCGGCGATGGCAGCCTGGGCGGTTATCATTGGGGCCTGACGCGGAAAAAGGCGCTGATCGGCTGGGAAACGGGGCGCTTGGCGGGCCAGTAAACCGCCGGCCTCTTAGCGCGCTGTTAAGGACGGTCGGCTACGGTGAGCGCCGATTGATCCGTTGTCGGAGCACGTAATTTCGTGAATGCAGCGTCATTTGCCGACCCGATTGGGCGCGTCGGTTTCAACATCGCCGATAAGTTCGTCGCGGTTTTTGCATCGCCGGGCAGCTTGATGTCATTGTGGTCGCTGCTGTTGGCGCTCGCCATTGCTGCCGCCTATACCGGGCGGAATCGTTGGCGCACACGGCGGCGCGTCTCATGGAAAGTGATCCGCCGCGCCCTGTTTCCGCGGGCGCTGTGCAAAAGTGCTTCGAGCCGTGTCGACGTTTGGTTTCTCCTGCTAAATACCGGTTGCACGACGCTGTTGTTTGGATGGGCAATGGTGTCGATGCATTTTTTCAGCAACGCCGCGATCGATGGTCTAGCCACTGCATTCGGCGCAATGCCGGCGACCAGCTTGTCCGTTTTCTGGTCGAGCATAATCCTGACGATCGTGGTCTTCCTGGCCTATGATCTGGGCTACTGGTTCGATCACTATACGAGCCATGCCATCCCGTTCTTCTGGGAGTTCCACAAGGTCCATCATACCGCCGAGCTATTGTCGCCGTTGACCAACGCCCGGCTGCACCCGTTCGATACCGTGAAGTTTGCGAATATCCTCGCCCTTTTCATGGGCATCGGGGAGGGTATCGTTCACTACCTGCTCGGCAACAGTCCGCAGGAATTCAAATTCTTCGATCAGAACGCGATTTTCCTGGCCTTCATGTATCTGCTCGTCCATCTCCAGCACACCCATCTGTGGATCGCGTTCACCGGTTTTTGGGGCCATGTGATCGTCAGTCCGGCGCACCACTAGATCCATCATTCGATGAACCCGATACATTTCAACAAAAACCTGGGTAGTACACTGTCGGTTTGGGACTGGCTGTTCGGCACGCTGCATATTCCGTCGAAACAGCGGGAAACCCTTTCGTTCGGCGTCGAACATGCCACCGCCGAGACGCACACGCTGACAGGAAGTCTGCTGATGCCGGTTCGCGATGCGGGCTTCGTGCTTTGGCGCTGGCTCCATCTGGCGCGGAACGTGGATGCGCATTCGGCGGTGCAGGCGAAGGTGCCGCATTCGATTGCGCCGGGCTGAATTGCGCAGCCAACGGTAGACCAACCGATGTGGTCGCGATAAGGCTGCCGCTCGCAACAGCCCTCAGTCCCGCGAGCTATCCTCATGTCCTCACCTCTCACCATGCCGCTCGAACCCCAGTGGACCGAGATCCGCGATGGCGTGAAGCGCGTCTGCGACGGCTTTCCCAACGCCTACTGGATGAAGCTCGATCACGAAGACGCTTACCCGATAGAATTCGTCAACGCCTTGACCGAGGCCGGCTACCTCGGCGCTTTGGTTCCGGAGGAGTTCGGCGGCGCCGGATTGCCGCTCGGTGCGGCCGTGGCGATCCTCGAGACCATCCATTCCGAGGGCTGCAACGCTGCCGCCTGCCACGCGCAGATGTACACGATGGGCACGGTGCTCAAGCACGGCAACGCGGAACAGAAACAGAAGTATCTGCCCGGCATCGCCGATGGTTCGTTGCGCCTGCAGGCGTTTGGCGTTACCGAGCCGACCACCGGCAGCGATACGACCCAGCTCAAGACACGCGCTGAAAAGAAGGGCAACGACCGCTACATCGTCAACGGTCAGAAGGTGTGGACCAGCCGGGTCATGCATTCGGATCTGATGTTGCTGCTGGCGCGCACGACGCCGGTGGATCAAGTGCGGAAACGCTCGGAGGGACTGTCGGTGTTCCTTGTCGATCTGCGTGAGGCCAAGGGCCACGGCATCGAGATGAAGAAGATTGACGCGATGATCAATCACAACACCTGCGAGGTGTTCATCGACAATCTTGAGGTGCCGGCCGAAAATCTGATCGGCGTCGAGGGGCAAGGCTTCAAGTATATCGTCGACAGTATGAATGCCGAGCGCATTCTGATCGCGGCGGAGTGCCTGGGCGATGCCCGCTATTTCACGCGACGAGCAACCGAGTATGCCAAGGAGCGCGTCGTGTTCGGCCGGCCGATCGGGCAGAACCAGGGCGTGCAATTCCCGATCGCGCGCGCCTACGCCGATTACGTTGCGGCCGACCTGATGGTGGGCAAGGCTGCTGCCCTTTTCGAAGCCGGGCGTGATTGCGGAGCCGATGCCAATATGGGCAAGATGCTGGCCGCCGATGCTGCCTGGAAGGCCGCCGAGGCCTGCATGCAGACGTTCGGCGGGTTCGCCTATGCCCGCGAATACGGTATCGAGCGCAAATGGCGCGAGACGCGGCTTTATCAAACCGCACCGATCTCGACCAATATGGTGCTCGCCTACGTCGCCCAGCACGTGCTTGGAATGCCGCGCAGCTATTGAGGAATGGCGGCCGTCGCTGACCGAGCGGACCTCGATCGTGCCGTCGGCGCCGAAACCGTTCACCCTTGACCCGACCCAGTTGTGTCATAGAGTTGTCGCGTTGCCATCCAACTGCCAAATCTGGTTGCTGCGTGTCTGTTGAAGAGCCCTCAAATGTACGAATCAGTCACCCGCGGCATCCGTGTTCGCGTCAGCCCCGAGTTCAAATCCGACCAATCGACGCCGGAGGAGAACTATTATTTCTGGACCTACACGGTTGAGATCATCAATGAGGGCAACGAGACGATGCACCTGCGCAGCCGCGTTTGGCAGATCACCGATACCCGTGGTCATCGAGAGGAAGTGCGCGGGCCAGGCGTGATAGGGCAGACACCGCAGATCGCCGCCGGTGAGAGCTTCCGTTATACATCCGGTTGTCCGCTGCGCACGCCGTCCGGAATTATGGTTGGTAGCTATCAGATGGCTGATAAAACAGGTAAGTTGTTCGACATTGCGATCCCAGCATTCTCGCTCGATAGCCCCTTCGGCCAGCGCCGTTTGAACTGAAAGACGATCATGACACCGCAATCGTTCACCGCCAAAGAAATGCTTGGCCACCTCATTGCGTTTGATACGACGAGCGTCAAAACCAATATCCCGATGGCGCAATTCATCCGCGATTATCTGACCAGCCATGGCATTGAAAGCCACATGGTCCCGGATCCGAACGGGATTCACACCAGCTTGTTTGCAACCATTGGTCCGGCCCATGTTCCCGGTATCGGTTTGTCCGGGCACATGGATGTCGTGCCGGTGGCTGATCAAGCGTGGGATCGCGACCCGTTCACGATGGTCGAGCTCGATGGCAAGCTGTACGGTCGTGGCACGAGCGACATGAAAGGCTATTTGGCCTGCGTCCTTGCCGCCGTGCCGCTATTCAAGAAGCACCCGCTAGCAACGCCTATTCACATCCTCTTTTCATACGACGAGGAGGTTGGGTGCACAGGTGTTCGCCCGATGATCGCGGAGTTGGGCACTCGCCTCGCCAAACCCCGCCTCGTGTTTGTTGGTGAGCCGACCAACATGACCGTGGTCGATGCGCACAAGGGCGGCGCGCGCTATCGCATCGAACTGACCGGCCATCCCGTGCATTCGAGCAAGGCGCCGCTCGGGGTCAATGCCGTGACCTATGCCACCGAGCTTCTCGTCGAGCTGCACAAGATGGCAGCCGATATCAAGGCGCTGCCGCAGAATCCGCGGTTCGATCCGCCTTGGCATACATTGACGGTCACGCAAGTACACGGTGGCACGTCGAGCAACATTGTCCCCGGTTCGTGCTGGATCGGCTGGGAAATTCGAGCCATGCCGGGGTTCGATCTGGAGCCCTGGGAAGCGCGCATCAAAGCAGCCGCCGCTCGGCTTGTCCCGGGAATGAAAGCGATCGCGCCCGAAGCCGACATCGTCGTGCGCCAGACCGGCAACGTGCCGCCGTTCGGTGCCGAGGCTGGATCGGAAGTGGTCACGTTGTGCCAAAGGCTTGCAGGTCAGAATGAGACGTTCGCTGTGCCGTACGGTACCGAAGCCGGATTATTCCAAATCGGTGGCGTGCCGGCCGTGGTCTGCGGTCCGGGCGACATAGCCCAAGCGCACACTGCAAACGAGTGGCTCGATGTGGCTGAACTCGACAAGTGCATGGCTTTTCTCCAGCGGGTCGCCGATTACGCGAGAGGCTGAACACAACCCTCCTCTGGAACCGCTCTCCAATTTGAGAGTTGAATGACCATCGGGAGAACGGCGCTGGCAACTTGCTTCGCGTCTCCGAGCAGACTTGCTGCTCCCGAATCAGTCACACACCAGATAGGAGGAATTTAAGATGGCCAGCCAATCTCCTTTCGGCACCCTGATCTCAAGTGAACAGGTTGAGGGCACCAATGTGTATTCGACGACCAACCGCGAAAAGATCGGTGAAATCAACCATTTGATGATTGACCGGCAGTCGGGTCGTGTCGGCTATGCGGTAATGAGTTTCGGTGGTTTCCTCGGCATGGGCCAAGATTATCACCCGGTTCCGTGGAATTCCCTGAAATACGATACCAGCCTCGAGGGCTATGTCACTGGTATTACCGCTGATCAGCTAAAATCCGCGCCGGCAACAGACAACTCGTCGTGGAGTGACCGGGCGTGGGAAAGCCGCGTACATCAGCACTACAATGCGCCAACCTATTGGTAAGGTGCGATTGTTCGAATTCGGTGGGGCGGCGTCTTACGGACGCCGCCCTATTGCGTTAGATCGCACTAAATCCTCAGTATACGTAGCCAACGCGAGACGTTGAAAAGGCTCATGGCAGCCGCCGCGACATACGTAAACGCAGCGGCACGAAGTATCTGTCGGGCGGATTTCATGTCTTTCTCGGGAATGTAGCGGCCTGTCTCCAGCACTGGAAGGGCGCGCCGGAAGCTTGCATCGAACTCCACCGGCAGGGTCAGAGCGTGCATTAAAATTCCAAACGACATTACCAGCATGCCAAGCGCCAGTTCGATCAGCATCGCGGCGGGTGCCTTCATCAACAAAAGCATCACTGGTGATAACAACATGATGATCGAGCCGAGTATTTCGACTTTGCGCGCTTGCCTCGCAAGATTTGTGCGGGCTTTCAGCGGCGCATAGTCGGTCGCATCTTGCATCGCGTGTCCGACTTCATGCGCTGCAACGACGACCGCCGATAGCGACTTTTTGTTCATATGCTCCGGCGAGAGCCTCACGACCTTTTCGATGGGGTCGTAGTGATCGCCGAGTTTGGTTTCTTCGACCTTGACGTAGTCGAGCTTCATTTCATCGAGTAGGTGGCGCGCCAACTCTCCTCCAGTACCGGGAAAGTCCGCGCGCTCGATCGCATGCCGGGTCAACACGCCCTGGATCCATAGTCCGGGCAGAAACGCCAAGGCCACGATCAGCACAAGCGCAATCAAACCGATAGCCATGCTATATCCCTGTCTTGCCGTGCGACTGGATCGCGGCATATTGCAAGTATAGAAACGAAGTTGATCAACGACCAGGGCAGGGCCGCAACATGGCTTCCATTGCAATTCTTGACGACTATCAGGGCGTGGCGCTGGCGATGGCCGATTGGAGCGGATTGGCGAAGGAGCACCGGCTCCAGGTATTCCGACGGCCGTTTTTCAACCAAGCTGAAACCGCAGACGCGCTTACCGGTTTTGAAATCGTCTGCTTGATGCGCGAACGCACCCCTTTTTCAGCCGGGATATTCCAAAAGCTACCAAAGTTGAAGCTGTGCGTGACAACGGGTCTGCGTAACGCGTCGATCGACGTCGCCGCCGCGACCGCCCAGGGCGTTATGGTTTGCGGCACACCGAGCGGAGGGCACGCGACTGCAGAACTTGCGTTCGGCTTGATGCTCTCGATCGCCCGTCATATTCCATTCGAGGCGCAGGCGATGCGCACCGGCGCATGGCAGACGACGGTCGGGCAAGATCTTAAAGGCAAGACGCTCGGCATCCTGGGGCTAGGCAAACTGGGCAGCCAATTGGCGGCATATGCTCGCGCCTTTGGCATGACGGTCATTGCTTGGAGCCAAAATCTGACGGCGGAGAAGGCAACGGCAGCCGGCGCGACGCTTGTTGCGAAGGACGAGCTGTTTCGGCGTTCGGACTTCATTTCGATCCACTCGGTGCTTTCTGATCGTACGCTCGGCATCGTCGGGGCGGTTGAGCTCGGGGCGATGAAACCCACTGCGGCGATCATCAACACATCGCGTGGGCCGATCATCGATGCCGCAGCACTGCTAGCGGCGTTGCGGGAAAATCGGATCGCGGCCGCCGCTCTTGATGTCTATGAGGAAGAACCGCTGCCATGGGAGCACCCGTTGCGCAAGGAGCCACGCGCGCTCCTCACGCCGCACCTGGGCTACGTCACGGAAGAGACCTACCGCATGTTTTATGGCGGAACGGTTGCTGCAATCGAAGCTTGGTTCGCCGGCAAGCCGATCCATCAGATCGGTTCGTGAGTGAAATGACGATCCTCGTTACAGGGGCCGCCGGGTTCATCGGCTTTCACACCGCGCAAGCACTGCTTGCGCGCGGCGAAACCGTCGTTGGCATCGACAATCTCAATGCTTATTACGATGTGAGGTTGAAGGAGGCGCGGCTGGCTCAGCTCGAAGGCCAGTCAGGCTTTCGCTTCGTGCGGGCTGATTTTGCCGATCGCGGCGCGATGAAGGCGCTATTCGCGGATGCTCGGCCGGACCGCGTCGTTCATCTGGGTGCACAGGCCGGCGTTCGCTACTCGATCGATAATCCGGAAGCCTACATCGACAGCAACTTGGTCGGCTTCCTGTCGATCATCCAGGGCTGCAGGCAAACGGAGGTAAAACACCTTGTGTATGCCTCGTCGAGCTCGGTTTATGGTGCGAATGCTGCCGTGCCGTTCGCCGAGGATCATTCCAGTACTGACCACCCGGTCAGTCTCTATGCGGCAACGAAGCGCTCGAACGAGTTGATGGCGCACACTTACGCACATCTATACCAGCTGCCGGTCACTGGTCTGCGGTTCTTCACGGTGTACGGACCTTGGGGTCGGCCTGACATGGCCTACTTCAAGTTCACCAAAGCGATGCTAGAAGGCAATACGATCGACGTTTTCAACAACGGTCAACATGCGCGCGATTTCACCTACATCGACGATATCGTCGCCGGCATCATCAAGACGCTAGATCGGCCGGCGCAAGGGCTGGCTGAAGGTTCAACGCTTACGCCAGCGACCTCCTCGGCCCCATTCCGCGTCTACAATATCGGCAACAACAAGCCGGTCGAGTTACTCGACATGATTGCGATCCTGGAGCGATTGCTTGGCGTCCAGGCCCGCACGCGCATGCTGCCGATGCAGCAAGGCGATGTCCACACGACGTTCGCTAACGTCGACGCGTTGATGCGCAATACTGGCTTCAGCCCTTCGACCGCGATTGAGGAAGGCCTGGCTAATTTTGTCTCGTGGTATCGGGCGTACGAAAAGTGTTAGTGATTTTTTACCATCTTGCGATACTTGACGGTGCCGTTGGATCGAGAAAATGGGACATGTCGCCATGGTCGCTTGGATATTGGCAATCGGTGCGAGCGTCGCTGCGCTCGTGATCAGTGCTGCTGCGAGGTCTGGCGACGTCAATATGGCCTACGCCCATTTGACGATCGCCGCCGGCACCAACATTCTCTTCGCTTTGATGGCGATCCGGGAGCTCGCCGCGGCAGCAGCGGCTGGTGAAACCCGCGCAGCGTTGGCTGCTAAAAGTGCGCGCTCCATGGGGTTGGTGTGGACCTGGGCCGCGCTCGTCATTTTCGTCACCTACGGAACCGGAGTTCTCACCTGGAAGGAATGGCCCGCGCATGTTGTCGGCCTCGTCGTCGTCGGCGGTTTATGCCTCACCATTTCGAACGCCCTGATCAAAACAGCGAACGATGGCGATGATGAAACGATGTTGACGATGGCGCGATACGGCGCAATCGCGCAGCTGGTTGCGATGGTCGCATTGATGCTGGGATTTCTGCTCGACGGCCAGATGAAGCGGTTCCTCGTCGAACGCTTCACCGACTGGCCGGCCAAGAACGTAATGTTCTTTGGCGCCATGGCGATTGCGGCTATCAGCGGAGCCGCCTTAAAACTGATTCCTTCACGTCGCATCACATCGTAACAAAGCGAATTAGTGCGAGTACATGTCGGTGCAGCCCTTCATCTTTTGGCTCTTGGCGGCGTTCGTCCCGGCCGTCATCGGTCAGGTGATGGGGGCACGAGCGGGCTCGGCGTGGATGTCTGGAGCCGCCGCTCTCTTCCTGCCGGTGATGTCGACGTTCGTGGCTCTCCGCGTGAACGCGCCATATTGGTCCGCGCGAACTGTTTTCAACGAGCCTGACACGATCGCCACTGCGTCACGCCGCAACGCTCGATTGATCGCCTGGACCTGGGGCGCTGGTGCGGCCTCGATGCTGGCGGTGTACTGGCTTTCGGGGCTGCGTTGGCAGCACGGATGGCAATACGGCTCCGGCATGGCACTTATTGCCGCGCTGGGGTTTGGCTACTCGCTTCGGCTCGGCCACGCCGAAAGCGCTCTTCGCACGCCGAGACACCTGAAAGCCGCGGCGATGCTGGCGGCGGCGCAGGGCATTGCCGCAATTGGAGGTATTTTGGTCCTCGTACTGTCGGGTAAGGTTGCCAGCGTCCGCGCCGATTGGGCAGCAAACATCATATTTGTTGCAGGCGGCCTCGCCATCACGGTGCTATCCGCAATCGCGGTACGCACGTACGCCCGGCTAAGCCGGGATGACCAAGCCTGGGATCGTGAACTCAATCACGATGATAAGGATGACCGGCGAGTATCGTAGTCGTACGATAAAGCTGTTCGGCCAACACGATGCGGGCCAGCCCATGTGGCAACGTCATGGGGCCGAGCGCTAATTTGAGGGTCGCCGCGTGGTGAACCTCATCGCCGTGACCGTCGGGACCGCCGATCAGAAAGGCAACGCTCTGGGTGCCCTGATCGCGATATCTGGCGATCTTGTCAGCGAATGTGCGGCTCGAATGCGGGCGGCCGGTTTCGTCGAGGGCGATCAGGACTTCGACCCCGGCCACCAGTTTCAAGAGACGCGAGGCCTCATCGACTTTGCGCAGCGCCGCCGTATCACCCCGGCCTTCGGGGATCTCGAGCATTTCGACTGGCGCAAAACTTTGCGCCCTACCCGCCTGCGTGAGCCGTTTGAGATAACGGTCGAGCAGGTCCCGATCCGGGCCATCCTTCAACCGGCCGACTGCCGCGATGACGATACGCATGAGTTCGTTAGTGTGATGCGGGCTCTGGCGGACGTTCGCCCGACCACATCTTTTCGAGATTGTAGAACTCGCGGACTTCCGGCCGGAACAGATGGATGATGATATCACCGGTATCGATCAGCACCCAGTCGCAGGTCTGCATGCCCTCGACCCGCAGTTTGCGGCACCCGGCATCGCGTAGGTGTTGCTGCAGCTGGTCAGCGATCGCGCCCACGTGCCGGTCGGTGCGGCCGGTGGCGATGATCATGCTGTCGGCGATGCTGGATTTGCCGGCGAGGTCGATCGATACGATATCCTCAGCCTTCGCCTCGTCGAGCCAGATCGTGATCTGATCGAGGAGTTTTGACGAGCTCGTCTCCGTAACTTTGGCGACAGCGTCGTTTGGAGCGGCGCCGCGGCGGGCACCCTCATGCGCGGTTCTCATATGCTGGCGACGTTCCTTCTGTTGCCATATCTGCTGCGCGGAGCCGATCTCCACCCCGCAGCGGGGTCCTACATTCAGTTCGCAAGCGGCCATCGTCACACAAGATGTACGCGCCGACCCGATCATTTACGCCATTGCTAGTCTAAACCGGTTCAGCTGACCATTCAATTGTGGTGAGAGATCGATGGTTCCCGAGTGTGGTTAACGCGCATCAGCGTCTTATTCCATCCAACGCGCTCAGGTGTTCGTAGCGCGCAGAGCGGTCGACGACAGTGGCGAGAGGGGGCCGCTCAGCAGCGTCCAGGCCGGCGCTCGCATCCGTGACAGATTGGCGGCTTGAGTCTCGGGAACGAACGCTGCAGCGAGCGATCGCGCGGCCGGCGACGCCATGCCTTTCAGTCGCCAGCCCGGGCGATCGACGACCGCGATTGGGACTTCCCGAGCGATTTCGCGCCAACGTTGCCAGCGATGGAAGGTGGCCAGGTTGTCCGCACCCATGATCCAGACGAATCGAACGCCGGGGAAACGGCGCCGCAGGTATCCGAGCGTCGCAGCAGTAAACGGTGTTCCCAGGCGAGCCTCGAAGCCGGTGATTTCGACGCGTGGATTGTCGATCAGCTTTTGGCAAGCAGCGATGCGCAGCGCGAGTGACGGTAATCCACCGTTCGGTTTTAAGGGATTGCCCGGCGTCACGACCCACCAAAGTTGGTCGAGGCGAAGTCGGCGTAACGCGATTTCGGTAATCTGCACGTGTCCTTCGTGCGGCGGGTTGAATGTTCCCCCTAGTATTCCGATCGTTTGACCCGGCAGTGCAAGCGGCGCACCGACGCCCACACGCCCGAAGCTTTTCGCGCGCGTTGTCAGTGGCATCGGTTCATCACGTTCACTGCGGGCCATCGCGATCAATGCAGGCGCTTGCCTGCAGAGGTTTAGTCCAGTTTGCCGTGGCAGTGTTTGTATTTCTTGCCAGATCCGCAAGGGCAAGGGGCATTCCGAGAGACGCGACCCCAGGTGGATGGGTCGTTCGGATCGACGCCGCCTTCTGCTTTGCGCACCTGGAGAGGTGCGCGTTTCTCGGGCTCCGGCCGGCGCGGGTGACGCTCCGCCGTGAGTACGGCATCGACCATCGCAAGCTCGTCCCTGCCTGTCGTGGCGTCGATGTGATGTGCTTGCATCGGCGGCAATTCGACCGGCTGCATGATCGGCTGCTCCTCGAGCGGCGCCATCTCGATATGCATGAGCTGGCCGGTTACCGCCTCGCGCAACTTGGCGAGCATCGCCTCGAACAGCACGAACGCCTCGGTTTTATACTCGTTAAGTGGATCGCGTTGCCCGTAAGCACGAAAACCAATCACCTGACGCAGATGTTCGAGGGTTATCAGATGCTCGCGCCACAAGTGGTCGAGTGTTTGCAGCAGAACCATTTTCTCGATTTGGCGGCTGGCTTCTGGCCCGAATTCAGCTTCCTTTGCCGCAGCCTTCGCGTCGACCGCCTTCATGATGCGCTCGCGAATCTCGGCGTCGGCGATTCCTTCTTCTGCGGCCCAACTTTCAATTGGCAAACTTTCGCCGAAGATGCCGCCAAGCGCTTCATGAAGGCCCTTTGCGTCCCACTGTTCGGCGTAGGC